>JBIQKN010000051.1:0-4357 GCA_044506565.1 Sphingomonadales bacterium | reverse complement strand
GCGTCTTCGCGTCTTTGCGCGAGAAAATTCAACAGCGCCGCGCCGCGTTCCGGACGACGGCTGCAACCTACTCGTCGTCCGCCTCGATTTCCTCGCCGTAGGCCTCGTCCTCGTCGTCGTGGTTCGGCTCGCCGCGGAAGGCGCCCATGTCGATCCGGCCCGACTGTTCCATGTCGCGCATCTTGTCGATCAGGTCCTGCGAGGAATCGTCCATCACCTCGCCCTCGTCGTCGGGCTTGAGGCTGTCGAGCGGGCTCCCGTCGCGCGCTTCGCCCTCGAGCGCCTCTTCGGCGACCGTCTGCGCCTGGCCGGCTTCGTCGTCCTGCTCGGCGTTGTGCAGTTCGGGCGCCTCCTCGGCGGACGGACGGTCTACGTTTTCGCGGGGCCGGTCGGTCATGGTGCGATCTCCTTCGCCGCCAGAACGTCACCGCGTCGGCACCGGTTCCTCGCCCGAATAATCGTAGAACCCGCGGCCCGACTTGCGCCCGAGCCAGCCGGCCTCGACGTACTTCGCCAGCAGCGGCGCCGGGCGGTACTTCGGGTCGCCGGTCCCGGCATGCAGCACGCGCATGATCTCGAAACAGGTGTCGAGCCCGATGAAGTCGGCCAGCGTCAGCGGCCCCATCGGGTGGTTGAGCCCGAGCCGGCAGGCCTTGTCGATGTCGGCCACGCTCGCGGTCCCGCCGGCGAGCGCGAAAACCGCCTCGTTGATCATCGGCAGCAGCACGCGATTGACCACGAACCCCGGCTCGTCGCCGCTCAGCACGACCTCCTTGCCGAGGCCCTCGGCGAAAGCGCGGACCCGCTCGATCGTCTCCGGCGAGGTGGCGAGCCCCGGGATCACCTCGACCAGCGCCATGAGCGGCACCGGGTTGAAGAAGTGCAGCCCGACGAACCGCGCCGGATCGGCGGTCCACGCGGCCATCCGCGTGATCGGGATCGAGCTGGTGTTGCTGGCGAGGATCGCGTCGGCCGCGAGGACCTCGCCGAGCTGCTCGAAGATCGCCCGCTTGATCTCCTCGCGCTCGGTCGCCGCCTCGATCACCAGCGCCGCCTCCGCCATTGGCGCGTAGTCCGCCACCGGCCGGATCCGCGCCAGCGCCGCTTCGGCCCCGGCCGCGCCGAGCTGCTCCTTCTCGACCAGCCGCGCGAGCCGCTTGCCGATCGCCTCGCGCGCCGCCTCGGCGATCGCCAGCTCGCGATCCGCCAGCACCACCGCGTGGCCGCTCGTCGCCGCCACCTGCGCGATGCCCGCCCCCATCTGCCCGGCCCCGACGATGCCGACCCTGTCCATGCCTGTCTCCTTCGCAGGTGCAGCAAGCTAGCGGCAAAAAGAGGGACAGTCCCTCTTTTCCGCCGCCGCTTGTGAGAAAAGAGGGACTGTCCCTCTTTTTTTGCGCCTACCGGCTCGCCCCCGGCACCCACAGCACGTCGCCCGCCTCACCGGCATTGGCCGCGCGCGCGAGTACGAACAAGTAGTCGGACAACCGGTTGACGTAGGCCAGCGCCGCCGGGTTGACCGGCTCCGCTACCGCCAGCGCCGTCATCGCCCGCTCCGCTCGCCGGACCGCCGCCCGCGCCACGTGCAGCCGCGCCGCCGCCTCGCTCCCGCCAGGCAGCACGAAGCTGCGCAGCGGCTCGAGCCCCTCGTTCACGGCATCGATCTGCCGCTCGAGCCACCCGGCCTGCGCCGGCACGATCCGCAGCACCGTGTCCGACGGCGTGAAGTCCTCGCCCGGGGTCGCGAGATCCGCGCCGAGGTCGAACAGGTCGTTCTGGATTCGCCGCAGCGGCTCGCCATGCTCGCCGGCCGCGATCGAGGCCCAGCCGATCGCCGAGTTCGCCTCGTCGACCGCGCCGACCGCTTCGAGCCGCGGCGCATGCTTGGGCAGCCGCGAGCCGTCGACCAGCCCGGTCGTGCCGTCGTCGCCGGTGCGGGTATAGATCCGGTTGAGCCTGACCATCCCGCTCGCCCTGGTCCTGCCGGCGGACTAGCGGTTCAGCATCAGCAGCAGCGCCACGATCACGATCGCCCCGGCCTGGAACAGCACCCGGTTGAGCATCATCTTGTTCTGCTTGAGCTGCATTTCCTTCTGCCGCTCGCCCCCGGCGTCGATGTCGGCGCGGTGCGATTGCAGGAACGCGACGATACCGCGGACCAGCGAGACCACGACGAAGATCATCGCAAGGACGAGGACGATGACGAGGAAGGTGTTCATGACGGCGCATGTAGGCCTTCCGACAGGCCAATACCAGCAGGTAACCTTCCGTTCCTGAGTTCATCGGCCAGTGCGCGGCCGTCCTCTCCCGATCGGCGCCGGTCGGCCAGCGCGGGCGAACCGCGCTGCTTGGCGAGCTTCTTCCCCTCCCCGTCGAGCAGCAGCCGATGGTGATGCCATACCGGCACCGGCAGCCCGAGCAGCGCCTGCAGCAGCCGGTGGACGTGGCTTGCCGCGAACAGGTCCATCCCGCGCGTGACCAGCGTGACCCCGTCGGCCGCGTCGTCGAGCGTCGCCGCGAGGTGGTAGCTCGCCGGAGTCTCGGCATCCTTGCGCACCAGCACCACGTCGCCGGCGAGCTCCGGGCGCGCCTCCTGCTCGCCCGCCCGCTCGTCGGTCCAGCTGAGAGGCCCGGTGCGCCTGAGCGCTTCGGCAACGTCCAGCCGCCACGCGACCGGCTCGCCCGGCGCGATCGCCGCCCCGCGGCAGGTTCCGGGATAGATCGGGCCGTCGGGGCCCACGCTCCGCGCCGCCCGCGCGATCTCGCCACGGGTGCACCGGCACGGATAGAGCAGCCCCATCTCGCGCAGCCGCTCCGCCGCCGCCGCGTAGCTCGCCAGGCGCGCCGACTGCGGCGGCACCTCGTCCCATTCGAGCCCGAGCCAGGCGAGGTCGGCGCGGAATTCGTCGGCCAGCTCGGGCCGCGAGCGGGCGCCATCGATGTCCTCGATCCTGAGGATGAACCGCCCGCCCCGCTCATGCGCGAGGTCATGCGCGACGATTGCCGAGAACGCGTGACCGAGGTGCAACGGTCCGTTCGGGCTCGGGGCGAAACGCGTCACGACCATGGCAGCGCTGTGTCCTTCCCCGCCTGCCGGCTCGCCGGCTTTGCTGTGGATTCACGTTTTGTAACAGGGTTGACGCAGTGATTCGCAAGTGCTCCCCTCACGCCGTATCAGGAGCTCGCCCGCCGTGTACAAGGCCGAACTGATCGATCGCGCCGCGCATTTTCGGAGCGCGGAAGAGGATCCGGTCCGAAGCCTCGAGAGCTGCCCGGCGCTGGTGCTCAACGCCGACTACACCCCGCTGTCGTACTATCCGCTGAGCCTGTGGCCGTGGCAGACCGCGATCAAGGCGATCTTCCTCGAACGCGTCGACGTCGTCGCAACTTACGAGCGGCTGGTCCACTCGCCCTCGCTCGACATGCAGATCCCGAGCGTCATCGCGCTGCGCCAATACGTGAAGCCGAGCGAGTTCCCGGCGTTCACCCGCTTCAACGTGTTCCTGCGCGACCGCTTCGCCTGCCAGTATTGCGGCAGTCCCCATCACCTGACCTTCGACCACGTCATCCCGCGGCGGATGGGCGGCAAGACGACGTGGGAAAACATCCTCACCGCCTGTGCCCCGTGCAACATGAAGAAGGGCGGCCGCACCCCGCAGCAGGCGCACATGCAGCCGCTCGTCCGGCCGATCCGCCCGACCAGCTGGCAGCTCCAGCAGCACGGCAAGAGCTTCCCGCCCAACTACCTGCACGAAACGTGGCGCGACTGGCTCTACTGGGACATCGAGCTGGAAGAATAGGCGCACGGGACCTCCGGCTCCTCGATCGTCACCCTGACCTTGGTTCAGGGCCCATCGTGACGCGCTCGCCGAGTTGCCAGGCAAGCATCCCCTTGCAAGTCGCTCGGGCCGCCTCGCGGCGCTCGAACCGATCGGCCGCGCCGGGCGAGAAATGGCCCCTGAAACAAGTTCAGGGTGACGGTAAGGGCATAGGGCGTTAGGGGCCGTTGCAACGGAAACGGTAACCCCAGAGGACGCCTTGGCCGACGAAGAGACCGATCGCTTCACCGCGCGCGAAGCCCTGTTTTACCACGAGACGATCCGGCCCGGGAAGATCGAGATCATCGCCTCGAAGCCGATGGCGACGCAGCGCGACCTCAGCCTCGCCTACTCGCCGGGCGTTGCGGTCCCGGTCCAGGCCATCGCCGACGATCCGGCCAACGCGGCGCGCTACACGGCCCGCGCCAATCTGGTCGCGGTGATCTCCAACGGCACCGCGATCCTCGGCATGGGCAACCTCGGCGCGCTCGCCTCCAAGCCGGTGATGGAAGGCAAGGCGGTGCTGTTCAAGCGCTTCG
>JBIQKN010000150.1:1188-3004 GCA_044506565.1 Sphingomonadales bacterium | reverse complement strand
TGATGGCCGCGGGGCTGCCGCTGTACTGGTGGACCCGCCGGGACCGCTCAGCCGAGCAGGCTGTCGAGCCATAGCTCCGCCAGCCGCTCCGCTTCTTCGGGTGTGAAAGGCGCCGGGCCGAGGCTGAGTTCGAGCCACAGTCCGTCGATCAGCGCCGTCAGCGCCACCGCCTGCAGCCGGGCGCCGCCGAGATCGGGGCGCAGGTCCTCGATCAGCGCCTCGAGCCCCGTCCGGAAGTCGCTGTAGACCTCGGAGCGAACGGTCGCGACCAGAGGGTCGCTGCGGGTCAGGCTCCACAGCGCGACATAGCTCGCAAGCAGCCCGGGCGAGGCGATCGGCGGGCGGAAACTGGCCGTGACGTAGGCCAGCAGGCGAGAGCGCGGATCCGGCCCCGCCGAGGCTACCGCCTCGTCGAGAGCGTCGGCGATCCGCTCGCCGATCCAGCGGTAGGTTTCGGCGATCGCTTCCGACACGCTCGGGAAGTAGTGCCGCAGCAGCCCCGGTGAGACTCCGGCCTCGGCGCAGATCCCCCGCACGGAAACTCCGGCCGCGCCGCGTTCGGCGAGGCAGCGGGCGGTCGCTTCGATGAGGCTTTGGCGCCGCGCGTCGGGATTCGCGCGAGTAAAGGACGATTGTCGGGCTGTCATGAGCTTGTTATACGATCGTATAGCAAGGAGTCGCGCCATGGCAAGTCGCCGCGAGGAATGGACCGGGGCGAACGCCGACCCGCTCGAGGGCTGGAGCCTTCCGGCCTGGACCTATTCCGACCCCGAGTTCTTCGCGATCGAGCAGGAAAGGGTCTTCGCGCCCGCGTGGCAGGTCGTTTGCCACGTCAGCGACATCCCCGCCCCCGGCGACTGGCACACGCTCGACTACCTTGGCGAAAGCGTGATCGTCGTGCGCGGCAGGGACCGGCAGGTCCGCGCCTTCACCAACGTCTGCCGCCACCGCGGGTCGCGCGTCGTCGACGGGGCCAGCGGCTGCGCGAAACGGCTGGTGTGCCCCTATCATGCCTGGACCTACGATCTCGATGGCTCGCTCGCGGGCGTCCCCGACAGCGCGAGTTACCCGGGTCTCGACAAGTCCCGTCACGGGCTCGCTCCGGTGAGCCTCGAGATCTGGCGCGGTTTCGTGTTCGTCCGCCTGCGCGACGAAGGCCCCTCGGTGGCCGAGATGATGGCGCCTTACGAAGCAATGATCGCGCCGTACCGCTTCGAAGACTTGCGCGCCCTCGGTCGCGTCACGCTGCGCCCGCGCCAGGTCAACTGGAAGAACGTCGGCGACAACTACTCCGACGGCCTGCACATCCCGGTGGCCCACCCGGGTCTCACGCGCCTGTTCGGCAAGAGCTACGGCGTCGAGGCGACCGAGCACGTCGACCGCATGTGGGGCGACCTCGTCGACCGCCCCTCGGCCAACTGGTCCGAGCGGGCCTACCAGAACCTGCTGCCCCAGGTGCCGCACCTGCCCGAGGCCGCGCAGCGCCACTGGCTGTACTTCAAGCTGTGGCCCAACGTCGCCTTCGACATCTATCCCGACCAGGTCGACTTCATGCAGTGGCTCCCGGTCAGCCCGACCGAGAGCCTGATCCGCGAGATCAGCTACGTGCTGCCGGATGATCGCCGCGAGATGAAAGCCGCGCGTTACCTCAACTGGCGCATCAACCGCCGCGTCAATGCCGAGGACACCGCGCTGATCACCCGTGTCCAGGCCGGCATGGCCTCGCGCAGCTTCTCGGTCGGCCCGTTGTCGGAGAAGGAGGTCTGCCTGCGCCATTTCTGCAGACGGATGCGCGAATTGATCCCGGAGGCGCGCC
>JBIQKN010000150.1:0-1088 GCA_044506565.1 Sphingomonadales bacterium | reverse complement strand
CATGACCGCCAACTACGACGCCCTGATCATCGGCGCGGGCCACAACGGGCTCGTCTGCGCCTTCTACCTCGCCCGCGCGGGTCTCAAGGTGCGGATACTCGAACGGCGCGACGTGGTCGGCGGCGCCGCGGTGACCGAGGAGTTCCACCCGGGTTTCCGGAACTCGGTAGCCAGCTACACCGTCAGCCTGCTGCAGCCCAAGGTCATCGCCGACATGCGCCTTGCCGACCACGGCTACCGCGTGATCGAGCGGCCGATCTCGAACTTCCTGCCGCAGGACGACGGCGGCTACCTAAAGCTCGGCGGCGGCCTTGCCCGCACGCAAGCCGAGTTCCGCAAGTTCTCGGAGCGCGATGCCGAGGCGCTGCCCGCCTACTACGACGCACTCGAGACCGTCGCCGAGGTGCTCCGCGGGCTCGCGCTCAAGGCGCCGCCCAACGTCGGTGAGGGTTGGCGCACGCTCATCGACGGCGCGCTGCAGGGCAGGGGGCTCGCCAGGCTCAGCCTCGAGCAGAAGCGCGACGTGCTCGACCTGTTCACCAAGTCGGCGACCAGCTTCCTCGGCCAGTGGTTCGAGAGCGAGGCGGTCAAGGCCGCGTTCGGCTTCGATGCGGTGGTCGGCAACTACGCCAGCCCCGACACGCCGGGCTCGGCTTACGTGCTGCTCCACCACGTGTTCGGCGAGGTCAACGGCAAGAAGGGCGCCTGGGGGCACTCGGTCGGCGGCATGGGCGCGATTACCCAGATCATGGCCAAGGTTTGTCGCGAGTTGGGTGTCGAGATCAGCCTCGAGAGCCCGGTGCAGCAGGTGCTCGTCGATGGGGCCAGGGTGGCCGGCGTGCGGCTCGAGAGCGGCGAGGAGATCGCCGCCAGCCGGGTGATCGCCAACGTCGGACCCAAGATCCTCTATGACGGGATGTTCGCCGAGGCCGACTTGCCCCCCGACTTCCGCCGCCGGATGAAGGGCTTCAAGGCCGGCTCGGGCACCTTCCGGATGAACGTCGCGCTCTCGGAGCTGCCGCGCTTCACCGCGCTCCCCGAACCCGGCGAGCACCACCAGTCGGGCATCATCATCGCGCCGACGCTCG
>JBIQKN010000050.1:12183-20807 GCA_044506565.1 Sphingomonadales bacterium | reverse complement strand
AGTAGGCAGTAGGCAGTAGGCAGTAGGCAGTAGGCAGTAGGCAGTAGGCAGTAGGGTCGCTTTGGGCGATGGACTGGCTAGGGCTTACGCAGCGAATTTATCAGGCTGCCGAGCATTTTTCCGAGCTCATCGGCGAGCGTCAGTGCTTCGTTACAACTACCACGTGGTGTCAATTGAACGCGTTCTGCGAGAAGCAGGTGCGTTTCCAGCTCCTTCAGGGAACCGCGAGCAATCTTCAGGAACTGGATGTAGCTTGCAGAGCTCTGCCGCCCATAGCCCTCGGCGACGTTTGCAGGGATCGACATGGCTGCTCGGCGAGCCTGCGCCACGAGGCCAAACGTTTCCTCCTTCGGCCAAGGCCGAGTGAGTCGGTATACCGCGGCAGCGAGATCCATCCCCTTTTGCCACACGAGCAGGTCACGATAAGACCGGACATCACGCACGGCACGAGAGTCGCGGACTTGTCTGTCCGTGACCCCCTGAGATGCCTCCAAAACGGAGCAGACAGCAGGCACTACTGCCTGCTGCCTACTGCCTACTGCCTACTGCCTCAACGAACTCACGCCGCCGGCAGCAGCCGCTCGCCCGCGATCCGCTGCATCGCCTTCTGCAGCTTCTCGAACGCGCGCACTTCGATCTGGCGGATGCGCTCGCGGCTGACGTCGTAGACCTGCGACAGCTCCTCGAGGGTCTGCGGATTGTCGGTCAGCCGGCGCTCGGTGAGGATGTGGCGCTCGCGCTCGTTGAGGCTTTCCATCGCCTCCTCGAGCATCTCGTGACGCACCATCGCCTCCTCGGCGTCGGCCACGGTCTCGTCCTGCAGCGGACGGTCGTCGGTCAGCCAGTCCTGCCACTGTCCGGCGCCTTCCTCGTCACCGCGCAGGCTGACGTTGAGCGACGCGTCGCCGCCCATCATCATCCGGCGGTTCATATTGATCACTTCCTGCTCGGGCACGCCGAGGTCGGTGGCGATCTTCTTGACGTCTTCCGGGTGGAGGTCGCTGTCCTCGTAGGCTTCGAGGTTCTTCTTCATCCGCCGCAGGTTGAAGAACAGCTTCTTCTGCGCCGCGGTGGTGCCCATCTTCACGAGGCTCCACGAGCGGAGGATGAATTCCTGGATCGAGGCCTTGATCCACCACATCGCGTAAGTCGCGAGGCGGAAGCCGCGATCGGGCTCGAACTTCTTGACGCCCTGCATCAGCCCGACGTTGCCTTCGGAGATCAGGTCGGCGACCGGCAGGCCGTAGCCGCGATAGCCCATGGCGATCTTGGCCACGAGCCGGAGGTGGCTCGTCACCAGCTGGGCCGCCGCTTCGGGGTCCTGATGCTCCTGATAGCGCTTGGCGAGCATGTATTCCTGCTCGGCCGTCAGCACCGGGAATTTCTTGATTTCGGCCAGGTAGCGGTTGAGGCTCTGCTCACCGCCGAGCGCCGGGACGCTCACTGACCTGGTGGTGGTTTTCTGGCTCACTTTGTCCCTAGACCTTTCCTGTCGGCTGCCGGTTCGCGGACCCCCCAGGGCATCCACGGGGCGCAGCCACCTTGCCCCTGTTATACACGACTAAGACACCTTGTCGCGTGCATTTCATCGATTTGAATGACCGGTTTCGTCGATCAGTTCCTTGATGTCCGACGGCACGACGCTCTCGAAGCGCAGCTTGTCCCGGGTCACCGGATGAACGAAGCCGAGAACCTGCGCGTGGAGCGCCTGCCGGCGAAATCCAAGTCGCTGGAGCACCTCTCGCACCCGCGAATTGGGTCGTCCATAGAGGGAATCACCCAATAGCGCGTGGCCGATGGACGAAAGGTGAACGCGGACCTGGTGAGTCCGGCCGGTTTCAAGGCGGCATTCAACGAGCGAACATCCGTCGAGTTCCTGCAAGGTCTTATAGTGAGTCACCGCGTGTTTTCCACGCGAGGAATCCTTGGGCAGCACCGCCATTTTCTTGCGATTGGCGTCCGAACGCCCGATTCGCGTGGCGATCGTGCCGGACGGCGGGTTGGGCCGACCGTTGCAGACCGCAAGGTAGGCGCGCTCGATCGAGTGATCGGCGAACTGACGCGCCAGGCCCTCGTGAGCGACGTCGGACTTGGCGACCACCAGCAAGCCCGACGTGTCCTTGTCGATCCGGTGGACGATCCCCGGCCGTGCGACGCCGCCGATGCCCGACAGCCGGCCGCGGCAGTGGTGCAGCAGCGCGTTGACCAGCGTTCCGTCGGGATTGCCGGCCGCGGGATGGACGACCATGCCTGCCGGCTTGTCGACCACGAGGAGGTGTTCGTCCTCGTAGACCACGGTTAGTGCGATCTCCTGGGGCGCGGCTCGCGCGTCGACAGGCGCGGGAACTTCGATGGCGAAGACGCCCCCGGCCGACTTCGCGGATGCCTGCCGGACGGGCTTGCCGTCCAGCGATACCTTGCCTTCGCCGATCAGCGCCTTGACGCGCTCGCGCGACAGCCCGCTGGCTTCCGCCAGCGCCTTGTCCAGCCGCGGCCCGTTCGCGAGCACGCCGGTGATGACTTTGCCCTCCCCCATGATACCAGACAGATGGGAAATGATCTTGCGTGTCTCAAGAGCCGCGCTGGAGCGCATGCTGGCGGAAGCCGAAGCCTCGGCGCCCGAGGAATGCTGCGGGCTGCTGCTGGGCGGCCAGTCGGTCGAAGAGATCCGCCCTGCCGCCAACGTCGCCTCCGATCGCCGCCGCCGCTTCGAGATCGACCCGCAGGCGCTGGTCGATGCCTACCGCTCAGCCCGGGCGGGCGGGCCCCAGATCGCCGGCTACTATCACTCGCACCCGGCAGGGCCGGCAGAGCCCTCCGAGGTCGATCGGGCGATGGCGGCGGGCGACGGCAAGGTCTGGGCCATCGTCGGCGAGAGCGGTGTGGCGTTCTGGCGCGACGAGGAGGCGGGCTTCGCACCGCTTTCCTATGTCGTGGAGGACCGCTAAGGCGCCCGGATGACTTCCTCGACGGATCTCGCCGCCCTGCTCTGCTCGCGCCTGTGCCACGACCTGCTGAGCCCGGTAGGTGCGCTGAGCAACGGTCTCGAGCTCATGGCCGACGAGAAAGACCCGGAGATGCGCAAGCGCTGCTTCGAGCTGCTCGAGCAGAGCGCCAGGATCAGCACCGACAAGCTCAAGTTCTTTCGTCTCGCCTATGGGGCCGCGGGCGGCTTCGGTGACGAGGTCCCGTCGGACGAGCCGCGCGCCCTCGTGGCCGGGCTGGTCGCGGCCAACGAGCGGATCGCATTCGAATGGGCGGTAGCCGAGCAGACGCTGCCCAAGCCGGCCGTGAAGGTGCTGCTCAATCTCGCCGCAATCGCGAGCGACGCGCTCATTCGGGGCGGCACGCTCGCCGTGGGCGCCGAGCGCCGCGAGGGAGCGACCGAGATCGCCGTGCGCGCCTCGGGCCCGCGGGTGGCGTTCGACGGCAACATCGGCAAGGCCCTCGACGGATCCCTGGCTCCTGACGAGCTCAGCGGCCGCACCGCGCCCGCGCACATGATCCGCCTGCTCGCCGAAGAACTCGGGGGCGGCCTCCAGTACGCGCTGAGCGCGGAGGCGTTGGTCATGGGCGCCGTGCTGCCCGACCAAGCCGGCTGATGACGGCGGGGCTGGTCCACCGCGAACTCCCCTCACCCAACTGGGACGGGCGCGCGCTGCCGGTGTCGATGGTGGTGTTGCACTACACCGAGATGGAGCGCGAGGCCGCGCTGCAACGCCTGACCGATCCCGAGGCCAAGGTCAGCGCCCACTACTTCATCTCGGAAGATGGCGAGGTGGTGCAGCTGGTCGACGAGAGCAAGCGCGCGTGGCACGCCGGCGCGAGCTTCTGGCGCGGACACAGGGACGTCAATTCGGCCAGCATCGGCATCGAACTCGATCACCCTGGCCACGCGCTCGGCTATCGCGAGTTTGCCGAAGCGCAGATCGAGGCGCTCCTGCCGCTGCTGCACGACATCGTCCAGCGCTACGACATTCCGCGCGCCAACGTGGTCGGCCATTCGGACGTCGCGCCGGCGCGCAAGACCGATCCGGGCGAGCTGTTCCCGTGGGACCGGTTGGCAAGGTGCCAGTTGTGTCTGCCCCGCCCCGAGAAGCTCGAACTCGGCGATCCGTTCGACAACGACGGCGCGTTCTATCTCGCCCTCGAGCGCTTCGGTTACGACGCCAGTGCCGGACGCAAGACGGTCGAGGCCTTCCAGCGCCGCTGGCGGCCGGAACGAATCGATGGCGTGATCGACGGCGAGGTGCGCGCGATCCTGTTTCAGCTGCTCTTGGATCGCGACAGCGGAAAGACTAGATAGGCCGGGCCAGGGGGCCGGGCAGCCGCGTCGTTCCTTCGGGAATGCCGAGGAAAGTCCGGGCTCCGCGAAACGAGGGTGGCGGGTAACGCCCGCCCGGCAAGGGTTCGCCCGAGCCGAGGGAAAGTGCCACAGAGAGTATACCGCCGATGGCCCTAAAGGGCACAGGCAAGGGTGAAAGGGTGCGGTAACGGCGCACCGGGGCCCTGGTAACAGCGCCCGCATGGCAAACCCCACCCGGAGCAAGACCGAATAGGGGTCTCGCGCCCGAGATCTTCGGAGCGGAGGCAGGGGTGTTTCGCCCCGAGAGGCCCGGGTTGGTTGCTGGAGCGGCCGGGCAACCGGTCGCCGAGATGAATGGCTGCCCCCGTGGGTCCGTCCGAAAGGATACCGCCCGCGGGACAGAACCCGGCTTACAGGCCCCCTGGCACCCGCTTCAGGCCGCTAGCGGCGCAACGGCAACACCGCCGTCCGCCTCGACCGCCTCGATATAGCGCCGCGTCGTCCCTTCGAGCGCCAGCGCGGTCAGCCGCCCCGTCCTGAAGGCGCCGGTGTCGATGCCGATGCGATTGCCCCAGTCTTCCGGCGCCTCGCTGATCGTGTGTCCGTGCACGACTACCGGACCATGGGACTCGGAGTGGGAGAGGAACGGCTCGCGTATCCACCTGAGGTCGCGGCGTTTCTGTTCGCCGATCGGCACGCGCGGATCGATCCCGGCGTGGACGAACAGGTAGTCTCCGATCCTGATCATGTCCTCGAACGTTTCGAGAAAGGCGATGTCCTCCGCCGGCACGAACGCGCGCAGCAGCTTCTGCGCGTCCTCGAGCTCGGCCTCGAGGAACTGCGCGCGATCGATCCCGTAACTGAGCGCGGTCTCGCGCCCACCGTGGCGCAGGAAATGGCGGAAGATCTCGAGCTCGTCGAAGCTGCGCAGGAACATTTCCTCATGGTTGCCGGCGAGGATGCGCACGCGCCGCCGCGCCTGCCATTCGCGGGCGAGCGCGATGACCTGGGCGCTGGCCGGTCCGCGATCGACCAGGTCGCCGAGCAACACGACCGTGGTGTCGGCAGGCCCGCGCCCGGCGTCGTCGGCGTCGATCGCCACGACCAGCGCACCGAACAGGTCGTGCCGGCCATGAATATCGCCGATCGCATAGACACGCTCCCCGTCGGGAACCGCGGGCAGCTCGGCCTGCTCGGCCGGGGCGAAGATGCGTTTGAGAGCCTGAAACATCGGAATCGGGTCGATCCCCTAGCGACCGGGTTGCAAGGCACAAGAGGACGCGTGTCCGTTGCGCAAGAAACCCTGTCTCCCCGCTTAATGTGACGCGAAAAGCACACTTCCGGCGCCAATCGGCAGAAGCCAGCGCAATTCCCTTGTGCGCTGCAGCATGACAGTGCAAGTTAATTGCGCATCGCAGGAGACCGCCCCGGCATGAGGGAGGACCGCGATGTGCAGGTGGGACGAAGCAGAGTTTACACCCCAACAATGAGGGAACTGCCCATGCTTACGTCCGTCCGCGGCCTCCTGGCCGCAACTATTCTTGCCGGCGCGGCTCTTGGTGCCACTCCGGCCCTGGCGCAGGACGAAGATCCCGTCGTCACCGTTTCCGGCAATATCGCCCTTGTGACCGACTACCGCTTCCGCGGCGTCGGCCTGTCGGGCGGCGACCCCGCCGTCCAGGGCGGCATCACGCTGAACACCAAGCCCGGCATCTACTTCGGCACCTGGGCCTCGTCGCTCGAGGACAGCCCGGTCTACGGGGAGATCGAACTCGACTTCTTCGCCGGCTGGGCCGGCGATATCGCCGAGGGTGTCGGCGCCGATGTCGGCGTCACTTACTACTCCTATCCGTCCAAGGACGCCGGCGCCGGCCCGTCGGACGTGTGGGAATTCTACGGCAAGATCTCGCCCAGCGTCGGCCCGCTCGGCCTGACCCTCGGCGTGTTCTACGCGCCCGACCAGGACTCGCTCGGCAACGGCGACAACCTCTACCTCTCGGCCGATGCCGGGTTCGACGTGCCCAACACGCCGCTCTCGATCTCGGGCCACGTCGGCTACACCGATGGTTTCCTGTCGACCGGCCCGGACGGCGACTCGTTCGACTACTCGATCGGCGCCTCGGTCACCGTGCTCGGCGGCCTGTCGGTGGGCGTGGCTTATGTCGGCGTCCAGGGCCCGAGCGGCCCGGCGTGGGACGGCATTACCGACGACACGGTAGTCGGCACGCTCGGCTTCTCGTTCTGAGCCCAAGCCGGTACTGTATCGGAAAGGCCCGCGCCGGCGACGGCGCGGGCCTATTCGCACGTCAGCGCAAGTAGAAGTCGACCGTGGTGACCACCCTCACCCGCTTGTAGGGCGTGTCTGCAACACCCCAGCCGCCGCCGTCGCCATCGCGCGCGGTTATCTCGAAATAGCCCTGCGTCGCCTGCTTGATTCCGCCGACGCCGGTGTCGCTGTCCTTGGCGAACTGCTCGGCGGCCCGGCGCGCGTCGCGCGTCGCTTCGGCCACCATCTCGGGCTTGATGGCGTTGAGCTTGGTGAAGGTATAGGCCATGCCTGAGCCTTCCTCGAGCAGCACCCCGCGACGGACGAGATCGAACTGCCGCCGCACGGCGCGCTGGGCGCGCTCGATATCGGTCGTTCGCAAGGTCATGCGCTGACGCACCGTGAAGGTGGTGTAGCCGTCCTGGGTATAGCTGGAGACGTTGACCCCTGCCGGCTGCAATGCGTCGTCGGGAAAGCCGAGCTCTTCGAAGAACGCCCGGATCGCGGCGGTGTCGCGGTCGACGCTGGACTGCGCGGTGGCCATGTCGCCGGCCGAGGCCGAATAGGCGATCGTCCAGGTGGCGAGATCCGCGGTCACGTCGCGCTCGGCGAGGCCGCGGACCGTAACCGAACGGTCGGCGGCGCGGGCCCGGGTCAGCCCGTCGCCAAGCAGGTAGCCGCCGACGATCAGCCCGGCGGCGAGGATGCCGGAGCCGGCCAGCACGAGCTGCGCCTGCGGGCGGCGCCAGAAGGGGGTGGCGGAAGGCAGTGCGTCTTGGCTAACGTCGGACATGAGCGGCTCCCTGAAGGCGGTGCGCAACCCTTCGAGCGGATGCGCCTCTGGCGATGAACCGTGCTTGAATAGCGACGAACGGAGTTCATGAAGTCATGGTCAAGTACCTCCACACGATGATCCGCATCAGCGACCCCGAAGCGACGCTGGATTTCTTCAAACTGCTCGGGCTCGAGGAAGTGCGGCGGATGGAGAACGCAAAGGGCCGCTTCACGCTCTTTTTCCTCGCCGCGCCCGGACAGAAGGGCGTCGCCGAGGTCGAGCTCACCTACAACTGGCCGCCTGAGGACGGATCACCGCCCGAGCAGTACACCGGCGGGCGCAACTTCGGCCACCTCGCCTATCGGGTCGACGACATCTACGCGACCTGCCAGCGGCTGATGGATGCCGGCGTGACGATCAACCGCCCGCCCCGCGATGGCCACATGGCCTTCATCAAGACGCCCGACGGAATTTCGATCGAGCTGCTGCAGGATGGCCACCTCGAACCGCAGGAGCCGTGGGCCAGCATGCCGAACACCGGGACTTGGTAGGTCGTCCGGGCAACGAAGGATGCGCCACTAGCGACACTCTACCGCCTCAGATCAATTCTCACGCTTTTCCCGCCGCCTGAGCCGGAGGAGCGGGAGGCGTCGCGCCTCGGCGCCAGCCTTGGCCCTTCCAATGGGCGCCGGCGACGTCGCGCCGTCCGCACCGGAATCACGCCACCAGACTGGAGCGCAGGAAATCCCATCGAACGGGTCGGCGATTCGCGGGGCCGGTGCTCGGGCTCGCTCGCCCATTCGACGCGTGAAAAGATCAGGAGTTACGGCCCCTCGAGTCAAGTCTGCCTCCTCTCCTACCGCCAAGGCGGGCAACAGGCCGCGTCGACGGCGAAGGGAGGAGAATACCATGACAAGTTCGCGATTCACGCCCGGAAGCCGCCTTCGGGGCGGGGCCGCGATTGTCGCGCTTGCCTCGGCGCTCTCGGCATTGCCCGTCGAGGCGCAGGAAGGGACGCCCGAGGAGCAGGGCGACGCGATCGTCGTCACGGGCACGCGGATCGAGCGCAGCGGCGGCTTCAATGAACCGACGCCCTCGACAGTCTTCGGCGGCGATCAGATCGCCGACCTCGCCATCGTCAGTGCCGGCGACATCGTCGAGCTGATGCCGCAAAACACGGCGGTCGTCTCGGACGCCGTGGCCGGTATTACCGCAGGGGCCGACGTCGGCGCCTCCTACGCCAACCTGCGGGGCCTCAATCCCTCGCTCGGCACGCG
>JBIQKN010000050.1:0-12083 GCA_044506565.1 Sphingomonadales bacterium | reverse complement strand
GAGGGGTGGCACGGATCTCTGGTCTACGGCACGCGTGTCGGCGACCGCGGCCATCTCGTAATCGGCGGCGAGTACGAGAAGCGCGAAGGCATCGGCGACTGCTTCGAGGTTCGGTTGTGGTGCGCGGAGGGATGGGACGTTTATGCCAACGCCAACAACATCCTGCCGGACGGGACGATTTCCGGGCACGATCTCCCTGGCACGCCGGGCTACGGCTTGCCGAACTACATCATCGGACCGGGCTCCCGCCAGGCATACAACGATCCGCGCGGGGTCGTCCGCAATCGCCCACCGGCGCCGCTGGAGGCGCGCAACTGGCGCTTCACCGACGATGGCACAGGCATCGTACAGTTCGATCCCGGCCAGTACGTCAGCTCGACGACGTTCGGCCCGCGGATGGGCGGGGACGGCGCCTCTACCTACGACGATTCGGACATCCAGACGCCGCTCGAACGATGGGTCGGCTACCTTTACGGTGAGTACGAGGTCGTCGACGGTGTGACAGCATCGGCCGAACTGACTTACGCCAACCGTACGGCGTCCAACAGCGGTGTGACCGCGGGGCCACGATCGACCTATTTCGTCCATGCCGACAACGCGTTCCTGCCCGAAGAGCTGCGCGTCCTGCTCAACGGCGACTCGTTCAGCCTGGGCAAGGACGTGGATGACCAGATTCCCGCCTACAACGAGGCCAAGGCCGAAGTCTGGCGCGGCGTGTTCTCGCTGTCCGGAGAGATCGGCGGCCGCTGGAAATGGGACGCCTATTATCAGTATGGCCGCAACGAGCGGCATCAGTTCTCGCGCTATTCGCGCGTCAACACCGAGTTCCAGTACGCGCTCGACGCAGTCGTCGATCCCGACACCGGCGACATCGTTTGTCGGGAGCTGCTCGATCCCAGCCCCGATCCGCGGGCGCAGGGCTGCGTACCGATGAACCTGTTCGGTATCGATAACCTCGACCAGGCCGCGATCGACTACGCCTATCGGCCGGTCGTCGAAGACTTCGTCTACGACCAGCACGTCGCCGCGCTCAGCGTCAACGGCACGCTGTTCGAAGGATGGGCCGGCCCGATCGGTGCCGCCGCGGGCGCCGAGTACCGCAGCGAAGGCGGCGACGTCACCCACGGCGATATCCCGAACTACACCGACTACGCGTTCACCTTCGGTCTCGACTACGGAGGCGACATCGAGGTGATCGAGACGTTCGGCGAGCTAAACGTACCGGTGTTCCGCGACCTGCCGATCGGCGAGTTGTTCGAGCTCAACGGCGCGGTGCGCTGGAGCAAGAATACCGCCACCAACAGCTACACCTCCGAGAAGACCTCGAACGAGGCCGTCAGCTGGAAGGTCAGCGGCATCTACGAGATCGGCGGCGGCCTGCGCCTGCGCGGATCGCGCTCGCGCGACATCCGCGCGGCCGGATTCCGCGAGCTGTTCGAACGCAACGCCCCGAGCGAGGAAGGTTCGACGCTGGGCATCGTCAACAGCCCCGATCGAGCCCCCAACGCCAACGACGACGCCACGCCGATCCTCAACGGCGGCAGCTTCGCGCTCGAGCCGGAGAAGGCCGATACCACGACCCTCGGCGTGGTGTTCCGTCCCGACTTCGTCCCGGGACTGCGGCTGTCGGTCGACTGGTACCAGATCGAGCTCAAGGATGCGGTCAGCATCCTGAGCGCGCAGACGATCGTCGACTTCTGCGAGGACTATTCGCTGTTTTGCGATCGCATCACGCGCGATGCCGACACCGGCGTGGCGTTTGGCCTTCCCGGCGATGGCGGCATCACCTTCATCGACGCCCGCCGCGTTAATCTCGGCAGCGTCGCCATCCGGGGTTTCGACTTCGAACTCGACTACCGGCTCCAGCTGTCGGACATCAGCCAATCGCTCGGCAACGGCCGAGTCGGCCTGAGGCTGCTCGCGAACCACCAGTACGACCAGGTCGTGCAGCCCGACCCGAGCGTGGAATCACGGGACTTCGCCGGGCAGACGGGACCAGTGCTCGGCGGCGGCAACCTGAGCCCGACTCCCGACTGGATGTTCACCGGCTTCCTCTCCTACGACAACGGCGGCTTCAACACGACGCTGAGCATGCGGCGGATCAATTCGGGGATCTACAACATCGACCGGATCGGGCCCGACGACCCGGGTTACGATCCGACGCTGCCCGACTCGATCAACGACAACACCGTCGAAGGCCGGACCTATTTCAACCTGGCGATGTCGTACGAGATTCCCCTCCCCGGCGGCAGCGGCGACCGGTCGGTCGAGATCTTCGGCTCGATCGAGAACCTGTTCGACACCGACCCGGCGGTCGCGCCCGGCGGCGGCGGCGGCGGTGGGTCTAACTATCCGACGAACCCGGTGTTCTTCGACACGTTCGGCTCGCGGTTCAGGGCTGGCGTGCGGGTGTCGTACTAGAGGAAGGGAGCGGCCCTCATCCTACTCCGACCGCCCCCCTTACGGGGCCAAGTCTTCGGATCCTTCTCCCGGCAGCGGGAGAAGAGGACACAGGGCTTGCGGCAAAGCTTCCTTCTCCCACCGGTGGGAGAAGGACAGCCGGGCATACTCGCGAAGCGAGGTAGCGTAGTTCGGATGAGGGCTCCCTCTCGTCCTTCTTCTTGCCAACCTCGCTTCAAGCCGCCACCTCCCGGCGCATGAGCCGTACCCTCCCCCAGGTCGTGATCATCGGCCGGCCCAACGTAGGCAAGTCGACGCTGTTCAACCGGCTGGTCGGCAAGAAGCTGGCGCTGGTCGACGACCAGCCGGGAGTCACGCGCGACCGGCGGTTTGGCGAGGCCGGACTGCGCGGGATGGAGTTCCAGGCGGTCGATACCGCAGGCTGGGAGGACGAAGAGCCGGACAGCTTGCCCGGGCGGATGCGCGCGCAGACCGAGGTCTCGCTCAAAGGCGCCGACGCAGCGCTGTTCGTGATCGACGCGCGCGCCGGCATCACGCCGCTCGACGAGGAAATTGCCCGCTGGCTGCGCGAGCAGGAAGTCCCGGTAGTGCTGGTGGCCAACAAGGCCGAGGGAAATGCGGGAGAGGCGGGAATCCTCGAGAGCTACGCGCTCGGACTGGGCGAACCGGTGCCAATCTCGGCCGAACACGGCGAGGGGGTAGCCGATCTCTACCAGGCCCTGGCTCCGCACCTGATTCTTCGACAGGCTCAGGATGAGCGAGCGTCGGACGAACCCGACGAAGGAGAGGAAGACGACCCGAGCCGGCCGCTGCAGCTGGCGATCGTCGGGCGACCGAACGCGGGGAAATCGACGCTGATCAACCGGCTGCTCGGTGAGGACCGGCTGCTCACCGGCCCGGAAGCTGGAATCACGCGCGATTCGATTGCGGTCGACTGGCGTTGGGCCGACCCGGCGACCGGCGAGACGCGGCCGATAAGGCTGATCGACACCGCGGGGATGCGCAAAAAGGCCAAGGTCGATGACAAGCTCGAGAAGCTGGCGGTTGCCGACGCGCGCCGCGCGGTCGACTTCGCCGAAGTCGTGGTTCTGCTGCTCGACGCGACTCGCGGGCTCGAGGTGCAGGACCTCAAGATCGCCAACCTCGTGCTCGACGAGGGCCGCGCGCTGATGATCGCGATCAACAAGTGGGACGTCGCCGAGGATCCCTCGGCCTTGTTCAATGGCGTGCGCGCGGCCCTCGACGAAGGGCTCGCGCAACTCAAGGGCGTGCCGCTGCTGGCGGTCTCGGCGCGCACCCGCAAGGGGCTCGACCAGATGCTCAGCGCCGCGTTCGAGCTGCGCGAGCAGTGGAGCCGGCGCGTGCCGACCGCCGCGCTCAACCGCTGGTTCGAGCACGCGCTCGAAGCCAACCCGCCGCCCGCACCCGGCGGAAAGCGGATCAAGCTGCGTTACGTGACCCAGATCAAGACGCGGCCGCCGAGTTTCGTGGTCTTCGGCACCCGGCTGGGCGACCTGCCGGCGAGTTACGAGCGGTACCTGGTGAACGGGCTGAGGAAGGAACTGGGCTTCGGCGCGGTTCCGGTGCGGCTGACGTTGCGGAGCCCGAAAAACCCCTTCGACAAGGGGTGAGCCCGGCGGGCGGCATCGCCGCCCCCCGGCGCTACCTCGCCGCCACCTGCTGTCCCGCGGCACCCTCGGCCCTACCGACCTCGATCTTCGCGCCCACGGGCAGGGCCCGGGCGGCGAACCCCGGAGGGGCGTTGCCGGGCGCAACGGTCAGGCCGGCGCCGTTGTCGACCACGAGCTTGGCCCACAGCGTACCGTTCTCGCTGAACCACGAGGTCTGGCTGGCCTCGCGCAGTTCCGCGAGGCTGGAGACTTGTGTCCCCTCGACAGCTGTCGCGTAGCCGGGGAACTCGAGGATGACCCACGAGCCGTCATCCATCTCGGTGAGCGACAATGTCAGCGAGTCGCGCGAGGTTTCGACCCTGAGTTCGGCGCCGCTGCCGATCGTCGTCTCGCCAATGTACTCGAGGCGCTTGCCGTTCCGCTGAAGGATGATTGGCTCGGTGATGGGGCCGGTCTGGAAACCGTTGAAGTCGCCCGCGATGCTGAAACGTCCGATATCCCCGGTGCATACGGCGGCGTTCCAGGTCGGCCTGATCTCGCAGGCTTCCTCGTCCGAGGCGACGCCGTTGTCGATCACGATATAGGCGCCGGGTTTCCCGGCGACCGAGCCGTCGAGGTCGCGGAAGGCAGCGCTCTTGTAGGCGGCGCTGCGGCCGTAGTCCGACGCCCAGCGGCGCTGGATCGGCGGGAAGCTGACCGGCTTGGCGTTGACGAACTTCAGGCCCTTGACCCAGTTCTCGGTGCTCATGCCGAAGCTGGTGAACAGCAGGTACGAAAGCGCGCCCGCGTCGCGCAGCTCGTTGGCCTGGTAATTGACGAAGGTGACGTTCTCCACCTCGTGGTGGAAGTCGTAGTACTCGTAACCGCGGATCGGGAAATCTGGTGCGGCCGCCGGCAGGCTGCGGCCATAGGCGATCTCCTCCGGCGTCCGCGGATTGCCGACGTTGTCGGTTTCGCCGACGAACAGCGAGTCTTCGACGCGCGAAGTGTAAGGCGCGATGCCCGGAGCGCCCGAAGCGTGGGTGAAGCCGATCGCGTTGTCGGCGAGCTTGAGGCCCTTGTAGAGGTGCATCTCGCCGCGAGACCACATGCCGCCGTTGCGGTTCTTGTAAGCGGTGAAGTCCTCGAACACCGCGGGAATGACCCCGCTGTTGGTGTCCGTCGGGTCGGCGTAGCTGATCAGGTTGGGGCCGGCGATACCGAACTTGCCGTCGGGCCGCGGCCCGCGATCGAGCATGAACCCGTCGAAGTTCGAATGCGCGACGTTGCCCTTGAACTCGCGCAGCTTCGTACGGCCGGGCCACGTGCGCGCCGAGATCTCCGTACCTTCGAACTGGCCGGTCGGATGTGTGGGTATCGCGAACCAGAAGCCGATCTGGTCGGACCCCGCGGCAACGTTGTCGCGGTAGGTGTTGTCGGGGTTGGTGATCCAGAAGGTCGAGACGGTGTTGTCCGAGGGGATCAGCACGTGCGCGGATTCCTGGCCCTTCGTGCCCTGGTGGGGCAGCGTCAGGTTGGTCGGCTCGCACGGCAGCGTCGGGTGGCACTTGGTCTGGATGCCGAGATTGCGGACGAACTGGTTACCGGTCTCGATGCCGTCCTCGAGGAAGAAGCAGTGACCGACGGTGTTGAAGGTCACGTTGTTCTCGACCCGCAGGTTGTTGGTGCCATGGACCGTGACGCAGCGGCTGTAGGTATCGTGGATCGCGGAATTGCGGATGTACTGCCCCGCCCCCTCGCCGATCAGGTGCCAGTGCATCGGGTAGCGGGCGAGCGTCAGGTGCTGGCCCATCCGGTCGAGCTCGACCCCGGAGACGTACATTCGTGAGCCGGACATCGCCATGATGTGACCGCCGAAGTACGAGGTCTCCGCGTCGTCGGAGGCGCGAATGCGGATGTTGCGCGTCAGCAGGCCAACCTCGCCGCGCTCGTCGACCCCGAAGGTGATCTCGCCGAAGTGCATGAACTCGAGCGGACGGTCGAGCGTGACGGTGTTGCCGCGGATCGCGGCGATCGTGCGCCGCTCCGCCTGCCGGGGATCGTAGTCGGTCGAGGCGAGGACGATCTCGTCGCCCTTGCGCCACCCGGAGGCGTCCAGCACTTCGATCGCAGTGGCGCCGGCGGGGGCCGTCTTCGCCAGCTTCGTCCAGGCGTTCTCGCGCTCGCCGTGGAGGTTGAGCGTACCGGCCATCAGCATGATGCCGCGGTCGCCCATCGTGTTGACGTCCTCGCCGGGAACCTCGTCGGTCAGCACGATCGTCGCCTGCCGGGTATGCGGGCGTTGCTCGCTGCCGATCGCCAGCTCGCCGCCGGGAATATAGATCCACTCGGTACGGAGCTCGAGGTCGCGGTCGTCGGCGAACCTTAGGCGCCCCTCGATCGTCAGGCTGCGCAGCGGCGCAGGGACGACGTCAAGCAGCATGTCCGTACCGGCGGGGATCACCACTGCCTCGCCCTCGCCCGGCACCTTGCCCGCCGGCCAGGCCGCGGGGTCGGACCAGCGCATCTGCCTCATCTCCGACGGGCTAGCCTGCGCCTGGGCTGCGGCATGGGCCGCATGGTTGTCCTGGGCGGCAACCCCGCCGCCAAACGCCAGGACCGCCGGAAGCAACAACAAACTAAGGCACTGGCCGAACCGCACGCGCATGGCATCCATCCCCTCGATCGGGACTGGTGCGTCCCGTTGTCGTTATCGACCGGATTTTGCAGTCCGGAGACCAGTTTGACAACGCTTCTGTCTCGACGCGCGCGGAACGAGTTGCGTCCGCCGGCGCCGCAGGCGAAAGGGACGCGAGGGAGCACGACGATGCGTTTCTCCGTAGGACTGGCCGTCCTGATCGCGCTGGCCGTGCCGGGCTGCGCTTCGCCCAACCCGGACGCTCCCGCGGCGGCGACGCTGCGCGAACCCGACGTGCGCTACGAGCCGACTCCGCGGCAGGTCGTGCGGCGGATGTTGCGGCTGGCCGAAGTCGGACCCAGCGACGTGGTCTACGATCTGGGTTCGGGCGACGGGCGCATCCCGATCATGGCCGCCCGCGAGTTCGGCGCGCGCGGGGTGGGCATCGAGATCGACCCGAACCTGGTGCGGCGGTCCGAGGCCAGCGCGCGCGAGGCGGAAGTGACCGACCGTGTCTCCTTCCGTCACGCCGACCTGTTCGAGGCAGACATCGCCGAAGCGACGGTGGTCACGCTGTTCCTCTACCCGGACGTGAACCTTCGGTTGCGGCCCAGGCTCCTCGCCGAGCTCGCGCCGGGAACGCGGGTGGTCAGTTACTGGCACGACATGGGCGACTGGGAGCCCGAGCGCTCGGTCCGTGCCGGGAGATCGCGCATCTACCTGTGGCGGATTCCCAAACGGAGCGAATAGGCTGCGGGATGCCCTCCCCCCGCGGGGGGAGAGGGCTGGTCCGGCATCACCCACCGCGAGCGGGTGCCGCCGGAGCCTCGACTCCGGCCAGCCGATACAACTCGGCCGAAGTCCGCCGGGCCTCGGCGCCGTAACGGATCGCATCGTCGCGGCCGAGCCATGCCGCGCGGACGAGCTCCGCGTCGAGTTCGAGCGTCGCCGACTCGATCGCCGCGACGGTGCACAGACGCCAGGCGCGCTGCTTCCTCGGGCCGAGCGGGTCGGAGAAGCCGGGACGCGGCTTGCGCCCACAAGCTTCGGAAGCCGCGGCGGACAGGCGCTCGAGCATTGCGCCTGCACCGGCCGCGGTCGAGAGATCGAGGTCGCCGTGGCGAACCTCAACCTGCTCGATGATGTAGGGACGCAGGGGTCCTGCTGCCGCCGGGCTGGCGGCGAGAGCTGCGAGCAAGACTGCGCCGCTCGCAAGAGTGAGGGTTTTCATGAACAGGCTCCTTATGAGCGTTGGGGGGTTGCGGACGAAATTCGCCGCGACGCGAACCTCATCCGACGCGCCGCCCTTGGTGGGCTGCGCGTCCCGCCGCTCTCCGAAGGCGACGTGTGAGGCGCAGTGGTAGCGGCCGTGGTTTTGACCCGCGGAACGTGGGAACGAGCGTGGATAGTCGGGTTCGTGACGTGCACCGAGCGTCGCGGCCGGGAAGCATCGGCGCTTGCCGTCCGCCGGCATTGAGGCGCATACCCTGTCCGGACGCGAGGCTGCCGAGGGAGAGGCGAGCCTATGGGCAAGGAACCCGTGACCCTCCAGGCGATCGCCGGGCAGGGATCGAACTTCCGGTTCTACGACAACCGGCAGAAGTACCTGATGTTCGTCAACACCTGCTCGGAGAAGTGGGTCATCGCGCAGCGGGTCGCCAAGGAGATCGAAACCCTGCGGCCGGAGCCGCCGGCGCTCAGGTTCTTCGATGCCGGAGTCGGCGACGGGACGGTGCTGGCGCGGGTTCTGCGATCGCTGCACCAGCGCTTCGAGCGGGTGCCGTTCTACGTCGCGGCGAAGGAGATCAGCCTCGAGGACATCCGCCTGACGCTCGACAAGATGCCCGACCGGTTCCTCGAGCATCCCGAAATGGTTCTGGCGCTCACCAACCTGCCCTATGCCGACGCGCCGTGGCTACGCCCGGCCTCGGGCGCGCCGGTCGCATGGCTCGAGGTGCCGCTGACAGGAACGACGACAGCCGAGTTCGAGCGGCAGATTCTCGACCTGCAGGGCTTCCTCGACGCGCAGTGGCGCACACGGCTCGACCCGCGGACCGGCCGGCTGCTGCCCGAGACGCCGGCGGCGGTCGTGCTGTACCGCGAGGACTGCCGCTTCATCCTCGACCCCGTGATCCCGCGCGAGGGTGCGGCCGAAGCCGGGTTCGACCTGATCCTCGCCAGCCAGCCGTTCCGCCTGCGGGCCGACGTGCGCTTTAAGGCGCGGCGGGTGCTCGCCCCGCTGGCGCGGGCACTGCGGCCCGGCGGACGGATGCTCGGCATCCACTCGGCGGGCAACGACCCGGGCCTCGAGATCGTGCAGAAGGTCTGGCCGGGCGAGGATCCGTTCGTCAGCTCGCGACGCGAGCTGCTCGACGCCACGCGCGAGGCGCTCGGCGACGAGGCCGGCGCGTTCAGCTTCGACCCGTTGCCGAACAGCCGCGCGCTGTTCCGCTACGAAATGCACACCCTGCCCGAGGAAATCGACGCCAGCATCGGCACCTCGACACTGCTCGCCGCGTGGAACGCGGCGACCTACGTGGCGCAGATCGACGACGAACGGCTCGCTGAGGCGATGAGCAGCTCGGCCTATCTCGACGCCACGCGCGCGGTGCTGCGCAAGCACGGCGAGCTGTGGTTTAACGACGAGAGCTACCTCGTGACCCGCAAGGGGTAGCGCACCTAGGGCTTGCGCAGCGCGGTGACCGTGTTGCGGCCGTCGGCAATCGTCAGGTCGAAATCCACCGCGTCACCCTCTGCCACACCGGCAAGCAGGGCGGGGTCAGCTTCGAATGTCATCGTCATCGCCGACCAGCCGATCTGGGGCATCGGTCCGTGAGCGATAGTGACCGTTCCGCCATCGGGGTCGAGCGCCGTGACCGTCCCGGTGCCCGAACTCGACCTCGTCGGCTGGCCTGTCTCCTCAGGTGCCGGCGCGTCGGGTGCGGGCCCGCTGCAGGCAGCGAGCGTGAGGGTGGCTGCAAGAGCGGCGGCAAGCGGTCCGGTCATGGTCATTCTGCGAATCCGATCGCGCGCAGCGCCGCTTCGTCGTCAGGCATCGACTCGCCTGCCGGGAAGCCGTTGGCTTCGAGCAGGTAAGCCGTGACGGCAAGGTAGTCCGAGGCGGGCAGCGAGCCCTCTGCGCCAGGGGGCATCGCACGCACCTTGGCGAGGAGGTCGGCCAGCGTGCGCCCACGCCAGTTGGCGAGGAACACCGAGCCCTGGACCGGGGGCACGCCCCCCGCGGGGTTGAAGGTCGCACCGTGGCAGGCGGCGCAGCTCGCAGCGTAGACTCGCCGCCCCGCTTGCGCCTGCGCGGCGCTGAAAACGCCCTCGCCGACGCTGCGACTTGCGGATGCAGGCGGGTCGACCTCGATGGCCCGCCCGGCAGGATTGATCGGCTCGCGCGGCGGGCCTTGGCGGCCGATGCCGGCATCGGGCAGCGCGAACACGAACAGCGTACCCTGGCCGCCTTTGATGATCTCCGGCGTGAAGCTGTCGCCGAGCCAGAAACCGGTCGAGACCGCGACGTACTGGTGTCCGCCGACCTCGAACGTGACCGGATAGCCGGTGACCGGCGAGCCGAGGTTCATTTCCCACAGCACGCGGCCCGTTTCCTGGTCATGCGCGCGGAAACGCCCTGCGGAATCGCCCGAGAACAGCAGCTCGCCGCCGGTGGTCAGCAGCGACTGCATCCCGGCACGGATCGCGTATTTCCACTCGGTCCGCCCGGTGACCGCGTTGACCGCGGTAATCACCCCGAGCTTGTTGTCGGCCTCGGGCGAAAGCGCGATCTGCGAGGCGATCGAGTAGCCGGGGTTGTCCCAGTTGGGCGCGACGGCGACGCTGTTCATGCACAGCTGCTGCGCCGGGAAGTACATCGTCTGGGTCAACGGGCTGTAGGCCGGCGCCTGGTAGTTCGCGCCGCCGGTCGAGGACGGGCAGATGAAGCGCCGTTGGCCGATCTCGGTGAACAGCGACTCCGGGTTGACCGTGACCTTGCCCGTCGCGCCGTCGATCGACTCGACGACGTTCTGCATCACCGTCGGCCGCGCCCACAGGAACTCCCCGGTCTGCCGGTCGAGCGTGTAGACGATGCCGGTCTTGCCCGGGACGCCGGTGACGACCTTGTAGGTCTTCGAACGGTCGATGTTGGGGTTGATCCAGGTGACCTCGCTCGGGTCCGGTGCGACCTGCTCGTCCAGCAGGATGCGCGGGAACGGGTGATCGAGGTCCCAGTGGTCGACCACGTGCTGGTAGTGCCAGACGATTCGCCCGGTCTTCGCGTCGAGCGCGAGCGTCGAGTTGTTGTAGAGGTAGGTGTACTCGTTGCCCGCGAGCATGAACTTCGGCGCCGGCGTGCTGACCGAAGTGCCCATGTAGACGAGGCCGAGCTCGGGATCGTAGCTCGGGATCATCCACGCGCCGACCTGCATGCGCCTCTCGAGCGGCCAGCCGCCCCAGGTGGCGTCGTTGGGATCGTCGCCGCGCGCTATCGTGCTCGTTCGCCACACTTCGCGCCCGGTCCTCGCGTCGTGCGCGGTGATCACGCAGGCGTCGGGGCCGCCCTCGGGCTCGCACGAGCGGCCGGTGATGGCGAGCCCCTCGGCGATGATCGGGCCCGAGCTTTGCTTGGCGCCCTTCGTGTAGTCGAGGATCTGGGTCTCCCACTCCAGCTCGCCGGTCAGCGCGTTGACCGCGTAAATGTAATCGTCCGAGCCGCGGGCGATGATCAGGTCGCCGTAGATCGCGAGGTTGCGGTTGGTGTCGGGGAAGGTCAGGTGCTCGCCGAGATCCTTCGGCAGTTCGCGCTGGTGCGTCCACAGCACGTCGCCCGAGGCGGCATCGAGCGCGGTGATCCGGTCGCTCGGTCCGGGGAAGTACATGATCCCGTCATGGACCAGCGGCGTCCCTTCCTGGTGCCCGGCATCGAGCGGACGCACCCAGACCATGCGCAGCTGGTGCACGTTGGCACGGTCGATCTGGTCGAGCGGGCTGTAACCCCAAGAGTCGAGCGTCCGCCGCCAGGACAGCCAGTCGCTGGGATCGGGGTTCTGGATCATCGCGTCGGTGACCGGCGAGATCGCGATCGTCGGCGGCGTGACCGTCTGCCCCACGGCCTGCGCCAGCGCCAACGACGCCAGCGCCGCGCCCACCAGTCCCTTCGCGGCCCAGCGCTTCATCCTTGTCCTCCCGTGTTTTGCGGGAGGTCTAGCACGCCTGAAGGGTTAGTCGATTCCCAGCGCAGCCCTGATCGTGGCCCATGGCACGAGCTTGAAATTCTGCGCGTGCGGCGCGTTGTGCCCATCCTGCGCGACGAACAGCCCGCCCGGAAAGCGCGGCCCGAAGTCGCCGGCGACGAGCTCGATCCCGTCGGTCTCCTCGACCGAGCCGAACCGGCCCTGCGCGACGCGGAA
>JBIQKN010000049.1:17254-21201 GCA_044506565.1 Sphingomonadales bacterium | reverse complement strand
CGCATCCAGCAGGCGCTCGCCGGGTTCGTCCGCGCGATGGTCGCGTATTCGAGCCGCTGGGACGCGGGCTACGCGCAAGTCTTCGCGCCCGATGCGCCCGACCGCGGGCTCGCCCGCGACCTGCCCAACTTCACCGCGCAGGAGAACCGCGGCCGCCACCTGTTCATGACCCCGGTCGCCGAGGGCGGCGCCGGCTGCGCCGCCTGTCACCTGCCACCGAGCTTCGCGCTCGCGCCCGATGCGCGCAACAACGGCCTCGACCCGGGCGAGACCCGGTTGTTCAAGGCCCCCTCGCTGCGCAACGTCGGCCTCACCGGCCCGTACATGCACGACGGCCGCTTCTCGACGCTGGACGAGGTGGTCGCTTTCTACGACGAAGGTATCCAGGACGGCCCCGCGCTCGACCCGCGCCTGCGACAGCACGGCAGGCCGCAGCGGCTTGGGCTGACCGCCGCCGATCGAGCGGCGCTGGTCGCGTTCCTGATGACGCTGACCGACACCGCCCTGGTTGCCGACGAGCGCTTCGGCGACCCGTTTCGCCGCTAGGTCTGACGCCTCAAGTCGGCCGTCTCTCTGACTTTCAGCTCGCCCGAATGGCGTACAATGTCGCGTTGCTGATCGCGTAGACGCCGCCGTCCGCTCCCACCAGCGTCGGCGTGTAGGCCTGGCCCAGCCCGGCATTGAGCTGCACGTTCTGCGACAGCGTGTTGGTGGTCAGGTCCCAGCGGTACATCCGGCCGTCCTCGTTGTTGGCGAGGATCGAGTTGCGCTGCGGGTCGGTGGCCATCGTGTTGATGCACCACTCGCGCCGGCCTGTGGTGTTGCCGTCCTGCGTGGGGCCGAGGATCGTCATGACCTCGCGCATGACCTGCACGCCGGGGACGACGGGATCGGCCTGGCTCGCGCGCGGGTCGAGCACCGCCAGGCGGTTGAGCCCGTCGCCGCTGCCGACCCCGCGGTAGTTGTTGTATTTCTGGGCCAGCAGGTAGGGTGAGCTGCCCGCGTATGACGGCACCATCGAGGCCGGGATCACGCTCGGCGAGACGTCCCAGCCGAAGCTTCCGGGCACGCCGACCGGATTGAGCAGGTCGTCGAACTGCAGCAGCCAGCCGCGCGCATTGTGCGTCGGGAACTGCGATTCGAGCACGCCGTAGAACACCCGCCCGTCCGGCCCGACCACCGGCGAGGCGGTTCCGTCGTCGCTGATCCGCGCGGGCGTGCCGAGGTTCGGATCGATCAGCGCGGCTCTCGCGCGCAAGGCGAGCGTGGTACTGTCGAGCGCCAGCAGGTAGCCGCGCTGCACGGAGCCCGCGCCCAGCGGCGTGTTGACCGCGATGTAGAGCGTGCCCTCGTCGAGCGAGAGCGCCGGGGCGCAGTTCATCGCCGGCTTGCCGATCGCCGCGTCGCCCGCGGCGGCGGAGGCGCCGACCCAGGTTCCGCTGCCGTCGGGTGCGACGCGGGCGATTCCGCTGACCAGCCCGGCGGGGTTGGCTCCGGTCACCTGGAAGCCGAAGAAGATGTTGCCCTGCGCGTCTGCGGTGAACGGCGTGCAGATGAATACGGTCGACTCGAACGTCGCCGGCTCGGCGTTGTAGGTCGCCGAACCGTAGAACACCTGCGTCGTGAACGAGCTGCCGGCGCTGTCGACGTCGTTGCGCACGCGCAGCTTGCCGCCGGCGCCCGGCGCATAGAGCCGGCCCTGCGCGGTCAGCAGCAGGTTGCAGGGCGGCCGCCAGTTGTGCGGCGGCATCGCGTAATCGATGTTGCTCGACCAGACGAGCGCGCCGGTCTGCCCGACTCGCGCCTCGACCCGGAAGCCGCCGGTGGCGCCGGTCTTGACCGGGATGACCACCGTGTTGCTCGTCGTGACCACCGGCGAACCGTAGTGCGTCAGCAGGGAACCCGAGGCGGTATACTGCGGCGCGAGGTCGACCGGGGAGGTCCAGGCGATGGTGTCGAGGTCCTGCGAGGCGATCGCGCTCTCGGCGGTGTGCTGCGCGTCGCGCCCATAGCCGAACCAGGCCGGACCCGAGACCGGGGTCGGCGTGGGTGTTGGTGTCGGTGTCGGCGAGGGGGATGGCGAAGGCGAGGGCGTCGGCGTACCGCCGCCTCCGCCGCTGCTGCAGGCCGCGATCACCGCCGTCGACGACAGCATCGCGAGAGTGCTCCGGCGGGAAACCCGCAGGGGAGAAGGCGGGGGTGTGCGGGGGTCGCTCATAATGCTGACGTCCTGTTGTTCTTCATCGCTGCAATCGCGCATTTCGGCGGCACTTCCCCCGTTCGCCCCCGGAGATCGACGGAATCATGTCGCGCCGGCCCGATCAGCGAGGCGCCAGCGGCATCGGGCCTTCGGCGTCGTACTGCACCGGGCAGCCGAACACGTAGCGCCCGCCCTGCTCGGTGGTCCGGCAGTACTCGACCGCCGCCTCGATCTGGCGCCGGGTGTTGGCCAGCGTCTCTGCGATCGACAGCGGGCCGGAACCGTGGACCGCGACGTTGCGCTCGGGCTCGATCCCGTAGTGCCGGATGTTGGCGGCGTAGGCGCTGCCCCACCAGTGCAGCTGCCAGGCTTCGTCGCCGAGGTCGCCTTCCATCATCAGGCGCTCCGACGGCAGGTAGGCGAACACCGCGTCGGGCATGTGGTTGTGCTCGATCACGCGGTAGATCTCGAGCCTCCGGGTCGCGTCCTCAAGCACGAGGCTGTCTTCAATGGGCGTGAACACCAGGTCGTGCGGGTTCAGCGCGAGCGCATCGGGGTAGTGGATCGCCGGGCGCTCGGCCATCTCGCGGATGATGCCCTCGTTGCCGCGGTGCGAGATCACCTCGAGCCCGCGCGAGACCGCCGCGCGCAGGCCGCCGGTATGGTCGAAGTGATGGTGGCTGACGATGACCGCCTCGACCTTCTTGCCGGGTACGAGCGCGTTGGCCGCGTCGATCCGCGCGAGAGTCTGAGCCTCGCCGCCGTAGGCTTCGAACATGACCAGCCGGTCGGCGAACTCGATCACCGGCCCGCCCGCGGTGCCGACGCGGACGTCCCACACGCCGTCGCCGAGACTGGTGACTTTCGCTTCGGCAGGAGCGCCTGCAGTGCCCGCCGTCGGGGCGGGAAAGGCCGGCAACTGCGCGCGCGCAACGTCGAGCCGGTAGGAATCGACCTGGAACATCAGGCTGACCTGGCCGCGCCAGTCGAGCTCGTGCATCAGGCCCATAGGCAACTGCACACCGCGGACCGGCGTGTAGCCGGTAAACCAGGCCGTGGTCGTCAGGTCGCCGAGATTGACGCTCGGCGAAATCCAGCGCGAGAACACCGGCAGGTGGGTCCGCGGGTCGATCCCGAGCCACGCCGGGCTGGCAGCGCCTTCGGCGGTGAACTCGACGACGATCGTCCCGTCCTCGATCGACACCGCGCCCAACTGCGTCCCGGCGTCGAGCGCCTCGAGCAGCGCGGGCAGCGGGTGGTCGAACAGCGCGCTCCCGGTCTGCAACACGCCGTTGCGGGCGAAGTTGAGCCCGAAGAAACCGGCGAACGGAAACTCCTGCGCCCAGCGTTCCTGGTAGACCGCCCGCTCACCCTTGAGGTCGAACGTCCGCTGCGCGTCGACCACCGACTGCCATTTCGGCGGGGCTTTCCGGTCGCCGGTGATGTTGCCGCCGCCCTGATAGTAGATGCGCTGGCCGAAGCCGGTGAAGACGAGGTTGTCGAGAGCCTGCAATCGCTCGAGCCCGCCCATTGCCTCGGCGGCGCGGAGCAGGACGGCCCGTGCCGGCTCGTCGGCCTGCGCCGAAACCGTGGACGACAGGCAGGCCGCCGCGATCAGGCCTGCGATCCACCGGATGAGCGCCTTGGTCATCGATCCTCCCCAACCCCGCATCCCGCCGTTGACTCGGCAGGTTTGCCGCACAGTCGGGACTGGCTCAAGGACGGTCAAGCCCGGTAACCGATGTTA
>JBIQKN010000049.1:15896-17154 GCA_044506565.1 Sphingomonadales bacterium | reverse complement strand
CCCATCCGCACGGCCTCGGCAAAGCGGTCGCGCTGGGCCTGGGTGGTCGCGCGGTTCTTCTCGAGATATTCGGTCGGCCAGCCGTCGCGCGTGCCGACCTCGTCGATCCAGTCGCCGTTGAACACGTCCATCACCAGCCACACGCCGGCCTCCTTCGCCATGCGCAGACCTTCCTCGTCGATCAGGCTCGCGTGCTCGATCGAGTGCACGCCGGCACGGATCGCCGCCTTGATGCCTTCGGCTCCATGGCCGTGCGCGGTCGCATAGGAGCCGTGCGCGCGGGCGACTTCGACCGCGGCGCGCATCTGCGCCTCGCTCAGTTCGGGCTGGTTGACGTCGGTGCCCACTGCCAGCACCGCGCCGGTCGCGATCAGCTTGAGGAAGTCGACGCCGTTGGCGAACAGCATCTCGGCCTTCTCGCGCGTTTCCTCGGGCGTCGAGGACACCCCGAGCCGCATGTCGGCCGGCAGCTCGTCGTTGGGGACCACGCCGTTGAGTTCGCCCCCGCCGCCGGGCGTGGTGAGGTAGCCGCCGGCGACGAACATCCGCGGCCCGGGCACGCGGCCGGCGTTGATGGCATCGCGCAGCGCAACGTCGGTCAGCCCACGGTAGGTGCCGACGTCGCGAACGGTGGTGAACCCGGCCATCAGCGTCGTCCGCGCGTTCTGCGCGCCGATCAGCGCGGTCGCCTGCGGCGAGGTCTTGAGCGGCAGTGCGAGGTCGGCGTCCTGACCCGCATCGGCGAGGTGCGTGTGCAGGTCGATCAGGCCGGGAAGGACCGTGTAACGCGACCAGTCGATCCGCTCGGCGCCGTCCGGCGTCGGCCCACACGGTTCTATCCGCGCGATCCGCTCGTCCTGCGTCAGGATGCAGCGGCCGGTGGCGAGTTCGCCGGTCCTTACGTCGAGCAGCCGGCCGGTCTCGACGTAGAGCGAGCGGGCCTGCGCGGGGGCCGCCGCCAGCGCGAGCGCGGCGCAAACGACGGCCGCAGCGGACCTCAGCCGGCGAGCCACTTGCTCTTCGCCAGCCGCACGAACAGCGCGATCAGTGGCGGCACCAGCACGATCGACAGCACCACCTTGGCCAGCGCCTGCCCGAGCAGGAGCGAGCCGATCGGGAACTCGCCGTAGAATGCCAGCGTGATGAAGATCAACGTGTCGACCACCTGGCTCAGCGCCGAGGCGATCGCGCCGCGCGCGAGCATCCACCAGCCGCCACCGTCGCCGCTCCCGCGCAGCGACGAGAAAATGCGCACGTT
>JBIQKN010000049.1:2684-15796 GCA_044506565.1 Sphingomonadales bacterium | reverse complement strand
AGCAAGCTCGGGGAGGATTTCGCGCCGGGGTTTGACCGCGGCCCTGCAAAAGGCGAAACACGCGCGAGTTCCATCCACGAAAGCCGCGCATGCCGCCCGTCGCGATCAACCTCTTCGGCATCGTCGCGATCCTCGCGATCGCCTCCCTTCTCTCCTCCGGCAAGAAGCGCATCCGCCTGCGGGTCGTCGGTCCGGCCTTCGCGCTGCAGGTCGGCATCGCCGCCTTGGTACTGGGGACGCCGTGGGGCGCGGCCGGGATCCAGGCGCTGGCCAACGGCGTCTCGGCGCTGCTGTCCTATGCCGGCACCGGCACCGAGTTCCTGTTCGGGGCCAGCGAGGACAACCCGCTCGCCGGGACCTTTGCCCTCGGCGCGTTGCCGGTAATCATCTTCTTCGCGGCGCTGGTCTCGATCCTCTACCATTGGGGGATCATGCAGCAGGTGGTCCGCTGGGTCGGCGGGGCGATCGGCTTCGTCACCGGGATCAGCAAGGTCGAATCGCTGGGCGCGGCGGCCAACATCTTCGTCGGCCAGTCGGAAAGCCCGCTGGTCGTGCGGCCCTATCTCGCCGCGCTGCCGCCTTCGCGGCTGTTCACGCTGATGACCGTCGGCATGGCGGGCGTCGCCGGCACGATCCTCGCCGCCTATGCCGGCCTGCTCGGCGACGACTACCTGCCCTACCTGCTCGCTGCCGCCTTCATGTCGGCGCCGGGCGGGATCCTTATGGCGAAGATCATCATGCCCGACGACGGCCCGCCGCCCGCGGTCGAGCCCGTCGTGCTGCCCGAGGCGCGGATCAGCGCCGAGGGGCCCGCCGCGCTTACCGAAGGCGGCAAGCCGCACGAGGTCGAAGTCGCCGAGACGATGGAAGCCGACCACAAGCCGGCCAACGTGATCGAGGCGGCCGCGCAGGGCGCGCAGACCGGGGTCAAGCTCGCGGTCGCGGTTGGCGCGATGGTATTGGCGTTCGTCGCTCTGGTGGCGCTGGCCAACGGGCTGCTCGGCTGGGCCGGCGGACTGTTCGGCTATCCGCAATTGTCGTTCCAGGGCGTGCTCGGCGCCGTGTTCGCGCCGGTCATGTTCCTGCTCGGCATTCCATGGAGCGAGGCGCAGGTCGCGGGCGGGCTGTTCGGCACCAAGGTCGTGCTCAACGAGTTCGTCGCCTTCATCGACCTCGGCGCGATCGAGGCCGCATCGCTGAGCGATCGCACCCGCGCGATCGTGACCTTTGCGCTGTGCGGCTTCGCCAACTTCAGCTCGATCGCGATCCAGATGGCGGTGACCGGCGGGCTTGCGCCGAACCAGCGGCCCGTGATCGCCCGGCTCGGGCTCAAGGCGCTCGCCGCGGGCTCGCTCGCCAACCTGATGAGCGCGGCGCTGGCGGGGCTGTTCCTCTCGCTGTAAAGGCGAGTGATGACCGACATCGCCTCCGTCAGCCTCGAACGGCCACTCCCCGAGTTCGCCGACGAGCTCGGCCGCTCATTTGCCGAATACGGCTTCGCCATCGTCCGCGACCACGGCATCCCCTCCGACCTGATCGCGCGCGCCGAGGAAAAGTCGCGCGAGTTCTTCGCGCTGCCCGAGGCCGTGAAGATGCAGTACCACCTCGAGGGCAAGGGCGGCGCTCGCGGCTACACGCCGTTCGGCATCGAGCGCGCCAAGGACGCCGCGGTGCACGACCTCAAGGAGTTCTGGCACGTCGGCCGCACGCTGCCGCCCGGCGACCCGCTCGAGCCCTACATGCCGCCGAACGTCTGGCCGGCCGAGGTCGAGAGCTTCCGCGACACGTTCGAGACGCTCTACCGCGAATTCGAAAAATGCGGCCTGCGCATCCTCAGCGCGATCGCCCTCCACCTCGGGCTCGACGAGCACTGGTTCGACCCCACGGTGCAAGACGGCAACTCGGTCATGCGGCTGTTGCACTACCCGCCGGTGCCGCAGGAGGCCGAGGGCCGCATCCGCGCCGCCGCGCACGAGGACATCAACACGATCACGCTGCTGCTCGGCGCCGAGGAGGCCGGGCTCGAACTGCTGGCCAGGGACGGTCGCTGGCTGCCGGTCTCGCCGCCCGAGGGCGCGCTCGCGGTCAACATCGGCGACATGCTGCAGCGGCTGACCAACCGCAAGCTGCGCTCGACCACCCACCGCGTGATCAACCCGGTCGGCGAGCGCGCCCGGCACCCGCGCTACTCGATGCCGTTCTTCCTGCACTTCCGCCCGGACTTCCTGATCGAGCCGCTCGAGCAGTGTGTCGGGGCCGATGAGCCCGCCGAGTCGCCGATCACGGCGCACGATTACCTGATGCAGCGCCTGCGCGAGATAAACCTGGTTTGATTCGACTGCGGGAAATCGATTGCGTCGCGTATGTTGCAGCGCGGCAACATTAGAAAAATGCTGTAAAATCAATCTCCATATTGTGGATAAGCTGTGGAGGGCGGGATCGCATCTGACTGCAGCAAATCTGTCGCAATTTAGACCTTGTCCTGTCCCGAATCGTTTCTAACGCAACGGCATTCCGCAAAAGCCAGACAGGGGCCCCCGTCATGAAAGTCAGGTATCTCCTCGCCGCAAGCACGATCGGCTTGTCGGCGGCCGCCCACGCACAGTCCACCGGTTCGGTCGACTTCGAGGAATCGGTCATCATCGTCAGCGGCGCTCGTGCCGGGCAGGACGGTGTCGAAGGAGTGGTTGTCCCTGACACTTCGAAGGCGAAGCAGGTCCTGACCACCGAACAGCTGGGTCGCAACAATCCCGGCCAGACGGTGCTCGACAGCATCAACGTCATCCCCGGCGTGACCTTCACCAACAACGACGCTTACGGTTCAGCCGGCGGCCAGCTGACGATCCGCGGCTTCTCGTCAGACCGTATCAGCCTGACTTTCGACGGTATCCCGCTGAACGACTCCGGCAACTACGCGATCTATTCCAACCAGCAGCTCGACCCGGAGCTGATCGAGCAGGTCAACGTCAACCTCGGCACCACCGACGTCGACAGCCCGACCGCTGCGGCGACCGGTTCGACGGTCAACTATCGCACGAGGATTCCGAGCGCCGATCCGGGGATCCGCATGTCGGTTTCGGCCGGCGACTTCGACTACGTCCGCGCGTTCGTCATGGTCGACACGGGCGAGTTTACGCCGATCGGCACCCGCGCCTTCCTGTCCGCCAGCAAGGCGACCTACGACAATCCGTACAACAACTACGGCAAGATCAATAAGACTCAGGTCAACGGCCGCATCTGGCAGCCGATCGGTGACGGCGAGGACTTCGTGTCCATCTCCGGACACTACAACGAGAACCGGAACAACTTCTTCGGCTCGCTGCCGCTGCGCCTGGACCTCACGCAGAGCCCGACGAACCCCGCCCCCCGCATCGTCGGCGGCCAGTCGTCGAACCGTTTCCCGCGCAACAACGACGAGCGCGAGTACGACATCAACTTCCCGTGCACCGTCAACACCGACGCGACGCCCGGCGCCGCCGATCTTCCCGCGCCGGCGCCCGACGCGCCGACCGCAGGCGCGAGCTGCGGCACCGAGTTCGACCGGCGCTACAACCCGTCGAACACCGGCAACATCCGCGGCGCCTCGCTGTTCCACCTGACTGACGCGATCACCCTCTCGATCGATCCGAGCTACCAGTACGTGAAGGCCAATGGCGGCGGCACGGTCGGCGCCCGCGAGCGGTTCTTCGACGTCGATCCGGGTCCGGGTGTGACCAACATGGCCGGCTACATCGGGGGTCGTCCGTACTTCGGCATGGACCTCAACGGTGACGGCGACCTGCTCGACGAGATCACCATGCTCGCACCGAGCCAGACCCGCACCCACCGCATCGGCGTCATCAGCAACCTGCGCTGGGACATCAATGACGACCATTCGGTGCGCATCGCCTATACCTACGATCGCGCCAATCACCGCCAGACGGGCCAGGTCGGCCTGCTCTACCCGAACGGCGAGCCGTTCGACGTCTTCCCGGTGAACGATCCCCAAAGCGACGTGACCGGCAGCGTGCTGCAGAAGCGCGATCGCCAGTCCTATGCGATCCTGCACCAGGTCTCGGGCGAATACAGCGGCTCGTTCTTCGACGAAGCGCTGCGCGTCACGCTCGGCCTCCGCGCGCCGTTCTTCACCCGCGACCTGCAGAACAACTGCTTCACCACCAGCGACAGCGGCTTCGTCGACTGCTTCGGCGAGGGCGATCCGCGCAACGCCGAGTACCTGGCTGTGAACCCGACCAATTCTATCGGGCAGCCCATGCAGGGGCCGCAGCAGCGCATCCTGAAGTACGACGAGATCCTGCCGAACGCCGGTTTCATCTTCAATCCGGCCGACCGGTTCTCGATCTTCGGGAACTACTCGAAGGGTCTGCAGGTGCCGGGCACGGACGCGCTGTACAATGCGTTCTTCTTCCCGGCCAACACGCCCTCGGCGCGGCCGGAGCCGGAGACGACCGACAATTTCGACCTCGGCGTCCGCTACCGCTCGCCCATCATCCAGGGCCAGCTGGTCGGCTGGTTCACCAAGTACGACAACCGCCTTGCCTCGGCCTACGACCCGGTCACCGAGCGCAACGTGTACCGCAACCTCGGCGCCGTCGATAAGTACGGCATCGACGGCAGCATTGCCGTGACGCCGATCCCGCAGCTGTTCTTCTACCTGTTCGGCTCGTACATGAAGTCGGAGATCAAGGACGACGTCCAGTTCGGCACCTGCTCGGCAGGCCAGGTCACCGCGGGTACGTACGGCTGCACCGTGGTCGACGCGCCGATCTTCGTGGCGACTGCGGGGAACCGTGAGTCGGGTGCACCGGCGTACACTTACGGTGCCCAAGTCCGCGGCATGCTGGGCCCGGTCGACCTCGGCTTCACCGCGAAGCGCACCGGGGGCCGCTACATCTTCGATACGAACCTGCCGATCTACGGCGGCACGGCCGCGGATCCCTACGTACTCTATCCGGCCAAGACGAACGCCTACTGGCTGGTCAACCTCGACGCTCGCGTGAATCTCGAGTGGGCGGGGCTCAACGATCGCACCTACCTGCAGCTCAACGTCTACAACCTGTTCGACAAGCTCTACGTCGGCAACTTCACGAGCGGTCTGAACCAGGGTAACGTGATCGGCCAGGGGCAGTTCGGCGGCAGCCCGGGCTCGGCACCCTTCGCTCAGATCGGTGCGCCGCGCACCTTCTCGGCCACTCTCAACGTAGAGTTCTGAGGGCCACGGTCCGATCTAGTGGAAATGGCGGCGCCGCGAGGGGCCGCCATTTTCGTTTGGGAAGAGCGGGAGGATGACGATGGAGCACGCCCGATCCTGGCCCCACCTGCGGAGTCTGGCTGCCGCGATCGGCCTCGCCGGACTCGTCGCGTGCACCACGGTCAGCGAACCTTCCCGGTCGCCCGCGGTCGAGATCGTGCAGATTCTCGGCCTCACCGACTTCCACGGCAACATCGAGCCGCCGCCCGGTCCGCAGACATGGTTTGCCGCGGGTGAACGCCGGCAGGACCGGCTCGGCGGAGCGGCGCGGCTCGGCGCGACGCTGGCACAGCTTCGCGAGGGGCAGGCGAACACGATCACCGTCGCCGCCGGTGACCTGATAAGCGCGAGCCCGCTGGTCTCGGCCCATTTCCTCGACGAGCCGACGGTGATGGCGCTCAATCGCCTCGGGCTCGGCCTCGCCTCGGTCGGTAACCACGAGTTCGATCGCGGCATTGCCGAGCTGAGGCGCATGCAGCAGGGCGGCTGCGACAAGCACACGCCGCGCGAGCCGTGCCAGCTCGACCGCCCGTTCGAGGGCGCGCGCTTCGCCTACCTCGCGGCGAACGTGCTCGACGAGCAGGGCAGGACACTGTTCCCGGCCACGGCGATCCGCGAATTCGGCGGGGTGAAGATCGGCTTCATCGGTATGACGCTCAAGGAAACCGGCATCCTCGTCTCGCCCGCCGGGACGCGCGGCTACACCTTCGCGGACGAGGCGGAGACCGCCAACGCGCTCGCTGCAGAACTGCGCGCGCAGGGGGCCGATACGGTGGTCCTGCTGATCCACCAGGGCGCCGACGTGAACCCTGCCTACAACAGCGCCGAGTGCCCCGAACTCTCGGGCGATATCCTGCCGATCGTCGACCGGCTCGACCCGAGCATCCGGCTGGTCGTCTCCGGCCACACGCACCAGGCCTACGTCTGTCGGCTGCCGGCGGCGGACGGCTCTATGCGGACGCTGACCAGCGCGGGGCGCTATGGCTACTTCGTCACCGACATCCGCCTGACCGTCGACCCGGCGGTCGACGAGGTCGTCGCGGTCACCGCCGAGAACCGCCCGGTGCTCGAGGCGGCCGGCGAGCAGGCGGACATCGCTGCGCTGGTCGAGCGCTACGCCACGGCGACGGCGCCGGTCGCCGCGCGCGTCGTCGGCCGGATCGAGGGTTCGCTCGAATGGGACGGGCGCGATACCGATTCCCCGCTCGGCAACCTGATTGCCGATGCCCAACTCGCCGCCACGCGCGACCCGGCCAACGGCGGGGCGCAGATCTCGTTCATCAACTCGGGCGGCGTGCGCACGGGCTTCACCCCGGCCGCGGACGGCGCGGTGACCTACGGCCAAATCTTCGCGCTGCAGCCGTTCGGCAACACGCTCGTCGTGCTCGAGTTGAGCGGAGCCGACCTCAAGCGGCTGCTCGAGGAGCAGTTCACGGACGCGAGCCCGGCGGCGATCGCGCAGTCGCTGCTGATTCCTTCGGACAGGTTCAGCTTCGCCTACGATCGCACCCGATCGCCGGGCGAGAGGATTGTGGCGATGACTCTCGGCGGACAGCCGATCGATCCCGGGGAGACCTACCGCGTCACGGTCAACAACTTCCTCGCCAGCGGGGGCGACGGTTTCTCGGTCCTGCCCGGCGCGCGCGTGGTGGCCGACGTCGGCCAGGATCTCGATGCACTCGAGGCCTACATCGCCCGCGGCGCACGCGTGCCCGTGCTCGGCCGCGTCGCAGACGTGACGCCAACATCACCGAATTAGGGGCTTTTCAGCGCCACTTGCCTGCCTATTGTGGCTTCCAGACCGGCCTGGCGCCGGCAAAGGGAGGATTGGGGAAGCGATGCCGACAGCCCGAGCGAGGCGCGCTATGGCGGTCGTGGCGGCAGCTGCCGTGACGGTCTCGACGCCTGCCGCCGCGCAGAACCTCGACACGGAAATTGCCGCGCTGACCCAGCGCGTCGAGCGCCTCGAAGGGAGCCGTGCGGTCAGGAAGCTCCAGCGCGCGTTCGGCTACTACGTCGACCGCGGCCTGTGGCAGGATGCCGCCGACCTGTTCACCGACGACGGCACGATCGAGATCGGCATCGACGGCGTCTACCAGGGCCGGGAGCGCATCCGCGAGTACCTGCGCCGGCTGCACGGCGGGCAGGAAGGGCTGATCTACGGCCAGCTCAACGAGTGGGTCACGCTGCAGCCCGCGATCACCGTCGCCGCCGACGGCCGTAGCGCGACCGCGCGCTGGCGCGACCTCGGCATGCTCGGCCAGTACAAGCAGCACGCCGAATGGCGCGACGGGATCTACGAGAACAGCTACGAGAAGGGCGCCGACGGCATCTGGCGGATCAAGTCGCTGCGGCTCTACGTCAACTTCGTCGCGCCTTACGAGCGCGGCTGGGCGCGGCTCGCGCCGGGCGAGGGGCTGGTGCAGAGCGAAGCCTCGAAGGCCTTCCCGCCTGACCGCCCGCCGACTTCGACGCCGGCGCCGTTCCCCGATGTTCAGGTCCCGCCGTTCCAGGAGCCCAACCCGGTGACCGGTCGGCCCGTACGAGGAGCCCGGTGATGCGCGCGGTCACGTTGTCCATGGCGCTGGCCCTGAGCCTCGTTCCCGTCGCGGCGTTCGCCCAGCAGACGCCCGAGGCGCGGCTCGCCGCCTATCGCGAGCGGGTCGAACGGCTCGAGGATGCCGAGGCGATCGAGGCGCTGCAGGCGACCTACGGCTACTACTTCGACAAGGGCCTGTGGAACGAGGCGGCCGACCTGTTCGCCGCCGACGGCACCTTCGAATACGGCCAGATGGGCGTCTACGTCGGGCGCGAGCGGATCCGCCGGGCGATGCTGCTGTTCGGCCCCGAAGGGCTCGGCCGCGGCTACCTCAACAACCACATGCTGCTGCAGCCGATCATCACCGTCGCCCCCGACGGCCGCACCGCGACGGCGCGCTGGCAGGGGATGGTCATGCTCTCCGAGCCCGGCGCCAACGGCGTCTGGGGCATCGGCCAGTACGAGAACGCCTACGTCAAGGAACGCGGCACCTGGAAGATCGGCAAGCTGCACTTCTACGTCCAGGCGATGGGCGACTACGACCTCGGCTTCAGCCGCGGCGCGCTGCGCATGGAAGGGCCGAGCGCGCTGTTCCCGCCCGACCGCCCGCCGACCGAAGTCTATCGCGCGTTCCCCCAGGGCTACGCGCCGCCGTTCAGCTTCGTCCACCCGGTGACCGGAGAGCCGCTGCCGGTCACGCAACCCGCCGACGACGTCGCGAGGCCGCAACGATGATCCGCCTGACACTCGCCGCGATGCTGCTCGCCGCGACCGCCACGCCTGCTTTCGCGCAGACGACCGAGGAAAAGCTCGACCAGCTCGAGGCGCGCATCACCCGGCTCGAGGACATGAATGCGGTCGAGCGGCTGCAGAAGGCCTACGGCTACTTCGTCGACGAGAGCCAGTGGACCCGCCTCAGCGAGCTGTTCTCCGAGGACGCGACGCTCGAGATCGGCGGCAAGGGCCTGTTCCTCGGCCGCGCACGCGTGCTCGAGTACATGCAGACCGCGTTCGGCCCTGACGGGGTGAAGGACAACGTGCTCGCGCAGCACATGCAGTTCCAGCCGATCGTCGACATCTCGGCCGATGGCAGGACCGCCTGGGTCCGCAGCCGCGCCTTCGTGATGAGCAACGCCGGCTGGGGCCTGCCCCTCTACGAGAACGAATACGAGAAGGGCGAGGACGGGATCTGGCGCATCAGCCGCCTGTCGGGCCCGTTCACGATGTACACCAGCTGGGAAGGCTGGGGTAAGAACGCGCTCAACAACACCTGGCCCGACAAGTTCGACCCGCCGCCCGACCTGCCGCCGTCGACGGTCTACCTGACCTACCCGGCGTATTACATCGTGCCGTTCCACTATCCGAACCCGGTCAGCGGGCGCGCCTTCACGCCCGACCGGGGGGAGGTCGGCGCCTATCACCGTCCGCCGGGTACGCCCGAACAGGCAGAATCGCTGCAGGTCGGCCGCCTCGTCGACGGCACGCAGCCGATCGCCGAACCGCCGCGGGACTGAAACGGGGCGTCGAACTGAACGCGAACGCTGCCGCAGTCGCTGAACTAAACCGATAATCCCTCAAAGGTAACAGGCTCGAACGCATGCATCTGCGTCAACTCGTCCAACTGCCGCTTGCCGGTCTCGGCGCCTACGCCCTGCTGCTCACGCAGGCCGTCGCTGCGGACCCGCTCGCCAGCCCGGCCCCCGGCGACTGGCCGAGCGACGGGCGCGACTACAGCGCGCAACGCTATAGCCCGCTGACGCAGATCGACCGCGCGAACGTCGGCCAACTCGGTCTCGCCTGGTTCGACCAGTACGACACCTTCCGCGGGGTCGAGGCGACCCCGATCTACGCCGACGGCGTGCTCTACAACATCCTGCCGTTCAACGTGACCATCGCCTACGACGCGCGGACCGGCGAGCGGCTGTGGACCTACGATCCCGAAGTCCCGCGCGAGGTGGCGCGGCTGGCCTGCTGCGAGCCGGTGTCGCGCGGTCTCGCGATGTGGGGCGACAAGGTCATCATCGCCACGCTCGACGGCCGGCTGATCGGGCTCGACAAGGTCACCGGCAAGCCCGTGTGGAGCACCCGCGTCTACCCGGAGGAGACGCCCTACGCCTACTCGATCACCGGCGCGCCGCGCGTGTTCGACGGCAAGGTCGTCATCGGCCAGTCGGGCGGCGACCTCGGCGTGCGCGGGTTCGTCGCCGCGTTCGACGCCGATACCGGCGAGAAGCTGTGGAAGTTCTTCCTCACGCCGAACGACCCGGCCAAGGGTCCCGACGGCGAAGTGAGCGACGCGGTCATGGACTGGGTGCGCGAGACCTGGTCGTCGGAGGGCCTGTGGAAGGAGCTCGGCGGCGGCGCCAATCCCTGGGACTCGATCGCGTACGATCCCGAACTGAAGCTGGTCTACGTCGGCACCGGCAACGCGGTCCCGCACACGCGCTTCTATCGCTCGAACAACGAGGGCGACAACCTGTTCGTCTGCTCGATCGTCGCTCTCCGCGCCGAGACCGGCGAGTACGCCTGGCACTACCAGATGAACCCGGGCGAGGAGTGGGACTGGACCTGCACCCAGTCGATGATCAGCGCCGACCTCGTGATCGATGGCAAGCCGCGCAAGGTGCTGATGCAGGCGCCGAAGAACGGGTTCTTCTACGTGCTCGACCGCGAGACCGGCGAGTTCATCTCCGCTGCCGCGCACGTGTTCCAGAACTGGGACGAGGGTTTCGAGGCCGACGGCCGTCCGATCACCAGCGACAGGGTGCGCTACACGACCGAGCCGGCGCTGGTCGCGCCGGGGCCGGGCGGGGCGCACAACTGGTTCCCGATGGCCTACAGCCCGCGCACGGGCCTCGCCTATTTCCCCGCTTACCAGTCAGCCTTCGTCTACGCCGTCCAGCCCGGCTGGACCCCGCAGCCGCGCCGCTCGAACAGCGGCTGGGGCGGCTATACCGGCGAGGCCGGGCGCGTGCGGGCCGAGCTGCAGGCCGAGGCCAACAAGCTGGAGAAGGCCTGGCTGACGGCGTGGGACCCGGTGAAGCAGCAGCTCGCCTGGCAGGTCGAGCTACCGCGCCACGGCAACGGCGGCGTGCTCGTCACCGCGAGCGACCTCGTGTTCGAGGGCACCACCAAGCAGACCTTCACCGCGTTCGACGCGCGCACGGGCGAGGTGCTGTGGGAGTACCCGACGCAGAGCGCCCCGGTCGCCGGCGGCATCACCTACACGCTCGACGGCGTGCAGTACGTCGCGATCAACGCCGGCTGGGGCGGCGGCGCGGCGCAGATCGAGCAGTCGGCCGGTATCGAGCTGCCGCGCGCCCCCGCGCGCCTGCTGGTGTTCAAGCTCGGCGGCACCGTGCAACTTCCGCCGCTCGCCGCGCGCGAGCCGGTCGAGCCGCCGCCGCCGTTGCGGGCGAGCGAAGCCCAGATCCAGCGCGGCGCGCAGCTCTTCGCGCAGACCTGCGCGGTCTGCCACGGCCAGAACGCGATCGGCGGGGTCAAGGACCTGCGACACATGTCCCGCGAGACCCACGGCCTGTTCGACCAGATCGTGCTCGAGGGGCTCTACCTCGAGAAGGGCATGGCGAGCTTCGCCGACATCCTCGACAAGGAACAGGCCGACGCGATCCACGCCTACCTGATCGCGCGGGCCAACGAGGACTGGGGACGGGAAGAGTAGCTCGAGGCCTCCCTCGCGACGATCCCAGAGACCCGGAACCGCAGACCCGCGCGTCGGGAGTCGCACTTCGCTCGCCGGCATCTCCGACAGAGAGCGCGACCGAATGCGCTGCCGTGTTGCGTAGTTTGACAAGTCATTGCTATCCCTTGAGAATCAGGGAGGGTATCGATGACCAATCTGCATGTGACGGGCCAGAACGGGCTCGACGGCTGGGGTACGGGCCTGTTCGGGGAGGCCGACCCGGTACTGCCGGCAAGCACCGATGGAACGGACGGCGAAACGGTCGGACACGCGGTTTCGGAGGAGAGCTTCACCGAGCTGTTCTACGGTTACGCGACCGGCGGCCGGGGCGGCTACGGTGGCATGGGCGAGACAGTGAGCGGCCCCTATGTCCCGAGTACGCCGGACCTTATCGACGGCGGGAACGGCGGACACGGCGGCAATGGCGGAAGCGCGACGTTCACCATCGACGATGTGATTGCCTCCGCTGAGGTGCGCGCCAACGCCCGGGGTGGCCAGGGAGGACACGCCGGCTACGGCGGTAACGGGCGTAGCGACGGGAGCGACCCGGGAGGCGACGGCGGCGACGGAGGCAACGGCGGTGCCGGCGGGCACGCGACCGCCCATGTCGGCAACATCACCCAGACGATCGTTGCGGGTTGGGGTGAGGTCATGGCCCTTGCGCAGGCCGGCGACGGCGGGGCGGGCGGCATGGCTGGGACGGGTGGAACCGGCGAAGGGCCTGGAAGTCCGGGATCGGCGGGGCACGGCGGTGCAGGCGGAAACGCGATAGCGGAGACGCTCGGCAACCATGTCGAGCTGGTTAGTGGCCACGTCAGCGTCGGCGCCTATGCTTCCGCCGGAAACGGCGGCTGGGGCGGCAGCGGCGGGCACGGCGGCAACTGGGCGACCTACCACGAGGGCTACGAGCCATTGACGACGCCCGGGGGGATCGGCGGATCGGCGGGATTCGCGCGGGCCGAAGTATCGGGCAATACGGTCATCGGAGGCGACGGGGCGAACGAGGTCGTTTTCGGAGCGGCAGTCTACCAGTCGGTCGGAGGACTGGGCGGATTTGTTGGCCTCGGTTCTGATCGTGCTGCGAGCGGGTCGGACGGTACCGGGGTGTTGACGATGACCGGCAACACCGTGTCGCTCGGGGGCGGGAACGACGAGCTGCAGATCGACATCATGGCCTTCGTGGGCACGGTCGTCACGTTCTCTGGCAACAGCTTCGACGGGGGCGAGGGTTTCGACACGCTCAGGGTGTCGGCGCGCTTCATCGACGCGAACGGCTGGGAGGCAGGCAGCATCGCGCTCGATCTCGGCGAGCAGTTCAGCGGCTTCGAGCGCGTCCTCGGCGGAGCTGGCGCGGACACGATCACCACAGCGGCCGGCGGCGGAACGATCGACGGCGGTGCAGGCGACGACCAGCTGTTCGGAAGGGCGGGCGCCGACCAGCTGATCGGAGGCCTTGGCTTCGACAGCCTTCGCGGAGGCGGCGGCACCGATGTGCTGGACGGGGGCCACGGCAACGACGTTCTGTGGGGCAACAGCGGCGACGATATGCTGACCGGCGGCGACGGCGACGACCTTCTCGACGGCGTCGGCGGGATCGATACCGCCCGGTATCTCTCGGC
>JBIQKN010000049.1:0-2584 GCA_044506565.1 Sphingomonadales bacterium | reverse complement strand
ACGGCGGTGCAGGCAAGGACCGGATGTCTGGCGGTGCGGGAGACGATACCTACTACGTCGACGACGCCCGCGACCAGGTGACCGAGTTGGCCGGAGAAGGCATCGACCAGGTGATCGCGCGGCTCGACTACACGCTCGGCGACAACGTCGAAAACCTGACGCTCAACGGTGCGCTGGCGCACTCGGGAACGGGCAACGTGCTGGCCAACGTGTTGCGTGGCACGTCGGGCGACAACGTGCTCAGCGGCCTTCGCGGGGCCGACAGGCTCAACGGCAGGGACGGCGACGACACGCTTCTGGGCGGCGGCAGCCCTGACCGGCTCGAGGGCGGCGCGGGGCGTGACACGATCAACGGGGGCGCTGGCGACGACCAGATCATCGGCGGAGCGAACAAGGATACGCTGATCGGCGGCAGCGGGAGCGACACATTCTTCTTCGCCGACGGCGAGGTCGGCGCCAGTGCGAGCTCCGCCGACATTGTCGCGGACTTCGACCAAATCGAGGGCGACAAGATTCATGTGCGGCAGATCGACGCCAACGTCGGCGCCGTCGGCGATCAGAACTTCGCCTTCATCGGTGCCGACGCGTTCACCGGAACTGCCGGGCAGATCCGTTACTTGCACGCGGGAAAAAACACCTTCGTCGAAGGCGATACCGACGGCGACGGCGCGGCAGACTTCGTCATCCGCCTCGACGGCCTGATCGACCTGACGGCGGCAGACTTCGTCCTCTAGCGGCAAGCCGGTCGCCGCGTGCCCCAGGAGCAGGCGACTATTCCTCGATCGAGATCACCCGCTGGACCTCGTCGGTCTTGAAACCGATCGCCGCCGGGCGGCTAACGCCCGGCAGCACGGCGACGTCGTAGAGCTCGCGCACGACGCCTTCGATCCTCAACCAGTGGCGCATGTCGCCGCTGGCGAGGTCGAACACCGCGACGCCGCAGCGCGGCTCGACGTCGTTGCGGGACAGCACCGCGTCGAGCGCCAGGCCCGAGAAAGTGCGGTTCTCACGCGCCAGCGAGAGGCCGACGACGGCGTGGCCGCCGACGAAGGCCAGGCCGCGCGCGTATCCGGGGCACAGCGCAAGCGGCTCGAATCGGCGGCGGTCGAGGTCGATCCGGCCGAACTCGCCGGTACCCGAGTTGAGCAGCCACAGTCGGCCTTCGTGCAGCCGCGGCGAGTGCGGCATCGACAGCCCTTCGCAGACCGTCTCGCCGGTCTCGACGTCGATCACCACGCCGCCGTCCGCGCGCCGGTCGCGCCACCCGTCGGCGATGTCCGAGCGCGACACCGCGGTGGCGAAGCGCGGGCGGCCGTCGGCCATCGCCATGCCGTTGAGGTGGCACCTGTCCTCGGCTGCCAGGCGGCTGATGAAAGGCGGGCGCCAGAGCGGCCGGAAGCTGAATCCGTCGCTCGCCGCGGCGATGCAGCCGAACAGCGTGTTGACGAACACCGGCCGCCCGTCGGCGCCCCAGCCGACGTCGTGGATATCGAGGTCGCCGGTTATCCACGCTGCGTGGGGCGCGTAGAGCGCGTCGTGCCCGTCGCGCGTGGCCTGTCCCGCCGGCAGGACGTTGTCGAACCGCTGGATGCCGGTCTGGGTCGCGAGCGCGAGGCTGCGGCCGTCGTCGCTTACGGCAAGCCCCATGCAGCGGGCGAAAGTCCGCTCGAACACCGACAGCCGCCCGTCGGGCCGGACGCCGACGAGGAACAGCTTGCCGGCCTGGTAGGTGGTGAAGGCGAGGCTCGCGCCGGTGCCCGCCAGCCATTGCGGAAAGCCGCGCGAAGCGGTCAGCGCGAACTTTTCTTCACTGGTCGCTTCGCTCATGTCCCCCCTCGCGCGATGCGCCGAGGCATGAACCGGCGCCGCCGACAACGCAACCGTGCCTGATTCCCGATTGACTCCTTGAGCATGCTTAAGTGAAGTCACGTAGGGATTCGCCATGGCGGGTCGGGGGGGCAATTATGGCGGATTTTCCAGCGGTCATCGACCTATCGCTGCTCGACGGGTCGGATGGCTTCCGGCTCGATGGTACCGATTTTGGGGACTACAGCGGCTTTTCGGTCGCGTCGGCCGGCGACGTCAACGGCGACGGGTTCGATGACCTGATCATCGGCGCGTTTCTCGCCAATTCCAGGGCCGGTTACACCTACGTGGTGTTCGGCCAAGGCGGAGGTTTCCCTTCCGACATCGACCTGTCGTCGCTCGACGGGAGTAACGGCTTCCGCCTCGATGGCGTAGACCCGGGCGATTATAGCGGCTTTTCGGTCGCATCGGCAGGTGATCTCAACGGCGACGGTTTCGCCGACATCGTGATCGGAGCGATGGAAGCCTACGCCAACGGCTATGAGGCTGCGGGTCAGACTTACGTGGTCTTCGGGCAGGACGGAGGCTTCGATGCCGTGGTCGACCTCGGCGCGCTCGATGGAAACAACGGTTTCGCGCTCAACGGCATTGCCTACTACGACCACAGCGGGATTGCGGTCGCCTCGGCCGGCGACGTCAATGGCGACGGGTTCGACGACCTGATCATCGGTGCCTACGCCGCGGCCGGCGGCGATCCGTACGCGGGCGAGGCCTACGT
>JBIQKN010000048.1:0-21514 GCA_044506565.1 Sphingomonadales bacterium | reverse complement strand
ATCATGCGCGCGTGGTTCGCGTTCTCCGACCAGGTCGCCGCGAGCGGTCTCGAGAAGCCGCTGCTCGAGCTGGTGAAGATCCGCGCCTCGCTGCTTAATGGCTGTGCCAATTGCCTCAACATGCATACTTACGAGGCGCGCCAGGCCGGCGAGACCGAGCAGCGCATCGCCCTGCTCGGCGCGTGGCAGGAAGCGCCGTGTTATACCGAGCGCGAACGCGCTGCCCTGGCCTGGACCGATCACCAAACTCGGGTTGCGGACCAGCGCGCGCCGGCCGATGTCTACGCGGCGCTCGATGCCCAGTTCACCAAGGAGGAGCAGGTGAAACTGACCCTCGCTATCATCGTGATCAACGGCTGGAACCGGCTCGCGGTCGGCTTCGAGCTGTTCGACACGAGCCTCGGATGGCCGGCATGAGCGATGGCGCAGCCACGTTCGACGCGCTGAGGCCCAGGCTCATGCGCGTCGCCTACCGCATGCTCGGCTCGATGGCCGACGCCGAGGACGTGGTGCAGGAGGCATGGCTGCGCTGGCAGGCAACCGATCGCGCGCAGGTGCGCGTCCCCGAGGCCTTCCTGCGCCGGGTGGTCGCGCGGCTGTGCCTCGACGCGCTCAAGTCCGCCCGCGCGCGACGCGAGGACTATGTCGGCACCTGGCTGCCCGACCCGATCGTCGAGACCGAGGAAGTCGAGGACGTGACGCTGCCGCTGATGCTCGCGCTCGAGCGCCTCTCTCCGCTCGAGCGCGCCGCATTCCTGCTGCACGACGTGTTCGGGGAAAACTTCGAGTCGGTTGGCGGGGTGCTCGGCCGCGAGCCGGCCGCCTGCCGCCAACTCGCCAGCCGCGCACGTGAACACGTGCGCTCCGAACGCCCGCGCTACCCGGTCGACCGCGAGCACGGCATGGCTCTCGCCGAAGCGTTCTTCGCCGCCTCGCGCGAGGGCGACACGGGGCGGCTGGGGGCGCTGCTCGCCGAGGACGTCTCGTTCTATGCCGACGGCGGCGGCAAGCGGCCGGCGGTGGCCCGCGTGATGCGCGGCGCCGACGAGGTCGCCCGCACTCTTGCGGCGATCGCCCGGCTCACACGCGGCCAGCGCGGCACCCTGCTCAACTTCGCCTGGGTCAACGGGCTGCCGGGCTACGTCACCCGCGAGGCCGACGGCGAGCTCCAGACCACCGCCCTGCTTGTCGAGAACGGTCGCGTCCGGGCGGTCTACGTCATGCGCAATCCCGACAAGCTGCGACACCTCGAGCAGGCGTTGCACTAGCGAGCGCCGTTCGCGGTTGCGCGCTCCGCCCCATCGCCTATCTAGCGCGACGGACGGGACAGGAGATTGGTTATGACGATTGCCAAGGGCGACAAGCTGCCGGACGTGACATTGGTCAAGGCGACCGAAAACGGGCCCGAGAAGGTCCAGACCGGCGAATACTTCAAGGGGAAGAAGGTCGCGCTGTTCTCGGTTCCGGGCGCGTTCACGCCGACCTGTTCGGCCAAGCACCTGCCGGGCTATGTCGAGAAGGCCGCCGAGCTCAAGGCCAAGGGTATCGACGAGATCGTCGGCACCGCGGTCAACGATGCGTTCGTGATGGGCGCGTGGAACAAGGCGTCGGGCTCGCCCGAGATTACCATGCTGGCCGACGGCAACGGCGAATTCGTCGGCGCGCTCGGGCTGACGATGGACGGCACCGGCTTCGGCATGGGCAAGCGCGGCCAGCGCTTCTCGGCGATCGTCGACGACGGCGTGGTCACCGAGCTCAACGTCGAGGCGCCGGGCGACTTCAGGGTCAGCAGCGCCGAGCACATGCTCGGCCAGCTCTGAGCCCGACAAGGAAAGGGCGCCCGCGAGGGACGCCCTTTCCCCGGCGGGGGAACCGATCCGCCTTCAGCCGGCCAACTGGTGCTTCATCGCGCTTGCACGATCGTGACCCTTGCGCACCGAGGCGTAGGCATCCTGGATCACCTCGCGAGTCTCCGGCATCAACTCGGAATCCTGCAGCGCGGCTTCGTACTTGCCCTTGATGTAGTCCTCGCCGCGCTCGACTTCCTCGATCACCGCGCGATCGTCGCTGCCGACGAGCGCTTCCTTCAGGTTCATGAACCCGCGGTGCGCGGCCGCCGTGTAGCTGCTGTGTTCCTCCGGATCGCCGCCGAGCGCGGTCACCCGGGCCTGCAACTCGCTGGCGCAGCCGCTGCGTTCGCCGGCCATCTCGCGGAAGAACGCCGAGTGCGTGCCGTTGCTGTCTTCGGCCGCGTCGTTGAAGCCCTTCATGCTGTCGAGCGTGGTCTCGATCAGCGAGTTGAGCACGGAGATGTCGTGACTGGTGTTCATCGGAAGCTCCTTGAGAAAGGGTGGATACTTCCGGCGAACGCCCCGCTGCCCTCTCCGTTGCGGTGTCGGGCCACGGGTTCGGCGGAGCGCGCCAAACGCGGGGTGAAGAGTTGGCGGAGCGGCCCCTATTCCGAAGCTGCCTCGGCTACGGGCTCCCACAGCTCGATCGGATTGCCTTCGGGATCGTGGACGCGGGCGAAGCGCCCGACACCCTCCATCTCCTCCTCTCGCGACACCTCGACTCCTGCAGCGCGCAGGTCGGCGAGCAGTCCGTCGAGGTTGTGCACGCGGAAGTTGACCATCGTCTGCCGATCGGCGGCGAAATAGGTCGTATCGGCCTTGAACGGCTCGAACACCATCGGCCCACCCTGCTGGTACCAGGCCCACTCGTTGGAATGGCCGGTCACCGGATCGGAACCGATCCCGCCTCCGACTCCGAGCCGTTCGCGGTACCAGGCCTTCAGAGCCTCAGGATCCTTCGCACGGAAGAAGTATCCGCCCATTCCGATGACCGGCATGCTCACCTCCCAGTCCGGGCCGCGGACTTTCGCCGGCGAGACTGCCCGTTTCGTCCCGGCGGCGTTACTTGACCCACTTCACGTCGGCGCCGAGCGCGACGAAGTTGTCGACGAAGCCCGGATGCGCGCGGCGGATCGGGTCGGCGTCGAGGATCGTCGATTCGCCCTCGATCGACGAGGCGACCATCAGCAGCGCGATCGCCACCCGGATGATGTACGGGCTGGTCACCGTCGCCGGGGCCAGTTCGCCGCCACCGAAGGTGATCAGCCGGTGCGGGTCGCACAGCAGCGTGTGCGCACCGAACAGTGACAGCTCGGTGTGCCAGGTCAGCCCGCCCTCGTAGACCTTGTTCCAGAACATCGTTTCGCCCTCGGCCTTGACGCCGAGCGCGATGAAGATCGGCAGCAGGTCGGCCGGGATGTAGGGCCACGGCGCCGCCTCGACCTTGGTGATGAGGTGCGAGGTGAAGTTCTCCTCGACTTTCAGCCGCGGCGGCGCCTCGAGCCGCGACCAACCGTCCTCGTGCCGCACCCGGGCGCCGAACTTGGCGAAAGTCCGGTCGATCAGGTCGAAGTGCTCGGGATGGTCGTTGCGCACCGCGATGTCGCCGCCGGTGACGGCTGCGAGCGCGAGAAACGTCGCCACCTCGTGGAAATCGTCCGAGAAGGTGTAGTCCGCCCCGCCCAGCTTCGGCGCGCCTTCGACCGACACCATCGAGGTGCCCTTGCCGAGGATCTTCGCGCCCATCAGTTCGAGGAACGCGCACATCTCCTGCACGTGCGGCTCGCAGGCCGCGTTGACGATCTGGGAGGTTCCCTTGACCGTCAGCGCGCTGAGGATGAAGTTCTCGGTCGTGGTTACCGAGGCGTACTCGAGCCACATCCGCGTCGCCTGCCCGGTGCCAGTCACGCGGAAAACTATCTCGTGGCCCGTCTGGCTGACGTCGGCGCCGAACGCGCGGAACACCGCGACGTGCGGGTCGATCTCACGCGCACCGAGCGTGCAGCCCTTGACCTCGTGCTCGAGCCGCGCCTCGCCGAGACGCACGAGCAGGCCCGGGATCATCATGATCGAGGCGCGCATCGCCTGGGGCAGCCGGGCCTTCGCCTGCGGCGAAATCGTCGAGTGGTCGATATCGAGCCGCTTGGCCTTCCTGTCCCAGGCTACCGTCGAGCCGAGCTCGCCGAAGAACTCGACGATCCGCGTTACGTCGGTGATCTCCGGCACGTTGCGCAGCGTGATCGGCCCGTCGCTGAGCAGCGTCGCGCAGAGCACCGGCAGCACGGCGTTCTTGTTGGCCGAGGGCTCGACGCGGCCGGCCAGCGGCCTGCCGCCCCGGACGAGCAGTGCGGTCATTCAGTATCCCATCAACTTGAGCACTTCCTCGCGGCTCTTCGAATCGCGGCGGAAGATTCCCATGACCCGGCTGGTGACCATGTTGACCCCCGGCGTGCGCACCCCGCGCGCGGTCATGCAGGCATGGCTCGCCTCGATCACCACCGCCACGCCGCGGGGCTCGAGGTTGTCCCAGATGCACTGCGCGACCTCGGCGGTCAGCTTTTCCTGGATCTGCAGGCGGCGGGCGTAGCCGTGCAGCACCCGGGCGAGCTTGGATATCCCGACCACGCGATCGGTCGGCAGGTAGGCGATGGCGGCCTTGCCGATGATCGGCGCCATGTGATGCTCGCAGTGGCTCTGGAACGGGATGTCCTTGAGCAGCACGATCTCGTCGTATCCGCCGACTTCCTCGAACATCCGGCTTAGATGGCTCGCCGGATCCTCCTCGTAACCCTGGCAGTATTCTTTCCATGCCCGCGCGACGCGCTGCGGCGTGTCGCGCAGCCCTTCGCGCTCGGGATCGTCGCCGGCCCAGCGGATCAGGGTCCGCACGGCCTCCTGCACGTCCTCGGGGACCGGCGGCTTGCCGCGCGGATCGTCCTCGTCGGGACCGACGAGGCTACTCATGGGCCCGACCGATCATGACGTGCCGCGTTTCCTGCTTTGCCTGTTCATGGCACGCGCCAATAATCCGCCGCGGCGCAAAAGGCCACGCCTTGCGGGCCTTATCCTGAACATCTCCGCCGGCTCCTCGGGATCGAGCATCTGGCGATCGACCATCTCGGCCTGGAGGTCGGTCAGCTCCTCCGGCTCGTAGCGGCGCAAGTGTCGCGCGTTGGCGCGGCCGAGCGCTTCGATCATCCCGGCCATCGAGCCGGCCTTCTCTATCAGTCCACCGACCTCCTCCGGCTCGAGCCCGCAATGCTCGGCGAGCAGCGAATGGCGCAGTGCGCGGATGGTCTCTCCACAGCCGCCGTTGGCCGGCCGATCGCAGTCGATGAACACGTCGCACTCGCTGTCGAGGCCCATCGAGCGGTTGTTGAAGTTGGCCGAGCCGATGCGCAGGACCCGGTCGTCGACGATCAGCAGCTTGGCATGGACGTAGATCGGCGTCTCGCCGCTGTAGGGAACGAACAGGTGGAACCTGCCGTGCCGGTCGATCTCCTGGATCGAGCGCACCAGCCGCGCGCGCGCCGGGTCCATCACGGTCGATTCGATCCACCCGTCCGCAGTCTCGGGGTTGACGATGACGATCTCGGGTGGATCGTCCGCGGAGAGCCGGGCACAGATCGCCTCGGCGATCTGGCGCGAAGCGAAGTACTGGCTCTCCGCGTAGATGAAGCGCTTCGCACGGCCGATCTGCTCGGCGAACAGCGCCTCGATTTCCTTCACCCTGGGATCGTCCTGGTATTCGGCACGCGTGCGGGCGATGCCGATCTCGACGTTCTCGAAGTGCGGTTCGAGGTCGTCGGGCCACGCGCTGCTTTCCGACGGCTCGGGCGCCTCGAGCGGATCGTTGCCGGCGCGCCGCCACCGGTCTCGCGCGAGCTCGTCGAGCGCGCCGGCGGCCGGTCCCTCGATCATCATCGTCATGTCGTGCCACGGCCCGTAGCGCCGCCCGCCGAGTCGTCTGCGGCGAGAATCGTGCTCGACGTGCGCCCGCGTGTCCCAGCGCTTGTCGGTCATGTCGATCCCGCCGCACACCGCGAGCCTGTCGTCGATCACCGCGATCTTCTGGTGGTGGCTGCAACCCACCGGATGGGCGCTGTCGAACTCGAGGTCGATGCGCCGGCGGCGAAGCCAGCGGAGCAGGTCGAGCATCATCGCCCCGCGCGTGGCGATCTCGAGCGAACCGATGCCCCATTTGAGGATGCGCACCTCGACCGTGCGGCAGTGACGGGTGAGCCACGGGATGAAGCTGCCGAGCCGCGACGGATGCTCCCGCTTCCACCCCTTCTGCCACCAGCGGCGGCCATGCGTCAGGTGGATGCGGGTGTCGAAATCCCAGCCGATCAGCAGGATTCGCTGGCGCGCCTTGAGCATCGCCTGCTGCATCAGGTCGAAGTACTCCTCGGCGTCGACGATGACGCGCACCCGGGTGGCCATTGCGTAGCGCCAGACGCCAGGCTCCACGGAGCTGTCGTCGAACGCGCCGTCTGCCTGCGATATCGCCTCCGTCTCGTGCCCCACCCCGCCCTAGTCCTTGGCGTCTTCGAGCTTTTCGGGCGTCACTTCGGCCTCGGCCCGTTCGGCTTCCTTCCGCCGGTCGAACACCGCACGCATGAACGCGACGTCCTCGTCCGTCAGGTAGCGGGCGAAATCGGGGAAGTGCTCGTTCTCCTCTTCCTCGATGTGGTGCAGGTAGCGATGGCGCAGGTGTTCGAACTTCTCCCGCCACTCGGCGCCGTTCGGCGTGGCGGCGAGGTCGTTGAGCAGGTCGTCGACTTCCTTGTGCTCGGCGACCGAATGACGCGTCTCCTCGGTCGTCTCCGGCTTGCGCAGCATCGTCGAATAGAGCGCCTGCTCCTCCGCGGCGGCGTGGGCCTTCAGCTCCTTGGTCAGGCGCTCGAACAGCGGAGCGTCAGTACCGCCCTCTCCGTCCAGACGAGCGAAAAGATCCCGGTGCAGGTCGTGATCCTGCTTGAGCCTGTCGAAGATATCCGAATGTCCGGCCACGCCTGTCCTCCTGAACCTCCGTCAGGAAACAGGCCAGCGGGAACGCGGTTCCGTCGGTCCGGCCGCCAGAGCGGCCTCCGCTCGGTCAATCGATCGTGAAGATGCTGCGCTGGATGTGGCGCACGCCGCCGTTGGCCTGGACCGGATCGTCCTTGCTATTGAAGTAGTACAGCGTGCCGATCGTCCGCTCGTCGACCAGCCACGAGTTCGGATAGCCGAGGTCCCAGCTTCCGCCATCGTCGCGCACGACGATCTCCGGGCCCCAGGTCTTGCCGCCGTCCTCGCTGACCGCGGCCCGAATACCGGCCGGCATCAGGCGATATCCGTATACCGCCACGATCCGCCCGTCGGGCATCAGCACGAGATTACCCGGCGCGCCGAAGTCGTTGATCCGACTCAGGAAACCCCAGGTCTCGCCGCCGTCGTCGGAATAGAACAACTCGCTCCACATGACCCCGGTTGGATCGCGCTGGCAGCGGGTAATGCACAGGATTCGCCCGCTCGGAAGCAGGTAGCCGCGCGGATAGAACCAGCGGTGACCGACGAAGGCGACGCTCGGATCGTCGTAATCCCCGTCCGCATTTCCGAACGGGTCCTCGCGCGGCGTAACGAAGGACATGAAATGGAATTCGCGGCCGTGGTTGACACTCCCGTAGACGAGCGGGTGGCGGTGGGTGTTGTCCTTGTCGATCGAGAACAGGAACATCAGCAGCCGCCCGTCTGGCCGGACCAGCGTCGAGTGAACGCCGGTGGTGGCGGCAAGGTGATCGAGCGGGAGCAGGATCGGTTCGCTCCAGCTGCGGCCTCCGTCGCGCGAGAGGCGCGCGGTGGCCTGGGTGCCGGAGGTCGCGAAGCCTCCCATGCTTCCGCTCGATACCAGCACGTTGGGGTCGAGATAGTCGACCGGATCGGCAAAGGCGGTCGGCATCGTCTCGCGCGACAGTCCGCGGCCTTCGCCGCCCGGACCCGCCATCATGTTGTACTGCGGGTCGTCTCCATCCCAAGTGACCCCGCGGTCACGTGAGCGCACCGTGACCGTTCGCGGATTGCTGCTGTTCCGCCCGAGGACGTCGTGGCGGATGGCGTCCCCGCTGGCATATGACACGTTCCGGGTCGCGAAGTTGGCGATCAGCGTCCCGTCGGCGGTTTCCCAGAAGCCGCTGGTGAACGGCCACGAGCAGAACTCGTCCTCGCGCCGGTAGACGACGGCGTGATCGACCTGGCTGGGCGCCCTCGGCGCGGCGTAGCGTATGGCCAAGGCTCAGCTCCCCGTCTGCGGATGCCCGGCCTCAGGCGCGGGCCGGCCCGCGGCCGCCGGGGACGTGGATGCGCTCGGCCGTGTTGTAGAACAGGTCGCGCTGCTGCTGCTCGCTCAGCCCGGACGCCGAATCCAGCGCATGCTGGACCCACATGAACATGCTGCCGGGCGTGTTCCCGACATCGCTTCCCCAGGTCATCTGGTCGGCGCCGAAGGTCTCGACCATGTGCTCGAGGAACGGCTGGAAGGGCACGTGCGCGGCGTGGAGCTGCTCGATCAGCAGCGTGGTGTACTTGTAATAGACGTTCTTGTGCTGGGTCAGCGCGCGGTGCTGCGGCGAGAGGCCGAAGTTCGGGCCAAGCTCCGGCCGCGGGAAGCCGATATGATCGAGGAGGATGTTGACGTTCGGGTAACGCGCCGCGTGCTGCGCCACCTTGGCCATCGCACCCGGCGTGTCGCCGCCGATCGGCATCAGCACGATCAGCAGGCCGAGGCGGTTGGCGGTCTCCCACGCCGGGGCGGCCGCGTCGGAGAGGAACACGAAGTCGCTGCTCCGCGCGCCGGGGCCGGCAGGCTGCCCATCGGGCCGGGTCGGCGAGCCGGTGAAGCGCACGCCGGCGATGCGGTTCTCGCGGGCCATCTTCTCGAGCTGGGCCGGCGTGTCCTCCGCCACCGGATCGAGGATCACCACCGGAATAATCCGGTCGGGGTGCTCCGCGGAGATGTCGAGCAGGTAGCTGTTGTCGAACCGGTAGGTGCTCGAATACTGGACGCCGGCCCCCTTCTCGATGCCGCACTCGTCCCAGAACGCGAACACCTCCTTTGGCGTCTGCGGATAGCGCATGGCCTTGGCGACCATGATCTCGGGGCCGTAGCGCGCGGTGCGCGAGTTGAACGGGTACTTGTCGACATCGTTGGTGTAGAAGTGCCCGTGGGTGTCGTAGAGCTTGTACGACGGCACGATCACGTGAGCCGAAGCGGACCGTGGCAATGCGGCAATGCCCGCAGCCGCCAGGCCCGTACCGAGAAACGTGCGACGATCGACCATACCCGTACCTCCCTAAGTCCCTCTTCGGAATGCGCTTTCAGTCGGATCCGAAGCTCCGGCGTCGACCGATCCTATCCGAGGCTTCGTCGACCGACTTGATTGCAACGGCGCGGCGAACGCACGCGGTGCGCGAACACGGTCATCGCAGCTGCGCGCCGAACAGCGCCAGGGCGCGCTGCCATGCGGCCTCGGCTGCGGTGCCGTCGTAGGCCGCGAGGTCGCTAACCCCGAACCCGTTACCCGCCCCGATGACCTCGACCGTACCGGCGAGGCCGGCGTCCGCGAAAGCCTTGCGCAAGTCTTCCTTGTCGCCCGGTTCGCGCGCGTCGTCGGGGCCGGCAAGCGCAACGTAGTAGGCGGCTCGCGAACGCCCGACGAACAGGTGCGGGCTATTTGGACGTGCGGTGGCGATCCGCATCGGGTGGATAGCCGCCACTGCGCGAATGCGGTCAGGCAGTGCGAAAGCCGCGTGGAAGGCGTAAGGCGAACCGTACTGGTAGGCGAGCACGCCCGCGGGCCGGGTCGCATCCACCGTCGGAAGCGAATCGAGGAACGCGAGGTAGGCCTTCGCATCGGCCTCGCCGCCCTCGTCGCCGATCGCGTCCATCCACGCCGTCGACCGCTCGCGCGACTGCTCGGGAGTGAGCGCCGCAGGAGCCACGGTGCCGTCGATCCGGGCGGTCCGGTAGAAGATGTTGGGCACGAGCACGACGTAGCCCTCTGCGGCAAGGCGCTGGCCGATCTCGCGGAACGCCGGCCGGAGACCGGCGAGGTCGCTCCAGACGATAACCGCGGGCCACTGGCCGCGCCCTTCGGGCTCGAACAGCAGGGCGTCCGCGACGCCGTCGCGGGTGGCGACGGTTACCCGCGATTCCGAAACGGCCGGTGACGCGGCTGTCGTCGAAGGGAGTGGCATCGGAGCACAGGAGCCGAGCAGCAGGGCGAGCGGCATGGCAGCGGCGAGAAGGGCTCGAATGGCCGGGTGATCGTTCATGCCAGCCTCAATCGACCGAGAAGATGCTGCGCTGGATGTGGCGCACGCCGCCGTTGACCTGGACCGGGTCATCCTTGCTGTTGAAGTAGTAGATCACCCCGACCTTGCCGTCGTCGGTGACCCAGGCGTTCGGATAGCCGAGATCCCAGCTGCCGCCATCGTCGCGCACGATCAGCTCCGGCCCCCAGGTCCTGCCTTCGTCCTCGCTCACCTTGGCGCGGATGCCGGCGGGCATCAGGCGGTAACCGTAGACCATCACCAGCCGGCCATCGGGCAACTGGACCAGGCTGCCGGGCGACCCGAAGTCGTTGACGCGACTCAGGAATTGCCAGGTCCGCCCGGCATCGTCGCTGGAGAAGACCTCGGTCCACATGATTCCGCGCGGATCGCGCTGGCAGCGCAGGACGCACAGCATCCGCCCGCTCGGCAGCAGGTAGCCGCGCGGATAGAACCAGCGATGCCCACCGAAGCGGAAGGTGCTCTGGTAGTCGCCATCGGCGGCCGCGAACGGGTCGCGTTTGGGCGTGATGAAGGTGAGGAAGTGGAAGTCCGTCCCGCGCGGCGGCAGGGCGAAGACACACGGCCGCCGGTTCCAGCCTTCCGCGTCCACCTCGATCAGCCAGATCAGTGCCGTGCCGTCCGGGCGGATCAGCGCCGAGTTCATACCGGAGATCGAGTGCAGCGCGTCTCTCGGCACCGAGATCGGCGGACTCCAGCTGCGCCCGCGGTCGCGCGAAACGCGCACGTCGGTGCGGCCCTCGGGGGTGCCGAAACCGGCCCCGCTGTTCGAGATGATCGTGTCCTTGTCGAGGAAGTCGATCGGCTGCAGGTCGCCCATCGTCTTCGCGCCGGCCATCGCCGGGTCGATCCGCGACATCATGTTGATTGTCGGATCCGTACCGTCCCAGGTGCGGCCCCAGTCCCTGGAGCGCAGCGCGACCGACTTGCTGCCCAGCCCCTCGCGCCCGAGATTGTCGTGGCTGATGTCGTCGGCACTGCCGTAGCGCGTGGTGATCGAGGTCACCTGTTGCAGCAGTTCGCCGTCGCCGAAGTTCCAGTAGCCCATCACGTGGGGCCAGCCGGCCATCTCGTCTTCGCGGCGATAGACCACCGCATGGTCGACGTCGGTGAGCCTGCGCGGCGGGGCATAGGACCGGATCGACCCTCCCGTCTGCGCCTGCGCCATCGAATGCACGACCAGCGAGGCGAACGCCGAGCCACCGGCGAGCGCCCCGCGCCGTGTCATGCGAAGCGTCGGAACAGCCATTCCGGCAACATCACTCGACATCGTACTGTCCCCTCTCCCTGCTGAAGTGGGGTGGCCCGGCCGCAGGAAGGGAGCGTCGCGGCCGGGCCTGGCCTGGCTCAGAAGCGCTTGCCAACGCTGAGGTACCATTCCCGCGGGGCCGACGGCTGGCCGATATTGGCGCCCGCGCCGAGACCGTGGATGAAGACGGTCTTCTGCAGGAAGTACTCCTTGTTCGTCAGGTTGGTCACACCGAGGGCCACTTCGAAGTCGTGCTCCTCGTTGTAGTAGGTGAGCCGCGCGTTGAAGGTGGAACGCGCCGGGTCGTCGAGGTGCGTGTAGTCGGTGCTCCACGCGACCTTGCTGATCCAGAACCAGTCGAGGCGCGGGGTCAGCGTGCCATCGAGGGCGTCGACGTCGAACAGGTACTGGATGCCGCCGCTCGCGGTCCAGTCGGGGAAGCCGATCGGCCGCCCGGTCGTGCTGCCGCGGTCGGTGTAGCCGAGCGAGCCGTTGATCGTCAGGTCGTCGATCGGCTCGATCGTGGCCTCGAGCTCGACGCCCCTGACCGGGTCGCCCCCGGAGACGGGATAGTTCCAGCTGCGCGAAATGCACTGGATGCCGACCGTGGTCCCGTTCTGCGGGCCGTCGGTGGCCGCATCGTAGGGCCGGCAATTGGTGAAGTTGCTCGAGAACTCGGTGTCGTCGGGTCCGTCGGGGATCAGGGTCTGGTCTCCGGGAAGGATCACCAGATCCGTCCGGTTCGGATCGTAGCGCGGCTCCATGCCGCCGAACGATCCGTTGCGCATCGAGTATTCCATCCAGAACGCGGCGGCGTTGAGCCGCAACCGCCGATCGAAGAAGTCGGCCTTGAAGCCCACCTCATAGCTGATCAGCGCGGTCGGGAACTGCTGCTCGACCTGTCCGGCCTGGAACACGCGGGTGTTGAAGCCCGGTAGCCGGTAACCGGTGGCCGCCGAGGCATAGACGAGGATGTCGTCGGTGACCTTGTAATCGGCGCCGAGCTTCCAGTCCCACCGCTTGTTCCTGATCGGCAGCACGAAGTAGGTGCTGGCGCTGGAGGGCACGAACGTCGTCGAGCCCGGCAACGAGGCGTCGAACTGGGCCGAATAGTCGACGATCTTCTCGTCGTCTGAACGCCGGATACCGCCGTTGAAGCTGAGCCCTTCGAGGATTCCGAAAGCCTCGTAGGGCCGGAAGGTGGCGTTGAGGAACGCCGCCTTGGCCTGGGGCCGGTAGATGACGTCGTGGAACTGCTGCGTTCCGTTGCGGACGTTCTGCGGGTGGCCGTTCTCGACCGCCTTGCCGTCGTAGTAGAACAGGCCGGCGACCCAATCCAACCAGCCGTGCTGGCCCGTCACTCGAACCTCGCCGTTCCAGTAGGACATGGTGTCCTCGTGGTAGATGATCGAGTCGGCCAGCGGCGTGCCGTCCCAGCCGGCGCCGAAGCGGGTGTAGATCTCGCGGTAGCCTGCGATCGCGGTGACCTCGATGTCGTCGGTCACGCCGACGCTGAGGCGCCCGTTGAGCCCCCAGTTTTCCATCGGCACCGTGCGGCCCCAGCAGTTGCCGCCGCGGAACAGCGAGCCGTTGTAGTAGGTGTTGCCGGGGATCAGTGTGCCGGACGGGAAAGGATCGCAGAAGTTGTCGTAGGTCGTGTAGAGGCTGTCGGTCTCGAACCGCTCGTCCCAGCGGAACGGCGTTCCGGGGATCGAGTACTGGTCGAACATGGTGATGAAGTTCTGGCTGACGCCCGGCGCGTTCTCATCGATGACCCCGGTGTAGGGGCCCCAGCGGCCGCCGTTCTCGTCCAGCCCCCTCAGCCGGCCGTAGTTGAGGTGGTAGTCGTATTCGATGACCTTTTCGGCCGCGGACTCGTTGTTCGAGTCGGTGTAGTCGGCGGAGATGTTGAGCTCGACGCTCGGCAGCGGCTCCCACCGCAGGGCCCCGCGGACTGCCCTCGCGTCCTCGCCTCCGTAGTGGCCGATGACGCAGTTGTCGGGCTTCCGTCCGGCCGCCCAGCTGGTCTTCGACGTCTGGAACGGGAAGCTGCCGGCGAGTTCGGGCGTACCGTTGAGGTGCATCTGGCAGCTGAAGTCGAGCAGATCCATGTAGCCGGTGCGCTTCTTCGAAACCATCGAAGCGCTGACCGCGAGCGTGTCGGTTACGGGAATGTTGATCCCCGCGCGCAGGTCCATCCGGTTATAGGAGCCGACCGTGAAGTCGACGTAGGCCGAGAGGTCGTCGAAGCTCGGCTTCTTGGACACCAGGTTCACCGCGCCGGAGATCGCGTTGCGGCCGAACAGCGTGCCCTGCGGCCCGCGGAGCACCTCGACGCGCTCGAGGTCGAGCAGGTCGAAGTTCGAGCCGAACAGGAACGGGTAGTAGACGTCGTCGATGTAATAGGCGACCGCGGGTTCCTGCGAGAACTGGGTGTCGGTCGTGCCGATGCCGCGCATCGTCACCGAGACGCCCGCGCCGTAGATGCCCTGCGACTTGCGGAACGTTGCGTTCGGCACGATCGCGCCGAGGTTGGCAAAATTCGTGATCTGCCGTTCCTCGAGCGTTTCCGCGGTAACCGCGGTGATCGCGATCGGCACGTCCTGTACGTTGGTTGCGATCCTCGTGCCGGTGACGATGATCTCGTTGGAAGCGCGACCCTCGGATTCCGCCGCCTGTGCGGGAGCGGCGTCCTGTCCGGCCGGCGTGTCCTGTGCGACTGCCGGCTGGGCCAGCGCGATTGCGATCAGCGAACTCGAAAGCAGTACCTTCCGATTGACCATCGGTATCCTCCCGCAACTTCTATGGGAGGCTGACTAGGGGGCGTGCCGGGGGCCAACTTTACCGGAAGGGCGTCGCATCTTGTCCCCGCCGAGAGGCCTCGCGACGGGTCTCGCCCGCCGCCAGAGGCAGCGTTCCAAGCGGCCGCCTTAGTCGCGCTATTTCAAATGCTTACCGCTACCTTGCGGCCTGCCGCGGAGCTGCCCGCGGGGCGGCTCGGGGACGTCGCAACCTGCCCTTAGATGCGCCCGGTCAACTTTTCCTGCCGGTTCCGGCAGGTCACGTCCGGGTCAGGCAGCGGCTTCGACCGGCTTGCGGGGATAGTCGTCCGCGTTGAGCACCCAGCCGGGCATGTCGGAGAAGTCTTCCCGCGGCGGCGAGAAGATGTCGACCAGCACGTTGCTGCCTGAGTTCGACGGCGCAGAGGTGTGGATCACGCGCGGAGGAATGACGCAGACCGAAGGCGAGTCGCAACGCTCGTGCTCGTCCTCGCGCCACTCGCGCTGGTTCGCGGTCCACGGCCAGCGCAGGTGGTGCATGTACCATCCCTCGAGCGCGAGCGAGCACTGCTCGAAGTCGGCGTGCGAATGCGGCGAGAGCTTGGTCACGTCGCGCGGGCCTTGCGGCGGGAACACGTTGACCATGAACGTGGTGCAGCGGAAGATCTTGCCGAACCGCCCCGGCTCGTCCGGAACGTCGAGGCTGTAGCTGCGGATCCTCCAGCCACCCACGGGCTCGGGCCAGGGCTCGAACGGAGGAATCTGCGGATGGGGGCCGGCATAGGCCTCGGGGTTCGCCGCCTTGGCGGTGACGTCGGGGTTCTGCGTCGTGATCAGCCGCACGATCCGCCCGCCGGCGTGGCAGGTCACCCGGCTTTCCCCGGGCGGGATCATGGTGATCGTGTAGCCGCCGATCTCGGCGGTCTCGCCGTTGGCCTCGACGGTGGCCGCCATGTCCGGGTCGTGCAGCAGCAGCACGTATTCGTCGACCTGCCCCTTGCGCTCGAACACCGCGCCGGGCTCCACCTCGGAATAGCAGACGACGAAGTTCTGGCCACGCGTGTACCAGGTGCGATGGCCGGCGGCCGATTCCTGAGGCGCGCTGTCGTAGAACCGGCCGTAGCTCGAGACGCCGAAAGCCGAAGCCGAGCCGGCTCCGTTGCCGGCCGTGGACAGGCGGGAGCGGGGGTCATCGGCTTCGTACATCTCGGTCCTCCTTGGCCAAGGCCCTGAAAACATGGAGGGGAGGCAGCAGGAACTCCCATTCGGGATGCCCCGGCATACCCCCCCTCATGGCCCTGTCGCTATGTTGGTCGCGCACATGCGACAACGGCTTTCGGACGTCGGGGCCGCGTTGGGAAACAACGCGCTCCGAACGGGACAATTCGCCGGGGCAGCGATCACGACGTAGCTTTCCGAACCTCCCGCGCGGCTTCGGCGACGGCTTTGCCGAATAGCGTCGTGTCGTTGCTGAGCATGACCAACGAGAATCCCATGTCGAGGTGGAGACGCGCCTCTTCGGGCGTGCCGACGGCGACGCCGGACAGCACGCCCGCCTCACGGGTCGCGGCCAGGACGCGCGCGGTCAGTTCGCGCACTTCGGGATCGCTCGCCGGCTTGCCGCTCGACAGGAACAGGTCGCCATGCCCGATGAACACGCCACCGACGTGCTCGAGCGCGGCGAACTCGGCGGCCCGCTCGAGCGAGGCCCAGTCCTCGAGCTGGATCATCCGCAGCGCCTGGTCGCCCTGGCTCAAGTAGTCCTGCAGCGGGGCGAAACCCCAGCGTCCCGCGCGCGAGGTCGCCCCGAGGCCGCGCTCGCCCTTCGGCGCGAAGACCATCCGGCGGGTGATCTCGTCGGCCACCGATGGGTCAGCGACGCGGGGAACGAGCAGGCCGTCGGCACCGCCGTCGAGCAGCGGCTGGATCGTGCTGCCGAGCTGGTCCGGCAACCGCACCAACGCCGCCATGCCCATCGCCTGCGCGCAGAATACGAGCTCGACCGCCCGATCGAGCGAATGCGGCGCGTGCTCCATGTCGATCACCACGAACTCGAAGCCGGCATGGGCGATCAGCTGGACCGTCTCGAACGAGGGTATCTTGACCCACGTGCCGAGCAGGCCCTGCCCCTTGCTGCGCACCTTCTCCGCGACACTCGCCATGCCCGCCTCCTCAGAGCCCGTTGCGGCCGAGCCAGTCGAACAGCAGCTTCGCGACTTCCTCGTTGTTCAGGTCGGCGAACGGGATGTGCGTGTTCCCCTTGAGTCCGGCGTCGGTGAGCTTGAGGATCTCGACCTTTCCACCGCGCTCGTTGACCGCCTTGGCGAACTGCTCGCTCAATGCGAAGAAATCGGCCCAACTCTGGGACTCTTCGAGATGGTCGCCCCAGACGATCTGGATCGGGATCGTCGTCAGCCGGGCGAATTCCTCTTCGGAGACATAAACCGGGCCGAACGGGCCCTCGCGCAGCTTCGGCTCCATCGTGTCGGGGAAGACGTATCCCGGGTTCTCGTAGGCGACGATGCCCTTGACGTTGTCGCTCTTGAGGCGGGTCAGCAGCGCGCGAAAACCGCCCGCCGAATTGGTCAGCAGCACCGCCGGGCCGATCCGGTCGATCGCCGCGGCCGCGGCGTCGGTCTGGAGCTGCGCGTTGGCGACCGTGTCGAACTCGTCGTAGCGGGCGCGGTTGGCCTGCTCGAGCGCAGTCGGGTCATCCTTCGGGAACTGCAGGTCGGGGAAGAACTGCCCAAACGCCGGGCCGAAACGCCAGGCGCCGAAGTTACCCTGGTCGCGCCCGACCTGTGCGCGGTAGGTATAGTCCTCGCATCCCCAGTTGGCCCGGCCGACGCGCGGACCGTCCCACAGGTAGGTCGGATAACCGGCGCGCAGCAGCTTCATCTGGAACCCCTCACCGCCGTCCCAGCTGCGCTGCCAGACCGCCGCGCTCGAGCTGTGCCAGAGGAACAGCGCTGTCGGTTTGGCCGACACGGGAATCTGGTACTCGACGTGACCGTGGTCGCAGACGAGCGAGGATCGGCCGGGCTCGCCGATGATCGTCCCGCCCGCTTCGAAGGAGCCCTGCCGCGCGATGGCGACGGCACCGTCGGGCAGGGCCGGCTGGCCGGCAGCTGACCCCGGCACCAACAAGATGGCGCTCGCCGCCAGGATTCCTGTTGCGATCGCTTTCATGCTCTCTCCCTTTTCCGGTTCAGATCGCCAGCCTGGCGGAGATCGCGCTTGCCGCGTTGCGCAAGGCGTCGACCAGCTTGGCGGGTGCCTCGGGCGGGATGAACTGGATCGAGTCCATCGCCGAGACCATCGCCACGAGTTCGCCCTTGTGATCGTGGACCGGGGCACTGACCGCGTTGATGCCGAGCACGACCTGGTCAGGAGCGTCCGCCCAACCCTGCTCGGCCACGCGCACAAGTTCCTCGCGCAGGGCGGCCGGCTCGGTGATCGTGTGCGGCGTAAACCGGGTCAGCCTGCCCGTCTGAAGGGTTCCCTGCCGGGCCAGCCTGTCGGCCAGCAGGAGCTTGCCCGCGGCGGTCGAATGCAGCGGCAGCGGCTCACCCAGCTTGACGGTGATTCCCACCAGGCCCTTGCCGGGCAGGCTTTCGACGATCGACGCGCTGTCGCCATAGACGAGCGACAGGTTGAACCCGTGATCGAAGCGCTCGTGCAGCTCCTGCAGTACCGGGCGCGCCAGTTCGACGACGCCGTCGTCCGCCGACTGACCGATCGCCCGCGCCAGCGCCAGCAGCTTCGGTCCGCGAGCGTAGCGATCGCTGCCTTCGCGCTGGACCGCATAGCCCATCGCCAGCAGCGTTCGCAGGTGGCGGTAGACGCGCGGCTTGGTCATCTCGGTCTGGCGCGCGATCTCGGTCACCCCGACATCCTCGTGGCTCGCCAGCAGTTCGAGGATCCGCACCGCGGCCCGCGCCGCCTGGACGCCCTCGTCGCCCCCGTTCTCTGTGTCCCTGTTCTTCATCGGGCGTGCTTAGACGGGCGAAGGGGATCGCGCCAGTCTGCGTAACGCTGTTTCGAAAATTGCAGATCAGAAGGCAACCTGATCACCGCCCTTGAGCCCCAGCATCTCCCGCGCCTCCGCCGGCGTTGCCACCTCGCGGCCGAGCGCCTCGACGATCTGCCGGATGCGGGCGACCTGCTGGGCGTTGCTGGCCGCGAGTTCCCCCTTGCCGATGTAGAGGCTGTCCTCGAGCCCGACGCGGGCGTGGCCGCCGAGCAGTACCGATTGCGTGCACAAGTCCATCTGGTGGCGGCCGGCGGCGAAGGCCGAGAGCATGTAGTCGTCGCCGAACAGGCTGTCGGCCACGGTGACCATGTGCGCGAGGTTGCGCACGTCAGGCCCGATTCCGCCGAGGATGCCGATCACGCCCTGGATGAGGAACGGCGGCTCGACCAGCTTGCGGTCGGCGAAGTGGGCCAGCGTGTAGAGGTGGCCGACGTCGTAGCATTCGAACTCGAACCGGGTGCCGTAGGCCCGACCGATATCGATCATGATCCGTTCGATGAACGCGTTGTCATTGTACATGATGCGGCCGCGGCTGCTTTCGACGTACTCGCGTTCCCAGCCGTGCTGCCACTCCGCCACGCGCTTCCCGGCCGCCGAGAAGTCGAAGATCAGCGGCCCCATGTTGAGGCTGCAGAGCTCGGGCTGCGCCGCCCGGGCCCCCTCGAGCCGGGCATCGAGCGTCATCGTCGCGCTGCCGCCGGTCGATATGTTGATCACCGCATCGGTGGCCTGCTTGATGCGCGGCAGGAAGGCCATGAAGTCCTCGGCCTTCGGCGAAGGGCTGCCGTCCGCCGGGTTGCGCGCGTGGAGATGCAACACCGCGGCGCCGGCCTCGGCGGCGCCGATGGCGGCTTCGGCGATCTGGTCGGGCGTCACCGGCAGGTGCGGCGACATCGACGGCGTATGGATCGAGCCCGTCGGGGCGCAGGTGATGATGACCTTGTTCGACTTGCGCATGTCCTAGAGCCCCGCGTGGCAGAGGTACTTGATGTTGAGGTACTCCTCGAGCCCATGGTGCGAGCCTTCGCGCCCGAGACCCGACATCTTGACCCCGCCGAACGGCGCATGCGCGGTCGAGATCAGTCCGGTGTTGATGCCGACCATGCCGCTCTCGAGCGCCCGCGAGGCGCGGGCGATCGTCGCCGGGTCCTCGCTGCACAGGTAGGCCGCGAGACCGAACGGCGTGGCGTTGGCCAGCGCGATGCCTTCCTCCAGCCCCGCAAAGCCGATGATCCCGGCGAGCGGTCCGAAGGTCTCCTCGTGCGCCAGCCGGGCATCGGCGGGGACGTCGACCAGCAGGGTCGGCTCGAACAGGCGCCCGCCGGGCGACCCGCCGCCGGCGATGCAGCGCGCCCCGCCCTCGATCGCGTCGTCGCGATGGTCGGCGACCTTGTCGACCGCCTCGTCGTCGATCAGCGGGCCGATGTCGCTCGCCGGGTCGAAGCCGTCGCCCGCGCGGAGCTGACCGACCCGATCGGCGAACGCGGCGACGAACCGGTCACGGATGCCGTCCTCGACGTAGATCCGGTTGGCGGCGATGCAGCTCTGACCGCCGTTGCGGAACTTGGCGACGAGCGCGGTCTCGACGGCCTTGTCGAGGTCGGCATCGGCGAAGATCAGCAGCGGCGCGTTGCCGCCGAGTTCCAGCCCGAGCCGCTTCATCGAGCTCGCGCAGTCGCGATAAAGCTGCACGCCGATCTCGGTCGAGCCGGTAAACGAGAGCTTGCGCACGATCGGCGAGCTCGTCAGCACGCCTCCGATCGCCCGCGCTGAGCCGGTGACGATGTTGAACACGCCCGCGGGGACGCCGGCCTCGGCACCGAGCTTGGCGAAAGCGAGCGCCGTCAGCGGCGTGGCGCTCGCCGGCTTGGCGATCATCGTGCAGCCCACCGCGAGCGCCGGGCCGACCTTGCGAGTCAGCATCGCCAGCGGGAAGTTCCATGGCGTTATCGCCGCGCACACGCCGACCGGCTCGCGCTCGGCATAGAGCCGGCGGCCGGGGACAGGCGCGGGGATCGTCTCGCCGAGCGCGCGGGTCGCCTCGTCGGCGTAGAACTCGAGGAAGCCCGCGCCGTAGTCGAGTTCGCCCTGGGCCTCGCGCAGCGTCTTGCCGTTTTCGAGCGTGATCAGCCGGGCGAGGTCGTCGCGGTGGCGGATGACCAGCTCGTACCAGCGACGCAGGATCGCCCCGCGCTCCCTGGCAGGTCGAGCGGCCCAGGCAGGAAACGCGGTTTCCGCCGCGGCAATGGCCTGCCGGGCCTCGTCCTCCCCGAGATTGGGGACTTCGGCGATCGTCTCCAGCGCATAGGGATCCTCGACCGCGATCGGCGATGTTGCCCCGGCAACCCACTCGCCGTCGATCAGGTTGTGCGTGACGAGCAGGTCCGCTTCGTCGAGCGCGCCGCGCCTGGCGTTCGTCACTTGTCGCCGTCCAGATTGGGATTGGTGATCGGCGCCCCGCCCTCGAACAGGTGCTCGAACCGGCGATAGGTGCACAGCCAGCGCCCGTCGCGGCGGACGTAGCGGTCGGTCGCCAGCGAGACGGTGATCGGCGGGTGCGTCGGCAGCGGCTTCACCCCGTTGGCGGCGTAGAGCATCAGGAAATTGGTCGCCTCGGCGGTATCCGGCCCGGTGAACCAGGCGCGGAAGTTGGTGAAGCTGTGGACCGACAGCCGCGGGCCCTGCGCGACTCTCCAGTCATAGAACTGCTGGATCTTCTCGACCCCGATGTAGCTCGCGAACTGGCCGTGGAACTCGGCGTCCTCGGTGTAATAGCTCGACGCGTTGCGCCCGCCGTTGAAGTCGATCTCGTGCCAGTATTCCGCCAGCTGGAGCGACAGCTCGGCATTGAGTTGAAGGACGTCGGCATCGGCCATGGGCGCGGAAACTCCTGCAGTTGTCAAAGGGCGGCCTGGTAGATCGCCTGCGCATCGTCCTCGGTCACCTCACGCGGGTTGCGGACGAGCAGGCGCTGGACGGTGATGGCGGCGGCGGCCATGTGCGGGATGGCGTTGGCGCTGATCCCGAAAGCTGACAGGCGACGCTCGAGGCCGATCGCCTCGGAAAGCCGCTCGATCCGCTCGATCCCCCGCAAGGCGGTCTCCGCATCGTCAGCGCTTCGCGGGCAGCCGAGCGCCTCGGCGACGTCCGCGTAGCGCGCGGGCGCAGCCTCGAGATTGAACCGCAGCACGTGCGGCAGCAGCAGCGAATTGGCCGCGCCGTGGGCGATGTGAAACTCGCCGCCGAGCGGATAGGCGAGCGCGTGAACCGC
>JBIQKN010000149.1:0-3121 GCA_044506565.1 Sphingomonadales bacterium | reverse complement strand
CAACCCGATCGACTTCCAGGAATTCATGATCATGCCGGTCGGCGCGCCGACGCTGGCCGAGGCTGTCCGCTGGGGCTCGGAGATCTTCCACACGCTCAAGAAGGGCCTGCACCAGAAGGGCCTCGCCACCGCCGTCGGCGACGAGGGCGGCTTCGCCCCGAACCTCGCCAGCACGCGCGACGCGCTCGACTTCATCATGGCCTCGATCGAGCAGGCCGGCTTCAAGCCGGGCGAGGACGTCGCACTCGCGCTCGACTGCGCGGCGACCGAATTCTTCAAGGACGGCAAGTACGAGATCAGCGGGGAAGGTCTCTCGCTCTCGCCGCAACAGATGGCCGATTATCTCGCCGACCTCGTCTCAGCCTATCCGATCCGCTCGATCGAGGACGGCATGAGCGAGGACGATTTCGAGGGCTGGAAGGCGGTCACCGACGCGATCGGTGGCAAGATCCAGCTCGTCGGCGACGACCTGTTCGTGACCAACCCCGAGCGCCTCCGCATGGGCATTGGGAAGGGCCTCGCCAACTCGCTGCTGGTCAAGGTCAACCAGATCGGCACGCTGACCGAGACCCTGCAAGCCGTCGATATCGCCCACCGGGCCGGCTACACCGCGGTCATGAGCCACCGCTCGGGCGAGACCGAGGACTCGACCATCGCCGACCTCGCGGTCGCCACCAACTGCGGCCAGATCAAGACCGGCTCGCTCGCCCGATCGGACCGGCTGGCGAAGTACAACCAGCTGATCCGCATCGAGGAAGAGCTGGGCGACGCCGCGGTCTACGCCGGGGCAGGGTGCTTCGGGCGGCTCGTCGAAAAATAGGGACAGTCCCTCGGAAAATAGGGACAGTCCCCTACGCAGGGGGCCGTTCTCATTGTCGGTAGGGCCTTCACATCGACGGGAGGATTGTTCGACGGGCGCTCTGCGACCTTCGATGTCGGGCGACGCCTGGCAAATCTTCCGCGTGCAATACGCTCGACCAAGGACCTATCCGGCTCGATGGGCGCTTTTGCGCTTGCCGGAACGGCCGCCTAGTGGTTCCATCCGCAACCAGATGCGCGCGCCCGCGCGACCTTCGGGAAGGATTCTCATGAATAATCGTCTGCTCGCAGCATTCCTGCTCGGCACCGCCACGCTCGCTCTCGGCCCTGTCGCCTGTAATTCGGCCGGCGACGAAACCGCCCAGTTCACGCCCGGTACGGAGCTCGGCATCGTCAAGGAATCGATGGACACCTCGGTCAACCCGGGGGACGACTTCTACTCTTATGCCAACGGCGGCTGGATGCGGGCCAACGAGATTCCCGCCGACCGCTCGAATATCGGCGGGTTCTGGATCGCCAGCGAGCAGACTGACAGGAACCTCGAATCGCTGATCGCAGAGCTCGAGGATTCCGAGCCCGAGGCCGGCTCCGATGCGGCGCGGGTCAAGGCTTACTACGATGCGTTCCTCGATACCGCGACGATCGACCGCCTCGGCATGCAGCCCGTCCAGGCAGACCTGCAACGCATCGCCGCGATCCGCGACAAGCGCGACCTGGCGCGGGTGCTCGGCAGCAGCGTGCGCGCCGACGTCGACCCGCTCAACGCAACCGACATGACTACCGAGAACCTGTTCGGCGTGTTCGTCACCCAGGCGCTCGCCGAGCAGGAGGTCATGCCCTACCTGCTGCAGGGCGGTCTCGGCATGCCCGAGCGCGAGTACTACCTCTCGTCCGATCCGGCGATGCGCGGCCACCAGCAAGCCTATCGCAAGTACGTCGCCGACATGCTGACCGCGGCCGGCATATCCGATGCCGCGGCCAAGGCGCAGCGCATCTGGGATCTGGAACTCAAGATCGCCCGGGCGCACGCCACACGCGAGGACAGCGACGACTGGTCGAAGGCCAAGGAGGTCTGGACCGCCGAGCAGTTCGCGCAGAAGGCACCGGGGCTCGACTGGGCGACGTTCTTCGAAGCCGCGCAACTGGGCAGCCAGCGCAAGTTCAACGCCTTCCACGCCGGCAGCATTCCGAAGCTCGCCGCGCTCGTCGGCTCCGAGCCGCTCGAGAGCTGGAAGGACTGGCTGACGTTCCACCAGATCAACAAGAACGCCGCGGTCCTGCCGAGCGAGATCGACCGGCTGCACTTCGCCTTCAACGGCACCCAGCTCACGGGCCAGGAAGTCCAGCGTCCGCGCGAGAAGCGCGCGCTTGCCGCAGTCAACGCCAGCCTCGGCGATGCGCTCGGCAAGCTCTATACCGAACGCTATTTCCCGGCCTCTGCGAAGGCGCAGATTTCGCAGATGGTCGACAACATCAAGGCCGCCTTCGCCCGTCGTATCGACGCACTCGACTGGATGGCTCCCGAGACGAAGGAAGAGGCGATCGCCAAGGCCGAGGGCATGGAGGTCGGCGTCGGCTACCCCGACACCTGGACCGACTACGCCGGCCTCGAGCTCGCCGCCGACACCGCGTACGCCAACAAGCAGGCAGCGGAGGCGCTCTACTACCGCCGGCAGCTGGCCAAGATCGGCAAGCCGCTCGACCGCCGCGAATGGTGGATGAACGCCCAGCTGGTCAACGCGGTCAACCTGCCGGTGCAGAACGCGATGAACTTCCCGGCGGCGATCCTCCAGCGTCCGTTCTTCGACCCGTCGGCCGACCCGGCCTACAACTACGGCGCGATCGGCGCCGTGATCGGGCACGAGATCAGCCACAGCTTCGACGACGCGGGCTCGGCCTTCGATCGCAACGGATTGATGCGCAACTGGTGGACCGACGCCGACTTCGAGGTGTTCAAGCGCAACGGCCAGGCGCTGTCCGACCAGTACGATACCTACGAGGCGCTCCCGGGTCTGAACGTCAACGGCAACCTCACGCTTGGCGAGAACATCGCCGACCTCGCCGGCCTCGCCGCGGCCTACGACGCCTACCGCGCCTCGCTGAACGGCGAGGAGGCTCCGGTGATCGACGGCTTCACCGGCGACCAGCGGTTCTTCATCGCCTACGCCCAGGCTTGGGCGAGCAAGTTCCGCGACGCCCAGCTTCGCCAGCGCATCGCCACCGACGGCCACGCTCCGGGCCACTTCCGCGCGCTGACTGTGCGCAACCTCGACGCATGGTACGATGCGTTCGGCGTCAAGGA
>JBIQKN010000148.1:2069-3159 GCA_044506565.1 Sphingomonadales bacterium | reverse complement strand
CCGACCCGAACATCGTCGTCCAGGGGCAGGTCGAGCCGCCGACCGACAGCGAAATCGCCGCCCAGGCGCGCAATATCTCGATCATCGGCAGCCCGCGCGACAATCCGCTCCCGCGCTTCGAGGACCGCCTCTGTCCCGGCGTTCTCGGCATGGAGGAGGACAGCGCGGCTTTCATAGTGCAGCGCATCCGGGCCAATGCCGAACGATTCAAGATACGGCTGCACAAGGACGATGGAACCTGCCAGCCGAACCTGATCGTCGCGTTCGTCGAGGATCCGCAGGGTCAGATGTCCGAAATCGCCCGCCGGCAGGGCTACATGCTGGCCGGGCTCTCGGTGGACTCGCGCGGTGAGTTGCTCGATGCTTCTGCAGCGGCGCGCGTCTGGACCAACACAGTCATGCGAACGAACACCGGCGCTCCGGCGCCGCAGCGGAACTCCAAGGACACCGCTCCCGAGCGGGTCCTGAGCTACGACCCGGATACCGGACAGGCCGCGACTATGGGGTTACCGCCCGAAGCGAGGGGCTCGGCGTCGCATTCGCGGATCTACTTCCCGGTCCGCGAGGACATCTATTCGGTGCTGGTCATCTTCGACCGCAACCAGGTGCGCGACAAGACGCTGCTCCAGCTGGCCGACTATGCAACGATGCGGGGCCTCGCCTTCACTCGCGAGACCCGCGGCCAGCCCGAGGCGGCGACGATCCTCAGCCTGTTCGACGGCGACGGGCCCAAGCCGCAGCAACTGACCCTGTTCGACCTCGGCTACCTTGGCAGCCTTTACGACGGCATTCCGAACATGCCGGCCGAGAGCAAGCTCCGAAACGTACGGCGTCACATGAACCGGCAGGCTGAGCGCGAAGAGTGACCGGGAGCCGCGAGTGCTGGGACCAGCGCGGCGCACCGCCGATGGTCAGGTCTGCTCGGGACGCTCGCGGAAGGCTGCCCACAAGATGCCCGGCTCATCCTTGGGCTTGATGAGCGGTTCGCACGCATTTCGCTGACCCGGCTCCAGCTTGCGCGGCTGCTCACGGCGATTGAGGCGTCCGAAATAGGGATGCGGCCTACGCACTCGGCACTCCCGGGCACGGG
>JBIQKN010000148.1:0-1969 GCA_044506565.1 Sphingomonadales bacterium | reverse complement strand
GCATCGGCGACGCGCCCGCGCCACCAGAGAAACAGCCCGGCGCCGATGATGATCGCCGCTCCGGCGAGCGCGGTGAGATCCGGCCAGTCGTCGAAGAACAGCGCCCCGAGCGCCGTCGCCATCAACAGCTGGCCGTAAGTCATCGGCGCAACGGTGCCCGCACCGGCCTTCGTCGTCCCCATGTAGATCAGCCACTGCGCGAGCGTGGCGGTGAGGCCGATGAAGGCGCAGCGCGCGGCGACGCTCCAGTGCGGCCAGTCGACCCGGAAGCCGTCGAGGCCGCTCAGGTGCCCCAGGGCCGTCGCGGCGACGAGGAAGATCATCGCCGTCACCGACATGTAGTACTGCATGGCGAGGATGCTCGCCCGGCCGTGGACCTTGCGGTTGGCGATAATCGTCACGGCCATCCCGGTCGCACCCATCAGCGGGAACAGCACCCCCCACCCGGCGGTCTCGAAGTTCGGCCGCAGGACCAGGAAGACCCCGGCGAAGGCCACCAGCGTCGCCACCCAGGTCGACAGGCGCGCCCGCTCGCCGAGTACGACCATCGCCAGGATCGCGGTGATCATCGGCTGAGTGAAGGCGATCGTCGTCGCCTCGGCCAGCGGCATCAGCCAGACCGCGAAGAACATCCCGATCGCCGACAGGCTGATCGCCACGCCCCGCACCCATTGCAGGCTGTCGGTCGGCAAGCGCAGGGCATGCAAGCCCTCGCTGCGAGCCAGCATGATCGCGAGCAGCAGGGTGCCCGCAATGTAACGCGTCGCCGCCATCGCCGGCGCCGGCCACTCGCCGGCCATCCCCTTGATGATCGCATCGCCGATGGAGAGAGTGCAGAAGCCGGCCAGCGCATAAAGCAGGCCGGCCCGGTCCGATTGCTGCATCAGTGCGCCCGCCTTCTTGTTGCCGCCGGCCCGCTTAGAGTCCCTCGAGCGGCTCGGCAACCGGTGGCTCGCGACCGCGCCGCAACCTTTACCACTCGTTAAAGCGTCATGCTTAACAAAGCGCTATGCGGGCTCCGGCGCGGACGCCCGGTGGGGGCGTCATGACGAAGCTGATCATCCAGATCCCGTGCCTCAACGAAGCGGAATCGCTGCCGGAGACGCTTGCCGCACTCCCGCGGCGGATCGACGGCATCGACACGATCGAAATCCTCGTCATCGACGACGGCAGCACCGATGGAACGGCGGAAGTCGCGCGGCGCTGGGGCGTCCATCACGTCGTCCGGCATCGCCGCAACAGGGGCCTCGCGGCGGCCTTCCGCACCGGTATCGACGCGGCGCTGGCGGCGGGAGCGGACATCGTCGTCAACACCGATGCCGACGGACAGTACGAGGGTGCCGACGTCGCCCGCATCGTGGCCCCGGTCGTCGCCGGCGAAGCGGACATCGTCATCGGCGACCGCGGAGTTGCCGGCAACGCCCACTTCTCCCCCCTCAAGCGGCTCCTGCAGCGTTTCGGAAGCAAGGTCGTCCAGGAGCTCGCCGGAACCGACGTGACCGATGCCGTCAGCGGCTTTCGCGCGCTGAGCCGCGAGGCCGCGCAGCGGATCAACATCACGACCGAATTCTCCTACACCACCGACATGCTGATCCAGGCGGGCCGCAAGCGCCTGGCGATCGCCAGCGTGCCGGTCAGGACGCATGCCGTCGAGCGGCCCAGCAGACTGTTCCGATCGATCCCGCGTTTCATCGCGCAGACCGCCGTGACGATGGCGCGCGCCTACACCACCCACAATCCGCTGCGCGCCTTCGTCGGCACCGGGCTGGTCATCGCCTTCGTCGGGGTACTGCCGATCCTGCGCTTCCTGTGGTTCTGGGCCGCCGGCCAGGGCGGCGGGCACGTGCAGTCGCTGGTCATCGGCGGATCGCTGCTCGTCCTCGGCGTTCTGGTCGCTATCATGGGCATGCTGGCGGACCTGATCGGCGCCAACCGCAAGCTGCTCGAGGCGAACCTCGTGCGCCTGCGC
>JBIQKN010000047.1:17741-22195 GCA_044506565.1 Sphingomonadales bacterium | reverse complement strand
GGAGCGCCCAACGCCGGCGACGATGCGCAAGTCGCCCGGGCGGCAGGGATTGCGGTCACGCTCGTCGACGGCGACGAGAGATTGCGCAAACTCACCTTCGCGGAGGATTTCATGGAAGCCGCCCCCGTCCCTCGCGTCGGCAACGGCTACGACGTGCACCGCCTCGCCGAGGGCGAGGAGTTGTGGCTCTGCGGAATCCGGCTCGAGCACGAACGGGGGCTGGCCGGCCACAGCGATGCCGACGTCGCGCTCCACGCCGTGGTCGACGCGATTCTCGGGGCGATCGCTGCGGGCGACATCGGCCAGCACTTCCCGCCGAGCGATCCCAAGTGGCGTGGCGCGGCCTCGAGCCGCTTTGTCGAGCGCGCGGTCGCTCTGGCCCGCGAAGCCGGATACGCGGTCGGCAACGTCGATGTGACGATCGTCTGCGAGGCGCCGAAGATCGGCCCTCACCGCGAGGCGATGCGGGCGCGGCTTGCCGAACTGCTGGGCACCCGGATAGACGCGGTTAACGTGAAAGGGACTACGAGCGAGCGTCTCGGCTTCACCGGCCGCGGCGAAGGAATCGCGGCCCAGGCCTCCGCCCTCCTCGTCCCGCTCGAAAGGACATGACCTCGATGCCTTCACCCCGATCGCTACTCGCAGCGCTTTGCGCGGCCTCTCTGGCAGCTCAGCCCGTCGCGGCACAGGCGCAGCAGACGCGCCCCTGCATGACCGAGCAGGAAGTCAGCGCGATCGCCATCTACAGCGTGCCCAGCCTACTCCAGGCCGTACGCCTGCGCTGCAACGGCGAGCTTTCGGCCACCGGCTACCTTGCGCAAAGGGGAGACGCCCTGAGCGCGCGCTACGTTGCATTGCAACCCGGTGTCTGGCCGCGGGCAAAGTCGGGGCTGCTGAAACTGTTCGCGGGCCAGGCCAACGGCCAGGGGCTCGAGACCGTCTCGACCCTGCCCGACGAGGCCGTGCGTCCCCTCGTCGATGCGCTGATCGTGCAGGAAACCTCGCCCAAGATCGCCGTGCGCAACTGCAGCCGCATCGAGCGCGTGATCGAGGTCATGGCACCGATCGACCCGGAGGTCGCCGGCAACCTGATCGGGCTGCTCGTCGGGTTCGCGGATTCCGAGAAGCTCCCGGTCTGCCCGGCGCGACGCGCATGAGCGAGAGCCTGCTTCCCGACGACGTCATCGCGCTCGCCCGCATTGTGATTGAGCGGAATGCCGCGGAGGGCCGCCGGGTGGCGGTGGCCGAAAGCTGCACCGGCGGCCTCGTCGCGGCCGCGCTGACCGAGATCCCCGGCTCGTCGGCCGTGCTCGATTGCGGGTTCGTCACCTACTCCAACGAAGCCAAGCAGAACATGCTTGGCGTGGCCGAGGACATCATCGATGCCTTCGGGGCTGTCTCGGTGGCTTGCGTCTACGCGATGGCGCAGGGCGCGCTCGAGCGCAGCCAGGCCGACGTCGCCGTGGCGATCAGCGGCATTGCCGGCCCCGACGGCGGCAGCGTGACCAAGCCGGTCGGAACGGTAGTGTTCGCCCGCGCCGTGCGCGGCAGCGACGAACCCGACGCGGAATCGCGCGTGTTCGACGAGAAGGATCGCGCCGGCGTGCGCCGTCAGGCGACGCTCTGCGCGCTCGAGCTGCTGTTGCCGTAGAGTTCGTCCGCGCGGGCCTCGAAAGCCGCGACCATCTTGTGGAAGGCGCGGTCGAAGTAGCTGCCGGCGAGCATTTCGAACATCTTGTTCTTGAAGGTGAACTCGACACGGAAATCGAGTTCGCAGCCGCCGTCGGGCAGCTGCCGGAAGTGCCAGACGTTGTCGAGGTCGCGCATCGGGCCGTCGACGTAGATCACTTCGATCCGCCTGGGCCGGTCCTTGATCACCTTCGAGGTGAACTTCTCGCGCAGCGCCTTGAACCCGACGAGCATGTCGGCGACCATCTCGTGGCCGTCGTCCGAGCGCACGCGGGTCGCTACCACCCACGGCAGGAACTCGGGGTACCGCGCGACGTCCGCAACGAGGTCGAACATCTGCTCGGCGCTGTAGGGCAGCGTCTTCGTCTCGCGGATGCCGGGCATCAGGCCTGCTGCCTGGACAACCTGGCCTCGCGGGCGGCCTTCATCTCGGCGAAGTCGGCACCGGCGTGATAGCTCGACCGCGTCAGCGGGCTCGACGCTACCTGGAGGAACCCTTTCGCACGGGCGACCGCGCCGAACGCCTGGAACACCTGTGGCGTCACGAAATCGACGACCTTCGCGTGCTTCGGCGTCGGCTGCAGGTACTGGCCCATCGTCAGGAAATCGACGTCGGCGCTGCGCATGTCGTCCATCACCTGATGGACCTCGAGCCGCTCCTCGCCGAGCCCGAGCATGATCCCGGATTTGGTGAAGATCAGGGAGTCGTGCCGCTTCACCTCCTCGAGCAGGCGCAGCGACGCGTAATAGCGCGCGCCCGGACGAATGGTCGGGTAGAGCCGCGGCACGGTCTCGAGGTTGTGGTTGTAGACGTCGGGTCCCGCCGCGCAGATCGCCTCTACCGCCTCTCGCATCTTGCCACGGAAATCAGGAGTCAGGATTTCGATCGTGGTCGCGGGCGTCTCCCGCCGCAGCGCCTCGATCACGCGAACGAACTGCCCCGCCCCGCCGTCGGGCAGGTCGTCGCGGTCGACCGAGGTGACGACGATATGCTCGAGGCCCAGCTTGGCTGCGGCGGCGGCAACGTGCTCGGGCTCGAGCGGATCGACCTTGCGCGGCATCCCCGTCTTGACGTTGCAGAACGCGCAGGCGCGCGTACACACGTCGCCGAGGATCATCACCGTCGCGTGCTTCTTGCTCCAGCACTCGCCGATGTTCGGACAGGCCGCTTCCTCGCACACGGTATTGAGGCTGAGCTCGCGCATCAGCGTGCGCGTCTCGTGATAGGCCTTGCTGACCGGCGCCTTGACCCGGATCCAGTCCGGCTTGCGCTGGCGCTCGGGGCGTGGACCGCCCAGGCTCGTCGGCGAGAGGTCGTTCATCAGGGGCCACTTAGGGAAGCGCCTTGCCAGTGGCAATGGCGCGCGCCATGGCGAGTGCGATGATCGTGCCGTCCCTAGAACTCGCCGAGCTCCTCCAGGGCTACCGCCGCTTTCGCGAGCACGGCTGGAAACCCGAGCGGGAGCGCTGGGCGACGCTGCGAGAGGGGCAGCAGCCGCGGATCATGGTCATCGCCTGCTCCGACAGCCGGGTCGACCCTGCTCAGATCTTCGACGTTAGTCCCGGCGAAGTGTTCGTCGTGCGCAACGTCGCCGCGCTGGTCCCTCCGTTCGAGACCGCGCCCGGCCTCCACGGTGTTTCTGCGGCGCTCGAATTCGCGGTCCAGGTGCTCCGGGTGCGCGAAATCCTCGTCATGGGACACGGCATGTGCGGCGGCTGCAAGGCGGCGCTGACCCAGGAACTGCGCGGTACCGAGCCCGGCGAAGGCGGCTTCATCGCTGACTGGATCGAGATGCTCGACCCGGTCCGCGAGCCCATCGCCCACGAGCACGGGACGGAGGGACGCGACGCCGAACGAGCGATGGAGCAGGCCGCGGTCAAGGTGAGCCTCGCGAACTTGCGCACCTTTCCGTGCGTCCGCGAAAAGGAACGGCGCGGTTCGCTGACGCTGCGCGGCGCCTTCTTCGCCATCTCGGACGGCGTGCTTCACCTGCTCGACGAAAAGAGCGGGAAGTTCTTGCCCGCCTGACTTGTCGGGCGGGCCGCGCCGGTTCATCTATCGCGCCATGGCCGAAGCCCCGCTCAAGAACATCGCCCTGCTGATCGACGCAGACAACGCCAGCCACTCGGGTATCGACCCCGTGCTGACTGTGCTCGCCGAACTCGGCCAGGTGAACATCCGCCGCGCCTACGGCAACTGGGCCAAGCCAGCGCTGTCCAAATGGAGCCAGATCACCCACCGCTACGGTCTGCAGCCGATTCAGCAGTTCGACCTGACCAAGGGCAAGAACGCGACCGACATGGCGATGACCATCGACGCGATCGATCTGCTCTATGCCGGCAAGGTCGACGGGTTCGGCATCATGAGCTCGGACAGCGATTTCACACCGCTCGTCTCGCGCCTCAGGCAGGACGGCCTAATCGTCTACGGCTTCGGCAGCGCCAAGGCGCCCGAGCCCTTCAAGACAGCCTGCACCCGCTACATCGACGTCGACCAGCTTATCTTGACCCAGCAGCAGGAAGAGGACCAGCCCGCAGCAGCAACCGGCAGCAAGATCGACGCGGAGCTGATCGACCTCCTCGGCGCGGCCTGGAAGGCGGCCAGTCGCGACGAAGAGGGATTCGCCAAGTTGCAGGAAGTCGGCCAGATCGCCGGCAACCGTTCGAGCTTCGACGTGCGCAACTACGGCTTCAAGCGCCTCTCGGACCTGATGCGGGCCGCCGGCGATAACTTCAAGCTCGAGCGCCGTGACAACCAGCTCTGG
>JBIQKN010000047.1:0-17641 GCA_044506565.1 Sphingomonadales bacterium | reverse complement strand
ATCTTCATGAACGCGTCGGCCTGTCGCGCGATTACCCGCGCTCCCAGGCTCGTCCCCGGCGCGTAGCTGCAGGCCTCTCCGAGCATGTCGAAGCGTTCGATATCGGGCAGCAGCAGGGGCTCGGGTGTGACCGGGACCATCGGCGGGATTGCGTTGTTAGCCTTCTGGACCAACGCGATGTCGCGCTCGTCGGCCAAGGCCTGCTCCTCGGGCGTCAGTTCCCTTCCGCAACCCGTCAGCGCCAAGGCCGTGCCGACGATCAGGACCAGACGCCGCATCAATGTCTCCCGAACAGCTTCTCGACGTCGGCCATCGACAGCTTGATCCATGTCGGCCGGCCGTGGTTGCACTGGCCCGAGCGCGGCGTCCGCTCCATCTCGCGAAGCAGCGCATTCATCTCGGCAACCGATAACGCGCGACCGGCACGCACCGATCCGTGACAGGCCATGGTCGCCAGCACGTGCTCGATCTTCTCGCCCAACAACAGCCCTTCGCCGTGCTGGGTCAGATCGTCGGAAAGGTCGCGCAGCAGCGCCTCGGGGTCGGCATCCTTCAAGGCGCCCGGCAGCGCGCGCACGAGCATCGCGCGCGGGCCGAAGCGCTCGAGCGCGAGGCCAAACTCGGCGAACTGCTCCGCCCGCTCCTCGAGGCGATCGCAGTCGGGCTCGTCAAGCTCTACCACGGCAGGAATCAGCAGCGCCTGACTCGCCGCGACCTTGTCGGTGGCGCCCGCCGTACGCAGCCGTTCGAGCACGAGCCGCTCGTGCGCCGCGTGCTGGTCGACGATCACCAGCCCGTCGGCCGCCTCGGCGACGATGTAGGTTTCGGCGATCTGTCCGCGAGCGATCCCGAGCGGGTAGTCGAGCTCCTCCGGCGCGATCGGCGGCGCTTCCTCGGCCCTTCCCTGCGGCGGGTCGAGGACCTCGGCGCCGGTCCACGCCCGGGCTGGTTCGCGAACCGTTCGCGACGGCGCCGACCAGTCGCGGCCTTCGAAGATCGACCGCAGCGCGGGCTCGGTTCGGGGCGGTTCGACTTGCCAGCGGGCCATGGCGCCTGCGTCCGGCGACTGAGCGCTGCGCTTGTCGCCGCTCGCCAGGGCATCGCGAAGTCCGGAGACGATGAACCCTCGCACGGCCGCGGCGTCGCGAAAGCGAACCTCGGTCTTCGCCGGGTGGACGTTGACGTCAAGATCCTCGGGCGGAAGCTCGAGGAACAGCGCGAGGACCGCATGCCGGTCTCGCGCGAGCATCCCCGCGTAGGCCCCGCGCACGGCGCCGATGAGCAGGCGGTCCTTTACCGGGCGACCGTTGACGAACAGGTACTGGTGGTCGGCCACCCCGCGATTGAAGGTCGGCAGTCCGGCGAGGCCGGTGAGCCGCATCGCTCCTCGGTCGAGGTCAACCGCCACGCCATTGTCGGCCAGGGCCCGGTCGATGATTTGCGCCACGCGCGCCTCGAGCCCTTCCCCGCCCTGCAGGCCGAGAATCCGACGACCATCGTGTTCGAGCGTGAACGCTATGTCGGGCCGGGCCATCGCGAGTCGACGGACCACGTCGAGGCAAGCCGCGTACTCGCTGCGCGGCGAGCGCAGGAACTTGCGACGTGCGGGCACCTTGCCGAACAGGTGCTCGACCCGGATGCGTGTGCCGGGAGGCAGGGCCGCCGGCCCCTCGCTGACGAGGGCACCATGGTCCACGACCCGCGACCAGCCTTGTGCCGCACCGTGCTGGCGGCTCTCCAGCGTGACGCGCGCCACGCTGGCGATCGACGGCAAGGCCTCGCCGCGAAAGCCCAGCGTCGAGACCTGCTCGATCGCGTCATCGGGCAGCTTCGAAGTCGCGTGCCGCTCCAACGCGAGCGTCATGTCGGCCGGGCTCATCCCGCATCCGTCGTCGGTCACCTCGATGCGGCCGAGTCCGCCTTCCGAGAGGCTCACCGCGATTCGTGTGGCCCCGGCGTCGATCGAATTCTCGACCAATTCCTTGAGCGCGGAAGCCGGGCGCTCGACGACCTCGCCGGCGGCGATGCGGTTGACCAGCGTCTCCGGCAGGCGGCGGATTGTCGGCATGAAAACGAGCCTAACCTCCCCTGGCGGCTAATTCGACCCGGACGGTGCAAAACCGGGCCTCTATCGACACAAATTTTTAGCCTTTCCCGCTACCTCGCGTTAAGGCACTGCCACTTCGCCTGCAGCCGTTTCGCCGCCCGTCTGCAGACCCGTCAACATGGCGCGTTAAGATACGGAATAATCGATGAGTTCCTTCTTCAAGTGGTTCAAGTTCGGGTCGCAGAACATGGCGATCGACCTCGGCACCGCGAACACGCTGGTCTACGTCCAGGACCGCGGGATCGTACTCAACGAGCCGTCGGTGGTTGCCATCGAGACGATCAACGGCGTCAAGCGCGTCAAGGCCGTCGGCGACGATGCGAAGCTGATGATGGGCAAGACCCCCGACAGCATCGAGGCGATTCGGCCGCTGCGCGACGGCGTGATCGCCGACATCGAGATCGCCGAGGAGATGATCAAGCACTTCATCCGCAAGGTCACAGGGAGGCGCACGAGCATGTTCAGCCCCCCCGAGATCGTGATCTGCGTGCCCTCGGGGTCCACCTCGGTCGAGCGCCGCGCGATCCGCGACGCGGCGAGCAATGCAGGCGCGCGCGAAGTCTTCCTGATCCTCGAACCGATGGCCGCGGCGATCGGCGCCGACATGCCAGTGACCGAGCCCGTCGGCTCGATGGTGGTCGACATCGGCGGCGGCACCACCGAGGTCGCGGTGTTGAGCCTGCGCGGCCTCGCCTACACCACCTCGGTGCGCACGGGCGGCGACAAGATGGACGAGGCGATCGTCTCCTACGTCCGCCGCCATCACAACCTGCTGATCGGCGACGCGACCGCCGAGCGGATCAAGAAGGACTACGGCATCGCGATCGTCCCCGAGGACGGCGTCGGCGAGCAGATCACGATCAAGGGCCGCGATCTCGTCAACGGCGTTCCCAAGGAGATCACGATCAACCAGGCGAACATCGCCGAGGCGCTCAGCGAGCCGATCGGGGCGATCGTCGAAGGGGTGCGCATCGCGCTCGAGAACACAGCCCCCGAACTGGCGGCCGACATCGTCGACCAGGGAATCGTCCTGACCGGAGGCGGCGCGCTGATCCGCGGGCTCGACGATCATCTCAAGGAAGAGACCGGGCTGCCCGTCAGCATTGCCGAAGACCCGTTGTCGTGCGTGGCGCTGGGAACCGGCCGGGCGATGGAAGATCCGATCTACCGCGGCGTGTTGATGACCGCGTGACGCAGCAACCGAGGAAGAGGGAAAGGCGGTTATGGCGCCGCCGGCACACCGCCGTTCCGGAGTAAACAGGAAGGCCCAGCTCGGTGTCTTCACGGGCTACGTCGTGGCCGGCCTGGGCGTGCTGTTCGGCGCCGCACTGCTGACGATCTCATTGCTGCGGCCGGAAACGTTCAACGGCCTGCGCACGATGGCCTCTGACGCGGCCGCTCCGATTGGCGTAGTCGGCGCCGAGGGGCGTACCGGAGCGCAGGGCGTCTTCGAAGCGATCGCCGGCTACTATCGCGCGGGCAGCCGCAATGCCGAACTCGAGGAAGAGGCAAGGATCGCCCGCGTCAGGCTCGCCGAAGCGGAAGCCGTCAGGCAGGAGAACGCGCGTCTCAAGGCGGTACTCGGGCTGGCTACGGACGACGCCGAGCCGGTTGCGGTCGCGCGCCTCATCGGGTCGACGTCGTCGAGCGCGCGCCGCCTCGGCTATATCTCGGCCGGCCGCAACCACGGCGTGTTGCCCGGCATGCCGGTCACCTCTCCGATGGGCCTCGTCGGTCGCGTCCTCGAGGCCGGCGCCGTCAGTTCGCGCGTGCTTCTGCTCACCGACAGCGAGAGCATGGTTCCGGTGCGCCGCGCGACCGACAACGTCGTCGCCTTTGCGGAAGGCCGGTCGGACGGCTCGCTGCGGCTGCGGCTGGTCAACCTCGGGATCAACCCGATCAAGCCCGGCGACGTATTCGTCACCTCCGGCGCCGGCGGCCTGTTCCGGCCAGGCACGGCGGTGGCGATCGCGACGGAGATCACGCGTGACGGCGCGATCGCCCAACTGGTGAGCAACCCCGCTGCGACCGATGTCGTCGTCGTCGAGCCGATCTGGCAACCCGAGGCCGTCGATACGCTCCAGGGACGATCGCCCGATTCATCGCCGGCGCCGGCGGGCTGATGGAACGCCTCAATCCGCAATCGCGCCGCGATCCCTACGGAAGCCGGATCAACCGGAGGGAATCCACGCTGTTGGCCTATGGCCTGCCGTGGGCGACGATCCTCGTTGGATCGCTCGCGCCCTGGTTGCCGATAATCGCCCCGGCCCCGGTACTTCCCCCGCTCGGGTTCCTGCTTCTGCTGGCCTGGCGCCTGCTGCGTCCCGGCCTGCTTCCGACCTGGGCGGGCCTGCCCCTCGGCTTGTTCGACGACCTCTATTCGGGCCAGCCAATGGGCAGCGGGGTTCTCCTTTTCTCACTGGCGCTGATCATCATAGAGCTGATCGAGATCCGCTTTCCCTGGCGCAATTTCTGGCTCGACTGGCTTACCGCGGCCGGGATCATAGTGCCCTATATCGTGACCGCCGCGCTGATCTCGGGCGCCCAACCGACGCCAGTACAGCTGGCAGCCATCGCTCCGCAGATATTGCTCTCGGTCATCCTGTTCCCCATCATCGCCCGCATCGTCGCGATGCTCGACCGGCTGCGCCTGATGCGTGTGCGGCGGATAGATTGACGCCGTGAAGCAGAAGTTCACTTCCAGCTTGCTCGCGCAAAGCTTCGACCGCCGCACGTTCGTCGTCGGTGCGGTCCAGGGTGGCATCGGCCTGCTGCTGGCCTCGCGGATGGGCTACATCGCGGTCGCCGAGAACGAAAAGTACGAGATGGAGGCGGAGAGCAACCGCGTGAATCTCGTGCTCATCCCGCCGCGCCGCGGATGGATTCTCGATCGCAACGGATCCCCGCTCGCGTCGAACCGGGCCGATTTTCGCGTCGACGTCATTCCCGAGCGCTTGGACGATCCCGAACGGACCATCGAGACCCTCGGGGAACTGCTCGGGATGACGCCCGTCGAAGTCCAGGACCTGCGCGACAAGGTCGCCAAGGCGGCCCCGTTCCAGCCCGTCCAGGTCGCCGACGGGCTGGACTACGATACGTTCGCCGCCGTCAGCGTCAGGCTGCCGGACTTGCACGGCGTGGTGCCCCAGCGCGGCTTCTCTCGCTATTACCCGACTGGGCCCGCCGTTGGGCACCTGATCGGCTATGTCGGTGCGGCAAGCCGTGAGGACTACGAAGCCGAGCCGACCCCGCTGCTGCTCACTCCGGGATTCAAGCTCGGCAAGGACGGGCTCGAGAAGCAGTTCGAGCAGACGCTGCGCGGTCAACCGGGCGCACGGCGCAGCGAGGTCACCGCAACGGGTCGGATCGTGCGCGACCTCGAGACCCGCGAGGACGTCCAGGGACAGCCGATCCAGCTCACTATCGACGGCCCGCTGCAGGACTACGCCGCCCGGCGGATCGGGCTCGAGAGCGGCTCGGTCGTCGTGATCGATTGCCTGACCGGCGACCTCCTGTGCATGGCTTCGATGCCGAGCTTCGATCCGAACAGCTTCTCGGACGGGATCGGCCGCGTCGAGTACCAGATGCTCAGTGAGAACGAGCGGGTACCGTTGCGCAACAAGGTACTCAAGGGGCTCTATCCGCCCGGGTCCACCGTCAAGCCGATGGTCGCGATGTCGTTCCTCGAGGCGGGCCTCGATCCGTCGGAGACGGCCAGTTGCGGCGGCGGCCTCAGGGTCGGCAACCGTGTGTTCCACTGTTGGAACCGACGTGGACACGGCTCCGTCGACATGGCCAAGGGCATCTACCAGTCGTGCGACGTCTACTTCTATCACTTCGCCCAGCGGCTCGGGATGGATGTGATAGCACCGATGGCCAAGCGCTGCGGGATGGGGCAGGAATTCCCCCTCCCGGTCGCCAGCCAGTTCTTCGGCACCGTGCCGGACCCGGCGTGGAAGCTGCAGAAGTACGGACAGCCGTGGCAGCCGTTCGACACGGTCAACGCCACGATCGGCCAAGGCTATATGCTCGCCAACCCCCTCCAGCTGGCGGTAATGGCCGCAAGGCTCGCCACCGGCAACAAGGTCATGCCGCGGCTCATGCTCGACGAGAACCGGCCGCGGTTCGAAAGTATGAACTTCCACGGCGACCACGTGCAGGTGATCCAGAACGCGATGAGCGACGTGGTGAACGGCCCGGGCACTGCCGGCCGTGCCAGGCTGCCGATCGAGAACGTGCTGATGGCCGGCAAGACGGGTACCGCACAGGTCGTCAGCCTCAACGTCGGCAGCGGCCGCGGCGGACAATGGAAGTACCGCGACCACGGCCTGTTCATCTTCTTCGCCCCGTTCGACAACCCCCGCTACGCGGGCGCGGTGGTGATCGAGCACGGCGGCGGTTCGGGCGCCGCGTACCCGATCGCTCGGGATGTGACGACGTTCCTGTTCGACCCTGCGAAGGGCCTCGAGGCGCTGCATGCGCTGGAGAAACAATGGGGCGGTACCGCGCAAGAGCGGCTCGACGCCGAGTATGCCCGTTTCGCGGCGGCTGCCGGCGTCGACGTTCCCCCTGCCCCGTCCGACCCGGCGACGATCATCCGCCAGGTCGAAGCCGAGGCGCGTGCTGCGGCCCAGCCTGCGGCGGTCGCTACCCAGGCCATCACCCCGCCTTTGGAAACCGCCGGAGGTGACGCGCAGTGAAGATAACGATCCTGCCCGCCCCGCTGGAAGGCCTGCCATGGCGCGTGTTGATCCCCCTGACGCTGCTCGTCTGCTTCGGGGCGGCGGTGCTCTATTCGGCGGCAGCGGGATCGTTCGAACGGTATGCCGCTTCGCACCTGATGCGTTACGGCATCTTCCTCGCCATGGCGCTCGTCATACGGTTGTTCCCGCGAGACCTTGTCCTGCTCGCCGCCTACCCTGCCTATGCCGCGGTGCTCGCCCTGCTCGTGGTCGTCGAGGCGATCGGGGTGGTCGGCGGCGGCAGCCAGCGCTGGATCAACCTCGGCTTCATGCAACTGCAGCCGTCGGAGTTCATGAAGCCGTGCATCGTCCTGGTGCTGGCGAGCTTCTATCACTCACTTCCGGCGGGCATGGTCGGCAGCTGGCGAGCCTTGATCCCCGCCGGACTATTGATCGGCATGCCGGTCGGCCTGGTCCTGCTCCAGCCCGATCTCGGCACCAGCCTCGCAATCACATTCGGCGGAGTTGTGGTGATGTTCCTCGCCGGGCTGCCGGCCAAGTGGTTCGTCGGAGGGGGCCTGGCAGCGCTGGTGACGGCCCCGCTCGCCTACTTCTTCGCCCTGCACGACTACCAGCGCGCCCGGGTGACGACGTTCCTCGACCCGGAGAGCGACCCGCTCGGCACGGGCTATCACATCACGCAGTCGAAGATCGCGATCGGCTCCGGGGGCCTGACCGGCAAAGGATTTGGCCAGGGATCGCAGAGCCACCTCAACTACCTCCCCGAACCGCACACCGACTTCGTCTTCGCGACGATGGCCGAGGAGTGGGGCCTGTTCGGCGGCCTTTTCGTGCTGCTCGTCTTCGGCATCATCCTGCGCTGGGGCTGGACCGTCGCCCGGCGGGCGCCGGACCGCTTCTCGCGCCTGCTTGCCGGTGGGATGACGGCGACGATCTTCTTCTACGTGGCGATCAACCTGCTGATGGTCATGGGCCTCGCTCCCGTCGTCGGGATCCCGCTGCCGTTCATGAGTCACGGCGGCTCATCGATGCTGACCAATATGGTGTGCCTCGGCACGCTGATGATGATCGACCGGTGGAGCCGCCGGCTTGGCGCCGGCAGCTCATTCGCCTGAGACGACACAGCCCCTTTTCACGTGGCGAGCAATCGCTATATGGGCCGCTCCCCGCGATTCGCGGGGTCCGCGGAAATCTCCCGGACGGACGCATAGCTCAGTTGGTAGAGCAGCTGACTCTTAATCAGCGGGTCCTAGGTTCGAGCCCTAGTGCGTCCACCACCCCCCGCTTCACGATCGACGGTTCACGCGGCTTCGCGGCGGGCGATGATCTCTTCAGCCAACTTCCAGTCCTGCATCCGGTCGATGTCGATCGGGCCTTCCGCGAACGGAATGTAGACCGGCGCGACCCTGATGCCGAGACCGCGCGAAAGGAAGCGAAGGAAGGTCTCGAGCTTCGCGAGGCGGCTCTTGTAGAGCAGGAAGGCAAGCAGGCCGAAGGCACCGATCAGGCGCTTGGGCCTCTTGCCGAACTGCCCGCCGCTCTTGAAGATGCGCGCGCTCCCGATCGCCTCCGGCGTGAGAAATGCATAGAGGTTGCAGCTCGAAAACGCACCGTCGGCAAACTGGTGGAACGCGCGCTGCCCCTCCGGATATTTCTCGAGGACCAGCTCTGCGCGGGTCACGCCCAGTGCGCCATCGGCGGTGACCCGGTCGAGCGAATCGCAGAAGTCGCGGACGAGCTCGGGCGTGTGCAGCGCGTTGTCGCCTGTCGTGATGATCATGGGCAGCCTGTCGGGATCCGCGGCGGCGATCACGCTCGCGCCGATGTTGTCCCCCGAGGGCACGAACTCGAACGCCTCGGCGCCCGGAAGCCCCGAAAGAATCCGCCGGGCCTCGTCGGTGCTGTCATCCTCGATCGAGATTACCACCTTGCCGACCCGGCCACTCTCGACGACCGAACGCACCACGCGCTCGAGCATCGGCACGCCCGCGACGTCGATGAAGGTCTTGTGCGAAACGCCACCGGCCTGCGCCAACGGATCGAGATGGCCGCGGCTCGCGGCCAGCACGAGCGCAGTGTAACGACGGTCAGTCATGCCCCTCCAGCGCGTTGCCGCGCAAGCCGCTGCTCGGTGAACGGTCCCCGCAGCGACGACATCAAAGGCGTGACCTTTGGCAGATTCGCCAAGGCGTTCAACGCCTTTATGGCCTCCTCGCGGTCGCTGGCGGGCAAGACAGGCCCGGTACATTCCTCGAACTTCGCCCAATGTTCTTCGATCGTGAACGGCGCCGCAAGGCTGCCACGGGGCATCGCGACGGAGGTCCGTACCGATCGCCCGTCCTGCAGCGACACTTCGACTTCTGTCGGAAACTCGCCTTCCGCCGCGTCGACGGGATGACGGTGGATCCGGGGGTAGAGCTCACGAACCTCGGCGCGCGATACGCGATCGGGCTCGAAATCGGCGAGCACGCAGCGACCGGTCAGGAGAATGCAGGCAAGACCGTATTCGAGTGAGAACCTGGCCTCGAGCGGATCGCGCGGCAGCGTGTACATCAGGTTGTTCAGGTGTGAGACGGGGGCCCTGACGTCGATCGCCGCCACTTCGGCGGCATCGAAGCCGTGACGCTCGCGCAGCTCGAGCAGGCCGTCCATCGCGCGATGCGCGCTGCCGCAGTTGGGAAAGCGCTTGTTCTTGAGGCCACTCGTCAGGATCAGCAGAGGATCGCCGACGGTTTCGGTCTCGAAACGCAGGGTCTGCCCGTGCTCCACATGCGTCAGCGAATCTCGCAGCCGCTCGTAGTCCGGCCCGACCATGAGCCGGTTCATGCCGGTCGGGCCGTCGAACGTATCGAGCCCTGCGGTTAGCCCGTTGTGCGCCAGGCAGGCGCTCATGACCCCGGCCTTCGCCGCCAGCCCGGCGTGGAGCGGTTTCGTCATCGTGCCGAACTGCGACATGAACCCGGCGGCCATGCTCGTCGCGATCGACAGCGCGCGCGAAGCCTTTTCGCCGTCGAGACCGAGGAGCCTCGCGCAGGCAGCCGCCGCCCCGACGGCCCCCACTGTCGCGGTCGCATGCCAGCCCCGATTGCGGTGCGCCGGATTGACCCCCTGCCCCGTGCGCCCGAGAATCTGCAGCCCGGCGATATAGGCATCGAGACAATCGGCGCCCGAGGCACCTTCCTGCTCGGCCAGCGCGAGGATCGCCGGCACCAGCACTGCGGTCGCATGCGCCTTGGCGGGATCGAAGTTGTCGTCGAAGTCGAGCGCGTGCGCGGCCGTTCCGTTGATCAGGGCCGCCCATGGCGCGGCGAGAGAGAGGCCCGCGCCGATGACGGTTGCCGGCCCCTGCCCCCACCCGCAGACGGTCGCGAGCACGTTGCGGGCCGCAGGCTCGGCGGCTCCGGGGATGGCCACGGCGAGCACGTCGATGAACTGTCGCCGGGCCGATTCGACCGCCGCCTCGGGCCAGTCGCGGGGCGTCTTGGCGAGCCAGCGCCCAAAGGCGACTACCGGATTCGTCATGCCACGCCCCTTACGGCTGCCCCCCACGGATGCAAACGGCCACCCGGCGCGGATCGCCTCGATTTGCCCGTTTCGCTTCGCCTCCGCGTTGGTTAAGCGCTTCCAAGGCATATGCGAAGGGGATCGGCATTGAGCATTCTGGAAGGCCGGGTGGTGATCGTGACCGGAGCCAGCTCGGGGATCGGGCAGGCCTGCGCGCAGGCGTTCGCGGCAAAGGGCGCCAAGGTCGTGCTCGCGGCGCGGCGAGTCGATCGGCTCGAGACCCTCGTGGCCGAGATCGAGGCTGCCGGTGCCGAGGCGCTGGCAGTGGCGACCGACGTGACCGACGAAGCCGCGGTGCAGAACCTCTTCGACCGTGCGGTCGAGCGTTTCGGCACGGTGGACGTGCTGATCAACAACGCGGGAATCGCCGACTCGACGGCGGTGCACGAAATGTCGCTCGACCTGTGGAAGCAGGTCCTCGACACGAACCTGACTTCCGCCTTCCTCTGCAGCCGCGCCGCGTTCCGGGTGATGATGGGCAAGGGCCGCGGCCGGATCATCAACATCGGCTCGATCTCGGCGCGCGTTCCGCGGGCCAACAGCCCCGCCTATGCCGCGAGCAAGTGGGGCCTCGACGGGCTCACGCGCTCGCTGGCGATCGACGGACGCGAATTCAACATCGCCGCGTCGATCTTCCATCCCGGGATCGTCGCCACCGAGATCGCGCCGGGCGCGGTCAAGCTGCCTGCCGATTTCGCGGCCTCGCCGGAGGACATAGCCGGCGTGATCGTGCACATGTGCGATATCCCCGACCACCTGAACTTCTACGAGGGCATGGTGGTGCAGATCGACCTTCCCTTCCTCGGACGCGGCTGAGGGCCCCCTTGGCCGCCGATCTCAGCTGCTACAACATCGCCGACCTGCGCGAGCGCGCGCGCCGGCGCCTGCCCCGCGGCATCTGGGAATACGCCGAGCGGGGAACCGAAGACGAACTGGGCATGGCGCGCAATCGCGCCGCGTTCGAGCGCGTTACCTTTCGGCCGCGGGTGCTTCGGGGGGTGCAATCCGTCGTCACCGGGACCGAAATCCTCGGCAAGCCCAGCACCATGCCGCTCGCGCTCGCGCCGACCGGAGCCGCCGGCCTGCTCTGGTACAAGGGTACCTCGCCCTCGCCCGCGCGGCAGCGGCGGCGGGCGTTCCGTTCACGATCTCGAGCGCGAGCACGATGGACCTGGAGCAGGTCGCGCTCGGCGGTGGGCGCCTGTGGTTCCAGCTCTACTATTGGGAAGATCGCTCGCTGTCGCACGCAGTGGTCGAAAGGGCGCGCGATCTCGGCTGCGACACGCTGTTCATCACGCTCGACATGCCGGTCCCGCCGAACCGCGAGTACATCCACCACAACGGGTTCGGCACGCCGTTTCGGCTCAATGCGCGCAATACGCTCGATGTGCTGACCCATCCCCGCTGGCTCCTCGAGGTCATGGGCCGTTACGCGCTCGACGGCGGCGTGCCGAGCCAGGCCAACCTGCCCGATCGCCTGCGCTCCAAGGTGACCAAGGGGGCCCCGCCCGGCGCGCTGTTCAAACAGGACGATCTCGACTGGGACGCCGTTTCCCGTCTCCGCGATCTCTGGCCGGACAAGCTGGTACTCAAGGGCGTGCTCCATCCTGAAGACGCCCGCCGCGCCCTTGCACTGGGTGCCGATGGTATCGTCGTTTCGAACCATGGCGGCCGCGCTCTCGATTCGTCGATGGCGACACTCGATGCACTTCCCGCGGTCGCCGACGCCGTGGGCGGCAGAATGACGATCCTGCTCGACAGTGGCGTGCGCAGGGGGAGCGACGTGGTCAAGGCGCTGGCCCTCGGCGCCGACGCGGTGCTGGTCGGCCGGGCCCCGTTTTACGGTCTCGCGGCTGCCGGTGAGGCCGGCGTTGCGCGAGCGCTCGAACTGCTCCGATCGGAGACCGCTCGCACGATGGCGATGCTCGGCGTCCGCACCATCGCCGAAATCGATTCCGGCCTGTTCGGCTAATTCGCGCTGATTCGCAGCAAGCAACCAGAGGCCGGAAAGAAACGGGGCGGCAAGATCGCTCTTGCCGCCCCGTAATTCTGTTCAGTCCGTCGCTTCGGCGATTACGGGCTGGTCGGAAGGTCCTCGTCACCGTCCGCGGCGATCACGCCGATGACGCCGATCAGGATCAGCAGGCCCACGATCCAGGCGAAGCCCAGGTTCTCGGCCTCGCCAACCGGCGAAGCGTTACGGGCACCCTCCACGGCCACCGGCGCCGCGGCAGCAGCCGTCGAACCCAGAACCAGCCCCACGGTTGCGAGAGCGACAAGCGCTTTACGAATAATCATTTAGTGCCCTTCCGTTTACCATTTGCCGCTCAAATATCACGACAACTCTATGCGTCAACCCCGAGGATTGATCCAGCGTCCGGCCGTCCGCCACGACCTGATCCAAGAACGGCCATACAACCCGAACCGTCCGCTGCCAACCCTCATTTCAACTCCGCAGCGGCGCGCTAGTGACGTGCAATCTTTGAGGTTTTCTTAAAGCCGCCAGCGCCCTAATTCCGGTCTGCATGAAAGGTTCCACCCCCCTCGCATTCGTCATCGCCACTATGGCATTCGCGCAACAGGTCGCTGCGCAGCCGCACGCGGCGATGGCCGAGCTGGTCGAGCAGGACCTGCGTCTTGCAACTGTGGCAGAACGACTTCTTGGTGCGAACAGCGTGCTTTGCCGAGAGCATATGCCGCTGACCGGGATCGTCCTGCACAGCCGCGACCAGTATTCGTCACGTATTGCCGGCGAGGCGTTCGCGAACGGATCGGTTGCGGTTGCGGCGCTGGTCCCCGGGTCGCCCGCAGCGGCGACGCTCGAACCCGGCGACGGGATCGCGTCCATCGGCGAGCAACGTACCGACTCGCTGGTCGCCGAGGGCGACGCGCCGCTTCGCGACAGCGCTTTCGCGGTGCTGGCCGAACAGCCAGGCGGCGTCCCGCTGAGTCTCGGAGTGGTCCGCGGTGGGGAAACGCGAACGGTCGCGCTCGATGTCCCGGACGGGTGCCGCGCGCTGGTCGAGATCCGCTCGGTAAGCGGGCTCAATGCCCGATCCGACGGCCGCGTCATCCAGGTCAACTACGGGCTGGCCGCGGCCGCCAGCGACGACGAACTGGCGGTCATCTTTGCGCACGAGCTCGGGCACCTGGTGCTCGAGCACCGCCGTCGCCTGTCGAGCGCGGGTGTGGAAAAGGGCTTCTTCGGCGAGTTCGGGCGCAACCAGCGCCTCAATCGCCAGGTCGAGGTCGAGGCCGACAGGATGGCGGCACACCTCCTCGCCAACGCCGGCTACGATCCGGCGATCGCGCCAGCGTTCTGGCGTACAAGCCTGGGGCGCCGTGCTGGCGGCGGCCTGCTACGGAGCAGCACCTACCCCTCGGCCGAGGCGCGAGCCCAGCTGATCGAGCGCGAAATCGAAGAGTACATCGGAGTCGGGAGCAGGCCGACCTGGCCCGGGCACCTGCTGGCAAGGCGCGACGTTCCGTTCGACTGAATCACGCGGGGCGTTCGGGCGCCTCGCTGATGTCGATGTAATGCCGATCGTAATAGGTCAGCGGCGTGGCATCGGCGCGATGCTTGGCGGCAATCAGTTCGCCGATGAAGATCGAGTGCGTGCCGAAGTCATGGCAATGGACGCGGCGGCAAATGAAGCTCGACTGCGCGGTCGCGAGCACGGGCACGCCGTGCTCCTCCTCCCACTCGCCAACGTCGAAGCGGTCGGCGCCGCTGGCCATGAAATGCTCGGCGACGTCGCGGTTGCCGAGGCCGAGGACGTTGACGCAGAAGGTCTCCGCGCTGGCGAGCGGGCCGTGAAGCGAGGCCGAACGGTTGACGCAGACCAGCAGAGACGGCGGGTCGAAGCTCAGCGAGCTGACGGCAGTGGCGAGGATGCCGTAGCGCCCGCCGCCGTGGCCCGTGGTGACCGCATAGACCGTCGACGCGACGTGGCGCATGGCCATGCGAAAGGCATCAAGCAGTTCACCATCTGTCTGGAGGGGCTCGGACACACCCTCTCCATGCGATGTGCGCTGGGCCTGTGCAAGCGGCAAAAGTCAGGCAAATGGCAGTCCGATGATCGCTCCAGTTTGCCGAACGTAAGACCACGATGTGAACGATGCGGTCTTGAAATCACATTATAATGTGATACGAGAGCGTAATGAGCACCCCCATCATCGCGCAGGTCCGCGCCCTCATCTCGGAGGGTCGCTTGACCCGTTCGGGCCTCGCTCGTGCCGCCGGGCTCCACGCCAACACGCTGCGCGACTGCACCGACGACAGCTGGAACCCGACCGCGGAAACGCTCGGCAAGCTCGAGCGCTTCCTCTCGGCAAACGACGAGACGCCGGTGCTGGTCCCGATCGAGCAGATCATCGACGAGGCGCGTAACGGACGGATGTTCGTGCTGGTCGACGACGAGGATCGCGAGAACGAGGGCGACCTCGTGATCCCGGCGCAGATGGCGACGCCCGATGCGATCAACTTCATGGCGACGCATGGCCGCGGCCTCATCTGCCTCGCGCTGTCGCCGGAACGTGTAGAGGCGCTCGGGTTGCAGCCCATGAGCCGCACCAACCGAAGCCGGATGGAGACCGCCTTTACGACCTCGATCGAGGCGCGCGAAGGGGTGACCACCGGGATCAGCGCGGCAGATCGCGCCCGCACGATCTCGGTGGCGATCGACGCGAGCAAGGGGCCCGACGACATCGTCAGCCCCGGCCACGTCTTCCCTCTGGTCGCTCGCGAAGGCGGAGTGCTGGTCCGCGCTGGACACACCGAGGCCGCGGTCGATATCTCGCGGCTCGCGGGCCTCAATCCGTCAGGAGTGATCTGCGAGATCATGGCCGAGGACGGCTCGATGGCGCGGTTCGACGACCTGATGCGCTTCGCCCGGCTGCACGGGCTCAAGGTCGGCACGATTCGCGACCTGATCGCCTATCGCCGCAAGCACGACCACCTGGTCGAGAAGCGCGCGGAGGGCCGCTTTGCCAGCAAATGGGGCGGAGACTGGCGGGCGATCAGCTTCTACAACAAGGCCACCCGCGGAGAGACGATGGCGCTCGTAAAGGGTCACATCGACTCCGGGAAGCCGACGCTCGTCCGGATGCACGCGCTGTCGCTGTTCGACGACGTCTTCGCGCACGACACCGAGCGGCAGGGCCTGCTCGAAGGCGCGATGCGCATCATCGGCGAAGAAGGCGCGGGTGTCGTCGTGCTGATCAATCGCCCCGGCCCCGACCACGCCACCAGCGCGATCCGGAGACTCGCCGGCGAACGGCCGCCGAGCGAGGAGGACATGCCGACAGAGCAGCGCGACTACGGCGTCGGCGCCCAGATCCTCGCCGAGCTGGGCGTGCACGATATGGTCCTGCTGACCAACACGCGGCACTCTCTGGTGGGCCTTGAAGGCTACGACCTGTCGATCGTCGGCGAGCGGCCGATCGAGCCGGCGTGATCGCCGACCGCGGCCTCGACACCGAAGCCCTCGATCCCAAGTACGCGCGCCTCGAACTCGAGCGGCGGTGGCTGGTCGATTCCTCGGCCCGCCCCGCTCTCCATGGCGTTCCCTTCTCGCTGGTCGAAGACCGCTACATCGACGGCACGCGCCTGCGGCTTCGGCGCATGACGCGGGGCGATCGAACCGTCTTCAAACTGACCAGGAAGTACGAGACCGAGCGACCCGAAGCCCGGCCGATCGTGACCGCCTATCTTACCCGTTGCGAATACACGGTCTTCGCCGCCCTTCCCGCCCGCGCCCTGGCGAAGCGGCGCTATCCCCTTTCTTTTGAAGGCCGCGGGTGGAGCCTCGACCTGTTCGAAGGTCCGCTCGCCGGTCTCGCACTGCTCGAGGCGGAAGCCGCGGACGAGACCGCCCTCGCCGCACTTGTGCCGCCGCCGTGGGCGACTAAGGAGGTCACCCACGATCCGCGCTGGCAGTGCGGCGCGCTCGCCCAGACCCTCACGATGCCGGAGTAACGATGGCCCGCTTCCTGATCGTCGAAGCCCGCTTCTACGAGCACCTCAACGACATGCTGATCGAGGGCGCCAGGACCGCGCTGCAGAAGGCCGGGCACGCGATCGAGATGCTGACGGTGCCCGGAGCGCTCGAGGTGCCCGGCGCGATCGCGCTCGCAGCCGAGAGCGGCGAGTACGACGGGTTCGTCGCGCTCGGCGTAGTGATCCGAGGCGAGACCTACCATTTCGAGATTGTTGCGGGGGAATCGGCCCGCGGCATCATGGCGCTGACGATGGACGGGATCGCCGTCGGCAACGGCATCCTCACGGTCGAGAACGAGGCTCAGGCGATCGTGCGCGCGGATCCGAAGCAGCTCAACAAGGGCGCCGGCGCCGCCGAGGCGGCGATGGCGTTGCTGAAGATTCGGGAGAAGTTCGCGTGACAAACCACTGGTCTATTGCCGGAATTCCGCTGGTGCTCGGCGGCAACGTGTTCGGCTTCACCGCCGACGAAGACGCGAGTTTCGCGATCCTCGACCGGTTCTACGAGCACGGTGGCCGCATGGTCGACACGGCGCAGGGCTATTCGGTCTGGGTGCCCGGCCACGTCGGCGGCGAGAGCGAGACGGTGATCGGCAAATGGCTCGCGAGCCGCGGCGTCCGCGCCGAAATGCGCATCGCCACCAAGACGGGGATGTTCGGCAAGCCGGGCGACCTCGCGCCCGCCAAGGTGGCCGAGGAGCTCGAAAAGTCGCTCGAGCGACTACAGACGGACTACGTCGATCTCTACTACGCCCATCGCGACGAGACCGGCACGCCGCTCGAAGACGTCGCCGAGGGTTTCGACGCGCTGGTCCGCAAGGGCCTGGTGCGCGAGATCGGCGCTTCGAACTACGATGCCGAGCGGCTCGGAGCCGTGCACGACATCGCCACAGCACGCGGGCTGACGCCGTTCACCGTGCTGCAAAACGAATACAACCTTGTCGAGCGGAAGGATTACCCTGAAGACCTGCAGCGGCTCTGCGTCGAGCGGGACATCGCCATGTTCCCGTGGTTCGGCCTCGCCGCCGGCTTCCTCACGGGCAAATATCGCACCCGCGAGGACCTCGCGAAGCACAACCGCGGATCGAGCATCGAGCGGTTTTTCGACCATGGTCTGACGCTCCTGCCGACACTGGACGCGGTCGCCGCCGAGACCGGAGCCAGTCTCGGGGCTGTCTCGCTCGCCTGGCTCATGCGCCAGCCCGGCATCGCCGCGCCGATCGCCAGCGCCAGCAAGCCCGAGCAGCTCGACGTGCAGTTCGAGGCGCT
>JBIQKN010000046.1:10067-22665 GCA_044506565.1 Sphingomonadales bacterium | reverse complement strand
GCCTCGCCCTGCTCCATCGAGATCAGCACGCCGTTCTGGCGGCCCTGGATCGGGCCCTTGTAGGGTCCGTACTTCTCGAACAGCCGGTTCATGATGCCGGTGCCGCGGGTGTCGGAGAGGAACTCGCCGTGGTAGCCGATCAGCCCGCGGCTCGGGGCCGAGAAGGTGATGCGCGTCTTGCCGCCGCCGGAGGGGCGCATGTCGGTCATCTCGCCCTTCCGCTGGGCGATCTTCTCGACCACCGTGCCGGAGAACTCGTCGTCGACGTCGACGACGACGGTCTCGTAGGGCTCCTCGCGGCCGTTCGGGCCTTCCTGGAACAGCACCCGCGGGCGGCTGATCGACAGCTCGAAGCCCTCGCGGCGCATGGTCTCGATCAGCACGCCGAGCTGGAGCTCGCCGCGGCCGGCGACCTCGAACGCGTCCTTGCCGGCGCTCTCGGTCACCCGGATCGCGACGTTGCCCTCGGCCTCGCGTTCCAGCCTGTCGCGGATCACGCGGCTCTGCACCTTGTCGCCCTCGCGCCCGGCGTAGGGACTGTCGTTGACGCCGAAAGTCATCGCCAGCGTCGGCGGGTCGATCGGGCGGGCGGCGATCGGCGCGGTGACGGTGGGGGTGGCGAGCGTGTTGGAGACGGTGGCCTTGGTCAGCCCGGCGATGGCGACGATGTCGCCGGCCCCGGCGGTCTCGACCGGCACGCGCTCGAGCCCGCGGTAGGCGAAGACCTTGGTCGCGCGGCCTTCCTCGACCGGGTTTCCGTCGACGTCGATCGCCTTGATCGGCATGTTGACCTCGAGCCGGCCGCTTTCGATGCGGCCGGTGAGGATGCGGCCGAGGAACGGGTCGCGGTCGAGCAGCGTCGCCAGCATCGTGAACTCGCCGTCAACCGGCTTGCCCGGTTCGGGAATGTGGCCGACGATGACTTCGAACAGCTCGACCAGGTCGCCGCTGCGCTTGTCGGGATCGGCGCTGGCGTAGCCGGCGCGGCCCGAGGCGTAGAGGCACGGGAAGTCGAGCTGCTCGTCGTTCGCGTCGAGCGCGACGAACAGGTCGAACACCTCGTTGAGCACTTCGTCGGCGCGCGCGTCGGGGCGGTCGATCTTGTTGATCACCACGATCGGCCGCAAGCCGAGGCCGAGCGCCTTGCCGGTGACGAACTTGGTCTGGGGCATCGGCCCTTCGGCTGCGTCGACCAGCAGGATCACGCCGTCGACCATCGACAGGATGCGCTCGACCTCGGCGCCGAAGTCGGCGTGGCCGGGGGTGTCGACGATGTTGATGCGGAAGGTCTCGGTCGAGCCCGGCGGAGCCCACTCGACCGACGTCGGCTTGGCGAGAATGGTGATCCCGCGCTCCTTCTCGAGGTCGTTCGAATCCATCGCCCGCTCCTCGACCCGCTGGTTCTCGCGGAAGGTGCCGGACTGGCGGAACAGCTGGTCGACCAGGGTGGTCTTGCCGTGATCGACGTGCGCGATGATCGCCACGTTGCGCAGGCTCATGGGAACGGGTCTTTCGAATGGGGATGCGGGCGCGCGCACTTAGGGACTGCGGGACGCGCTGTCCACCTTTGCTCTACGTCGGGCCAGGCCGCGCGGCGCACGACACGCCCCAAGAACAATTCCTGCGCCCGCCCCAAGCAACGCGGGGGGTTATCCCGCGCGCCAAGTTTGCTAGGGCGACTCGCGTGATTGCAGGCGCCTCGCGCCGCCCCACCGGAGAGACCCGATGAACGAACAAGTGCTGGCCACGCCGGTCGCCGATTCCACGCTGCATCCGCTCGAGCAGCTCGCCGCGACCCATCCCGACGCCGAGATCTGGTGGGATTCGAGCCCGCTGATCTACCCGAGCTGGAAGGACGAGACGCTGGCCAAGGCGCCGGAAGGCGAGAAGGCGCTGTGGCAGGCGCAGCTGACGCGGTTCTACGACGACGCGACGATCAAGGCCGAGGGGACGATGGGCTTCCGCGGCGTCACCACCAACCCGCCGCTGAGCCTGCAGGCGATCAAGCTCGCGCCCGAGCTGTGGGCCAAGGAAATCCTTGCGATCGCGCAGAAGAACCCGGGCCTCGACTACGAGGGCGTGTACTGGGCGATGTACCTCGACCTGGTGAAGAAGGGCGCCGACGCGATCCGCCCGGTGTTCGACAAGTCGGGCGGCAAGTACGGCTTCCTCTCGGGTCAGGTCGACCCGCGCTTCGTGCGCGACGGCGACAAGATGCTCGCACAGGGCCTGCAGATCGCCGCGCAGGGGCCGAACGTGATGGTCAAGCTGCCGGGCTCGAAGGAAGGCTACGAGGTGCTCGAGGAGCTGACCGCGCGCGGGATCAGCACCAACAACACCACCAGCTTCACCGTGGCACAGTACATGCGCTGCATGGCGGCGGTTTCGGCCGGGCTGTTCCGGGCCAGGGCCGCGGGCGTCGACCTCAGCAAGTGGCGCTCGGTGATCACCCACATGTCGGCGCGCCTCGGCGAGCTCAGCGACTGGAAGACCGAGGCCAAGGCCCGCGGCATCGAGCTGACCCTGCCCGAGATCCGCGACGGCGAGGAAGCGGTGCTCAAGCGCGCCTACCACTACGGCAAAAGCGTCGGGCACCCGTCGAAGATGCTGCAGTGCTCGATGCGCGTCGAGAAGGACGAGCGAACCGGCAAGACCGTCAGCCGCCACATCGAGGACTTCGCCGGCAGCGACATGGTCTACACCTGCCCGCCGGGCTACATCGCCGGGCTGATGACCGCCGGGCTCGAGCCGTTCGACCCCAACGCGATCGACCGCGAGCCGAACAAGGCGAGCATCGAGAAGCTGCTCAAGCTGCCGAGCTTCCGCCAGGCCTACGAGTACGACGGCATGCGCCCCGAGCAGTTCGCCCACTTCGGCAGCTTCAAGGCAACCGAGACCGAGTTCGCCGCGGCGACCCGGCAAACGGTCGACTTCGTGCGGATGACGCTCGAGAGCTGAGGGTTCACGCCCCGGTGCGGCGGCTCCAGAGGTAACTGCCCGCGTCGGCCTCGAGCGACAGGCTGAGGGTGTCGCCTTCGATCGTGAAAGTGCGGACGTGCGCGAGGTCGCGGGCGATGCGGGTGTCCATCGCCTCTTCGCCGCAGAACGCGCGGGTCATGGCGCCGGGGGCGAATTCGATCGCGCCGCCGCGTTCGCTGGCGGCGGTCTGGGTCCAGCGGGTGTTGAGGCGGTTGCAGTCGAGCTGGAACGCCGCGCTGCCGTCGGCGGCGAAAGTCACCGTGTAGCGCTCGACGCGCGGCGGGACGACTCGGCCGATCGCGTCGTCGGAGGATTCGAACGCGACGAGCTGCCAGGCGGTGCCGGCGAGAGGGGACGAGGATCGGCGATCGTCCGGCGGGGTCATGGTAGTCTCCTGCTCCTCGCACTCGCGGACCGTTCCGGACGGGTCGGTCCAGGTCACCGCGGTACCCTTGCCGCGCAGCGAATGCCCCTCGCCCGCATAGCTGTAGCCCGAGCCGCTCGGCTGCTGCAGCAACTCGGCGTCGACGCCCTCGGCGACGAGGTGCGCGAGCCCCTCGGTGAAGGTCACCGTCATTGCCGCTGACGGCTCGCAGGCGAAACTCGCGGTGATCGCCCCCCGGTCCGGTCCGGAGGGCAACTCGGGCGGAGCGCAGCCGACGAGGGCCAGCGGGGCGAGGACCGGCAGGAAAGCAAGCTTCGGAATCATCGGATAGCTCCTTGGAGGCACAACGGTCCCGGCCGCCGACGGGTCCCCGACCCGGCGCCGGGGCGCGCCGCTGCCAGTCGGCCGAACACCCGAGGACGGGTGTCGCGGCTTGCGCGGCGGCGGCCGGGCCGCGTAGCAGCGGGCGATGCGGGCGTTCCACCTGATCCTGGCCAACAACCTCGTGCAGAACGTGACCAACTTCACGGTCTGGTTCGCGCTGGTGTTCTGGGCCTTCCTCGAGACGCGCTCGGTGTTCGTGACGGGCATGATCGGCGGGATCTACCTGGTGTTCACCGCCGGGTTCGCGGTGTGGTTCGGCAGCCTCGTCGACCACCACCGCAAGCGGCGGGTGATGCTCGGCTCGAGCGCGGTCTCGTTCGCGTTCTACGGCGCGTCGCTGGCGACGCTGTCGCTGACGCCCGAGGACGCGCTCGCGCGGGTGGCCGGTGTCGAGCTGTGGCTGCTGGTGCTGCTGGTCATGCTCGGGGTGATAGCCGGGAACCTGCGGATGATCGCGCTGACCACGCTGGTCACCGCGCTGATCCCCGAGGACCGGCGCGACAGGGCCAACGGCCTCGTCGGCATGGTCACCGGGATCGGCTTCGTCATGACCTCGGCGATCAGCGGGTTCCTCGTCGCCTGGGGCGGGATGGAAGCGTCGCTGGTATTCGCCCTCGCGCTGACCGGCCTCGCCTTCGGGCACCTGCTGTTCGTGCGCGTCGGCGAGCCGGTGCCCGAGGCCGAGACCAGCGGCGCGCGCCGCGAGATCGACCTCGCCGGGACGATCCGCGTGGTCGCCGGCGTGCCGGGACTGTTCGCGCTGATCGCCTTCACCTCGTTCAACAACCTGCTCGGCGGCGTGTTCATGGCGCTGATGGACGCCTACGGCCTGTCGCTGATGGAGGTCGAGCAATGGGGCCTGCTGTGGGCCTTCGCCTCGTGCGCGTTCATCCTCAGCGGGCTGACGATCGCCAAGACCGGCCTCGGCCGGAACCCGCTGCGCACGATGCTGCTGGTCAATGTCGTCATCTGGTCGGTCGCCGCGGTGTTCACGCTCAGGTCCTCGGTCGCGATGCTGGCGATCGCCTGCTTCGTCTGGCTGTTCCTCAACCCGTTCGCCGAGGCGGCCGAGCAGACCACGCTGCAGAAGGTCGTGCCCTACGAGCGGCAGGGGCGCGTGTTCGGCTTCGCGCAGGCGGTCGAGCAGTCGGCCTCGCCGCTGACCGCATTCCTGATCGGACCGCTGACGCAGTTCGTGGTGATCCCGTTCATGACCACCGGAGCGGGCGCCGAGGCGATCGGCGGCTGGTACGGCACCGGGCCCGAGCGCGGCATGGCGCTGGTGTTCAGCGTGACCGGGGTGCTCGGGGTGATCGTGGCGCTGCTGGCGATGGGCTCGCGCGCCTATCGGGTGCTGTCGGAAGCCTATGTGGCGGGCCCGCAGGCCGAGCCCGGCGCTCAGTCGAGCGCCGGTCCGAAGGTGTAAGTGAGGCCGGCGCCGAACCAGAACTGGTCGCGCGATCCGTAGGTCAGCACGATCGGCGAATCGGCCGCTTCGCCGGTCAGCCGGTCGTACTTGGCATAAGCCGAAAGGCCCCAGCGGCGCGAAATCCGGGTGAGCGCCGAGGCGGTCGCGCCGTAGGCGTGGATGCCGGCGCCGGGATTGTACGCAGGAAGGCCGCTCGGCACCGAGTCCGCCGGCGCGACCCCGAACCAGGCGTCGTGATAGGTGTCGTCGCCCCAGGTCACGCGCGGGCCGATCGAGAACAGCCACTGGTCGCCGTCGCGCAAGACCAGGTCCGCGCCGGCATTGCCGACCCAGCCTTCGTGCCCGCTGACGCCCTTGCGTAGCTCGGCGCTGAGGCGGAAGTTCTCGCTCGGCTGGAAGCGAACCGCGCCGCCGAGCTCGAGGCTGAAGCCGACCTTGGGCAGGTCGGTGCCGACGTCCTTGGCGGTCCGCGAATCCTCGAAGTTGGCTATCGGCCCGAGTGTAAAACCGCCGCTGCGGACGAGATCGAAGCCAAAGCTGTCGTCGGGCGCCTCGAAGGTGAACGGCGTATCCCCGCGGGCGATGTCGAGGTTGACCATCGCGCTCGGCTGCAGGTCGTCGGAGCCGGGGTGCCGCGGCGTCATCTGCAGGCCGGCCGTGACGCGGTAGCGCCGCGGCTCCTTGGCTGGCGCATCGTCCTGCGCGGCAGCGGGAAACGAGCAGGCAAGAGCGAAGGCGCCGGCAACCAGTGAGGCTCGGCGCGAAAAGGCTTGCGTGAACAGAAGGATGTCCCCCGTTTGTACGGCCCCTAGTCGGACCAATAAAGCAGTTCGGGGTTCGTAACCAGCAGCTTGCGCTGGAGTTCCTCGGTCGGGGCAATTCGCGGGATCATGTCGACGAGGTGGCCGTCGTCGGGCACGTTGTCCTGCATGTTCGGGTGCGGCCAGTCGGTGCCCCAGATGCAGCGGTCGGGGTAGTCCTCGACCAGCGGGCGGACGGCCTCGGCGAAGGCGTTCCACGGGTCGCCGGTGGGATCGAGCCGGTCGGGGCAGGTCGGCTTGAAGTGGATGTCGGGCCGGCTGTCGAGCAGGCGGCGGAAGGCTTTCATGTCGGGGCCATCGGGTCCCTGCGTCACATCGGGGCGGCCCATGTGGTCGATCACCAGCGGCACCGGGATCGCGTCCATGAACGGGCGCAGCTCCTCGAGGATGTCGGCCTCGAAGTAGATCACCACGTGCCAGCCTTGCGGCAAGCGGCGGCTGACCTCGAGGAACTTGTCCTTCGGCGCGTCGTCGACGAGGCGCTTGAGGAAGTTGAAGCGGATCCCGCGAATGCCTCCGGCGTGGAGCGCGGCCAGTTCGTCTTCAGAGATCGCCGGATCGACCACCGCGACGCCGCGGGCCCTGCCCTCGCTCCTGGCGATCGCATTGAGCGTGGCGGCGTTGTCGGTCCCGTGGCAGCTCGCCTGGACGATGACGTTCCTGGCGAAGCCGAGGCGGTCGCGCAGCGCGAACAGCATATCGGGGCCGGCATCGTCGGGCAGGTACTTGGCCTTGGGGCTGAACGGGAACTGCGCCATCGGCCCGAACACGTGGCAATGCGCGTCGACCGCGCCGGGGGGCGGGACGAAGCGCGGCTTCGACGGGTTCGGGTGCCAGGATACGATACGGTCGGTCATGCGAAAACGGTCCCGTCCATCAGCTTGCGGGCGGTGCGCAGCAGCGCGGCGCTGGTCACCTGGCCGGCGTCGTCGACTTCGAGCACGCAGGTCATCTCGCCGGTCGGGTGCTCGACCGAGAGCGTCTTGCGGCTGCCTTCGGGGACCGCGGCGACTTCGGCCGCGGGCGAGCCTTCGAGCAGGCAGGCGGTGGCCACGCTGACCGCGCCGAGCACGCCGATCGTGGCGTGCGCGCGGTGCGGGATGAAGCTGCGCACGGTGACCGCGCCGCCGTGCTGCGGCGGGGCTACGAGCATCATCTTGGGGACCGACTTCTCTTTGACGTCGCCGAGATTCATCAGCGGGCCTGCGGCGAGGCGGATCGTCTCGATCTTCGCACGCATCTCGGCGAACTTGTCGGACTCGAGCTCGTCGCGGGTCTCGTAGCCGGTCGCGCCGACATCCTCGGCCCTGAACACCACGCAGGGCATGCCGTTGTCGATCAGCGTGCAGCGCACGCCCTCGATCACGTCGGCCGCGTTACCGGTCGGCAGCAGCGCGCCGCACGAGGAGCCGGCGGTGTCGCGAAACTCGAGCGGGACCGGGGCGTGGGTGCCGGGGACGCCGTCGATGCGAGCGTCGCCGGCATAGGTCGGGACGCCGCCGGGGGTCTGCACCGTGGCGATGGCGACCTGGCCGGTGTTCTCCATGTAGATCGCGACGCGCGTCTCGTCGCCCGCCGCGGGGACGAGGCCGCGCTCGATCGCGAACGGGCCGATGCCGGCGAGGATGTTGCCGCAGTTCTGCGCGTCGGTGACGATCGCCTGGTCGACGAAGACCTGCAGAAACAGGTAGTCGACGTCGATCCCCTCGCGCTCGGACTTCTTCACCACGGCGACCTTGCTGGTCAGCGGGTCGGCGCCGCCCATGCCGTCGATCTGGCGCGGGTCGGGCGAGCCCATCACGCGCAGCAGGAACGCATCGCGCGCGGCGGTGTCAGCGGGCAGGTCGGAGGCGAGGAAGTAGCCGCCTTTCGAGGTGCCGCCGCGCATCCACATCACGGGGGCTGATGATTGGGTCATTCGAGCCTTCCTTCTCCCCTCCCGCTTGCGGGAGGGGCCGGGGGTGGGCCACGACCGGCCCACACGCCCACCCTAACCCCTCCCGCACGCGGGAGGGGGATTCAAGCTAGATCCACTTGAGTCCCATGTCGGCGAGCTTCTGGCGGAAGCCGTACATGTCGAGGCCGAGTTCGCCGGCGGCGAGGCGCTTGCGCTTGTCTTCCTCGTTGGCCTCGCGGGCGCGGGCCTTCTCGAGCACCGTGGCGGCATCGGCGCGCTTGACCACGCAGACGCCGTCGTCGTCGGCGACGATTACGTCGCCCGGCTCGATGTAGGCCGAGGCGCAAACCACCGGCACGTTCACGCTGCCGAGCGAGGCCTTGATCGTGCCCTGCGCGAAGATCCGCTTCGACCAGACCGGGAAGTTCATCTCCTGCAGGTCGCGCACGTCGCGCACGCCGGCGTCGATGATCAGGCCGCGCACGCCGCGAGCCTGGGCGCTGGTGGCGAGCAGGTCGCCGAAGTAGCCGTCCTCGCACGGGCTGGTCGGGGCGATGACGAGCACGTCACCTTCGCGGCACTGCTCGATCGCGGCGTGGACCATGTAGTTGTCGCCCGGCGGCACGCTGATCGTCACCGCGCTCGCGCCGATCCGCGCGCCGGGGTAGATCGGGCGCATATAGCTCGCGAGAAGGCCGGTGCGGCCCTGCGATTCGTGCACCGTGGCAACGCCGCAGGCACCGAGGCCGTCGACCACCTCAAGGGGGACCCGTTCGATGTTCTGGACGACGACACCGCTCATTCGCGCGACTCCTTCCGGTTCATGTGCGCCCGCCCGGTGGACCCGGGCGGGGGCTTGCGTCAAGGGTGCCCCGAGCCCCCTGGCAAACTTGTATGTAATACATACATTCTGTAACGGCGGCGCCGAAAGATGACAGACGGTTCGAACTCCCTCCCCCCGCCCCTCGTGGCGCTGATCGGCTTCGGAGAAGCCGGCGAAGCCTTCGTGGGCGCGGAAGGGTGGCGCGGCCAGACTCGCGCGTGGGACATCCTCCCCGAACGGCGGGCGGCGATGGCGGCCTACGGCGTCGAGACCGGGAACGACGCGGCGACGGCGCTCGGCGGGTGCGCGTTCATCCTCGCGCTGGTGACAGCCGATTCCGCAGTCGAGGCGGCGCGCGACTACGCCCCACTGATGCCCGAAGGCGCGCTGTGGTGCGACATGAACTCGGTGGCGCCGCAGACCAAGCGCGAGGCGGCGGCGGCGATCGAAGCCGCGGGCGGGCGCTACGTCGACGTCGCGGTGATGGCGCCGGTCGACAAGGGCATGGCCGTCCCGCTGCTCGTCGCGGGGCCGCACGCGATCGCCGCGCAACCGCTGCTCGAGGCGCTCGGGTTCACCAGCGTACGGGTGGTCGGCGACGAGGTCGGCCGCGCCTCGACGATCAAGATGGTCCGCTCGGTCATGGTCAAGGGGATCGAGGCGCTGAGCTGGGAATGCGCCGCCGCGGCCGAGGCGGCCGGGGTGTTCGACGAGGTCATGGCCTCGCTCGACGCGTCGGAGAAGGCTATCGGCTGGGCCGAGCGGGTTGCCTACAATCGCGAGCGGATGGAAATCCACGGGGTGCGCCGCGCGGCGGAGATGGAGGAATCGGCCCACACGCTCGAAGGTCTCGGCGTCGAGCCGGTGATGACCCGCAGCACCGTCGTCCTGCAGCGCCGGGCGGCAAAGGGCATGGAGAACGAGAGGAAAGACAGGGCATGACGCTGATCATCGACTGCCACGGCCACTATACCACGGCTCCGGCCGCGCACGACCAGTGGCGCGACGCGCAGAAGGCGGCGTTCAAGGAAGGCAAGGCGCCCCCGCCCTACCCGGCGATCTCCGACGACGAGATCCGCGAGACGATCGAGACCAACCAGCTGCGGCTGATCAAGGAGCGCGGCGGCGACCACACGATCTTCTCGCCGCGGGCGAGCGCGATGGCGCACCATGTCGGCGACCAGACGGTCAGCGAGGCGTGGTCGATCGCCTGCAACGACCTGATCTACCGCGTGACCGAGCTCTATCCCGAATGGTTCACCGGCGTGTGCATGCTGCCGCAGAGCCCGAAGGCGGACCTCGCGGCGAGCATCCGCGAGCTGCGCCGCTGCGTCGAGGAGCTCGGTTTCGTCGGCTGCAATCTCAACCCCGATCCCGGCGGCGGGCATTTCACCCATCCGCCGCTGACCGACGAGTACTGGTTCCCGATCTACGAGGTCATGTGCGAGCTCGACGTGCCGGCGATGATCCACGTCTCGGGCAGCTGCAACCCGGCGATGCACGCGACCGGCGGGTTCTACCTCGCCGCCGATACCGTCGCCTTCATGCAGCTGCTGCAGGGCGACCTGTTCGGCCGCTTTCCGAGTTTGCGATTCATCATACCGCACGGCGGCGGCGCGGTGCCATTCCACTGGGGCCGGTACCGCGGACTCGCGGACATGCTCAAGCAGCCGGCGCTGGATGCGCACCTGATGAACAACGTCTATTTCGATACCTGCGTCTACCACCAGCCGGGCGTCGACCTGCTGGCCGAGGTGATCGACACCAAGAACATCCTGTTCGGCAGCGAGATGGTCGGCGCGGTGCGCGGGATCGATCCGACGACCGGCCATTATTTCGACGACACCAAGCGCTATGTCGATGCGCTGCCGCTCGACGACGCGGCCAGGCACGCGATCTTCGAAGGCAACGCGCGGCGGGTGTTCCCGCGGCTCGACGCCAGACTGAAGTCACAGGGACGATGACCGAGAAGGAAACCGCCTTTACCGCCCAGGGGTTCGCGCACTGCGCGAAGCCCGAACGCTATATCCAGCAGCTCGTCAGCCACTGGAGCCACAAGATGGCGACCAGCTACGACGAGGGCGACGGGATGGGCGTGTTTCCGTTCAGCGATACCGAGAGCGCGGTGATGACCGCGCGCCCGACCGGCATCGCGATCACGCTGACGACCGGCGAACACGAACGCAACGTGCACCTGCGCGGCGTGATCGAACGCCACCTCGACCGCTTCGCGTTCCGCGAGGCGCCGCTTGCCTACGAATGGACCGAGCAATGAGCGACAAGAAGAAAGAGCGCATCAACATCCACGAGTACCTCGCGCAGTTCGACGACATCCCCGGCACGAGGGTGTTCACCGCCAAGCGCGCGCGGCAGGGCTACTGGCTCAACCAGTTCGCGATGAGCCTGATGAAAGAGGAGAACCGGGAGCGGTTCCTCGCCAACGAGCGCGCCTATCTCGACGAGTGGGATCTGTCCGAGGAAGCCAAGCAGGCCGTGCTCGACCGCGATTACAACCGGATGATCGACTGCGGCGGGAACATCTATTTCCTGTCCAAGCTTTTCTCGACCGACAAGAAGAGCTTCCAGTTCGCCGCCGGCTCGATGACCGGGATGACCCAGGAAGAATATGCCGAGATGATGCTCAAGGGCGGCCGTTCGCCCGAGGGCGTTCGCTCGCTCAAGGAAGGACGCTGACCATGGCCCGCATTACCGCCGGCATCACCTCGAGCCACATCCCCGCGCTGGGCGCGGCGATCCAGACCGGCAAGACCGGCGACGACTACTGGGGCCCGGTGTTCCGCGGCTACGAGCCGATCCGTCAGTGGATCGCCAGGCCCGAGAACATGCCCGACGTGGTGATCCTGGTTTACAACGACCACGCCAGCGCGTTCGACATGAACATCATCCCGACGTTCGCGATCGGCTGCGCCGAGCGGTTCAAGCCGGCCGACGAGGGCTGGGGCCCGCGCCCGGTGCCCGATGTGATCGGCCACCCGGACCTCGCCTGGCATATCGCCCAGAGCCTGATCCTCGACGACTTCGACATGACCATCATGAACCAGATGGATGTCGACCACGGTTGCACCGTGCCGCTGTCGATGATCTTCGGCGAGCCGAGCGAGTGGCCGTGCAAGGTGATCCCGATGCCGGTCAACGTGGTAACCTACCCGCCGCCGTCGGGCCGCCGCTGCTTCGCGCTCGGCGACAGCATCAAGGCCGCGGTCGAGAGCTTCCCCGAGGACCTCAAGGTCCAAGTCTGGGGCACCGGCGGCATGAGCCACCAGCTCCAGGGGCCGCGCGCCGGGCTGATCAACAAGGAGTTCGACCTGAACTTCATCGACCGGCTGATCAACGACCCCGAAGAGCTGAGCAAGATGCCGCACATCGAGTACCTGCGCGAATCCGGCTCGGAAGGGATCGAGCTGGTGATGTGGCTGATCATGCGCGGCGCGCTCGGCGACAAGGTGAAGGACCTCTACACCTTCTACCACATCCCGGCCTCGAACACCGCGCTCGGCGCGCTGATCCTCCAGCCGGAGGACATCGCCGGCGAGCCGCTCGAGCCGCGCAAGGTGATGAGCGGACACAGCCTGGCCGAGGCTTGACCATTCTCCCCTCCCGCTTGCGGGAGGGGCCGGGGGTGGGCCAGTTGTCCGCCTCCACAGACCGACCCACCCTAGCCCCTCCCGCAGGCGGAGGGGGAAGAGCAGGAGATCCCCCATGCGCATTGCCCTCGCCGGCGCCGGCGCCTTCGGTGAAAAGCACCTCGACGGCCTCAAGAACATCGACGGGGTCGAGATCGTCTCGGTCATCTCCCGCCGCGCCGAGCAGGCGGCGGAGGTGGCGGCCAAGTACGGCGCGAAGCACTCGGGCACCGAGC
>JBIQKN010000046.1:6739-9967 GCA_044506565.1 Sphingomonadales bacterium | reverse complement strand
GAGCAGGCGGCGGAGGTGGCGGCCAAGTACGGCGCGAAGCACTCGGGCACCGAGCTCGGCGAAGCGCTGGCGCGCGACGACGTCGATGCGGTGATCCTGTGCACGCCGACGCAGATGCACGCCGAGCAGGCGATCGCCTGCATGGACGCGGGCAAGCACGTGCAGGTCGAGATCCCTCTGTCCGACAGCTGGGGCGACGCCGAGGCGGTGCAGAAGAAGCAGCAGGAAACCGGGCTCGTGTGCATGGTCGGGCACACCCGGCGGTTCAACCCGAGCCACCAGTGGGTGCACAACCGGATCACGGCCGGCGAGCTGACGATCCAGCAGATGGACGTGCAGACCTACTTCTTCCGCCGCAAGAACATGAACGCCAAGGGCGAGCCCCGCTCGTGGACCGACCACCTGCTGTGGCACCACGCGGCGCATACGATCGACCTGTTCGCCTACCAGGCCGGCAAGATCGTCAAGGCCAACGCGATCCAGGGGCCCAAGCATCCCGAGCTCGGCATCGCGATGGACATGTCGATCCAGCTCAAGAGCGAGAGCGGGGCGATCTGCACGTTGAGCCTGTCGTTCAACAACGACGGCCCGCTCGGCACCTTCTTCCGCTACATCGGCGACACCGGCACCTACATCGCCCGCTACGACGACCTCGTGACGGGCAAGGAAGAGCCGGTCGACCTCTCCGGCGTGGCGGTGTCGAACAACGGCATCGAGCTGCAGGACCGCGAGTTCGTGGCCGCGATCCGCGAGGGGCGCGAGCCGAACAGCTCGGTGGCGCAGGTGCTCGACTGCTACCGGGTGATCGGCGAACTGGCGGCCGATCTCGAGAAGCAGGACGGCTGGTCGTAGGCGCGCGGGGGGCCGAATTTCCCCCGCGTTAACCAATCTTGACTAGTTCGCGAGCTAAGCTGATTCTCAGCGCACAAGACATAATGACGCAGGGGCATGTGATGGCTGAACTGGACCGCATCCTGAGCGAGGCTCAGGAGACCCACAGGCAGATGCAGGAAGCGGTCAAGACCTCGGGCGACCGCGCGGTGCGCGACATCGTCCGGCTGCGCACGCGCTTTGCCACGCTCGTTGCCGAGATGATGGGGTCGATCAAGGCCGACGCCCGGCTCCAGGCGAAGCCCGACGTGGCTCGCGAGTTCGAGAGCAAGTTCTTCGAGATGCGCCAGGCACTGGCTTCGCACCAGGCCAAGTGGCGCAGCGCCAACATCGACGAGGACCCGGCCGGCTACCGCCGTTCGACCGACGAACTCGGGAACAAGCAGGACGAGTTCTACACCTGGGCGAAGAACACTCTCGCGGGATTGTAAGGGCTTGCACCGGCCGGGCCGTCTCTGCACAGGAGGCGGCCATGACTACCAGGACCCGTACCATCGCCGGAACCGAGCTCCACCCGGTGGGCCTCGGCTGCATGAACCTGTCGTGGGCCTACGGCACGCCGCCGGGCCCCGAGGAGGGCGCCCGGCTGCTCGCCCGCGCGCTCGACCTCGGCTATAATCACCTCGATACCGCGCGGATCTACGGCGGCGGCCAGAACGAGGCGCTGATCGGCGAGACGCTCAAAAGCCGCCGGTCCGAATTCTTCCTCGCCTCGAAATGCGGCATCGTCGTCGACGGCCCGCGGCGCGGGGTCGACTGCTCGCCGGCGGCGATCGAGCAAGCGATCGACGAGAGCCTGCGGCTGCTGCAGACCGACCACATCGACCTCTATTACATGCACCGGTTCGACCCGAAGGTGCCGGTCGCGGATTCGGTCGGCGCGATGGCCCGGGCGATCGAGGCCGGCAAGATCGGCGCTTACGGGGTGTCCGAGTGGTCGGCGCGGCACGTGCGCGAGGCGCACGCGGTGCACCCGGTCGGCGCGGTGCAGACCGAGTACTCGCTGTGGACGCGCAACGTCGAGCTCGGCGTGCTCGAGACCTGCCGCGAGCTGGGTATCGCGCTGGTCGCGTTCTCGCCGGTCGGGCGCGGCGCGCTCGCCGGGCTGCTGCGCGATCCGGCAACGCTCGAGGACGCAGACCTCAGGACCAAGATGCCGCGGTTCAATGCCGAGAACTGGCCGCACAACCTCGCGCTGATCGACCGGCTCGGCGAGCTGGCCAGCGAGGCCAAGATGACCGCGGCGCAGCTGGCGCTCGCCTGGGTGCTGTCGCGCGGCGATCACCTGCACGTGATCCCGGGGACGACAGACCTGCAACACCTGGCCGACAACCACGCGGCGTGGGAGCTCGAGGTTCCGCAGGACCTGCTCGAAGCAGCGGGCGCGCTGATCAACGAGGAGACGGTTGCCGGGCACCGCTACCACGACGCAATCCGGCCGACGATCGACACCGAGGAGTTCGAGCCGGCATGACGGACGTGCGCGCCACGATCGGCTATTCGGAACGGACCGAGAAGAAGCCCTACTTCTACGCCAACGCGCACGAGAAGGACTTCGTCCCGCTCAAGCCGGCCGAAGTGACGATCCGCGACGCGCGCGGGATCGACGGCTCGCTCGACCGCGAGGGGTTCACGCTGGTCGAGCACAGGAGCGCCGTGGCCGACCTGACCGACCTCGCGGCGGTGGCCGAAGTGCACCGCGACGAGATCGCCGCGCTGCTCCATCAGCTGACCGGGTGCGACGCGGTGGTGATGACCCCGATGGGCATCCTGCGCTTCTCCGAGAAGACCGGCGCCAACGCGGCGCACGACAACTCGCATCCGGCGCGGTTCGTCCATGTCGACATGGCCAGCGAAGCCGCCGCGGCGATGCGCGCGAAAACGGCGCCTGCCGGCCGAACGATAGCCCGCAGCGCGCAGTACAACGTCTGGCGCTCGCTCGCCGGCGGTACGCAGGACGTGCCGCTGGGGCTCTGCGCCTGGCCGAGCGTCGCCCCCGAGGACCTGCTCGACTGCGACGCGATCTTCGACCCGCTCGACGGCAGCCCCGAGTGGAGCTTCGCGAACTACCTGCTGGCCTACAACCCGGGGCACCGCTGGTACTACTATCCGGACATGACGCCCGACGAGGCGATCGTGTTCAAGACCAGCGAGAGCGATCCCGAACGCGCGCAGCTGATGCCGCACGGGGCGTTCGACAACCCGCTCGCCGGCCCCGACGCGCCTGCGCGGATCAGCCTCGAGATGCGCGGGACCTGCTACTGGTTCGGCTGACGTTGCCGCCGTGCGGGCGCGCCGATAGGGGGCGCGGGTCGCCTGGCGGGGGAATGATCATGG
>JBIQKN010000046.1:0-6639 GCA_044506565.1 Sphingomonadales bacterium | reverse complement strand
CGTCATGGCCTCGAGCATCCAGCTCGAGGCCGGGCCCGGGCGGGTGTCGCGGCGCCACAGCGCGTGGAGGGTGTATTGCACCGGTGGCGCTTCGGGCGGGTGCAGCTCGACCAGGCGGCCGGCGGCGAGGTCGCCGGCGACCGCGTGCCGCGGCATGTTGCCCCAGCCGATGCCCTCGAGCAGCAGCGCGTGCTTGGCGCCGAGGTCGGCCAGCCGCCAGGTGCGCGGGCTGAGGACAGAGAAGTCCTGCCCCGCGGTCAGCGGTGAACGGTCCGTGAGCACGAGCTGGAGGTGCTGGCGAGTGTCGCCGGGCGCGATCTTGCGCTGCCGGGCGAGCGGATGTCCGGGCGCGGCGACCGGGACCAGTTCGACGTGGCCGATCGCGCCGCGCTCGAGCTCGGGGTGATCGATGAAGTCGGGCCCGCCGATCGCGAGGTCGGCCTTCCCGTCGAGCACCAGCGCGGCGACGGCACCGAGCGCCTCGACGTGGAGCCTGAGGTCGACGGTCGGGAACACCGCCTGGAAATCGCGCAGCACGCTGGCGACGACCGCGCTCGGGAACATCACGTCGACCGCCAGCGAGAGTTCGGTCTCGAGCCCCTGGCGGATGCCGCGGGCGCGGGCCATCAGCCCGTCGACCTCGCCGGCCACCGCGCGCGCATCGGCGAGCAGCGCGCGGCCGGCGTCGGTCAGCTCGGGGCGGCGCGAGCCCTCGCGTTCGAACAGCCGCACGCCGAGCTGCGCCTCGAGCGTCGCGATCCCGTAGCTGATCACCGAGAGCGCGCGGCCGAGCCGTTTCGCAGCGCGGTTGAAGCTGCCTTCCTCGGCCACCGCGAGGAAGATGCGCAGCTGGTCGAAGGTCGGCTGGCCGATCTCCACTATTCAACTCTCTCGAACATTTTGAACGAGTTTATCCGGGTTTTCCTGAGAGCCTGCAAGCGCCATCTGCAGGGCCAAGACAGCGATTCCGAAAGGACACGACGATGATCGAACTCAGGCCTTACGCGAGCCTCGGCGGCGCCGACCACGGCTGGCTCGACACCAGGCATCACTTCTCGTTCGCCGACTACCACGACCCGGCGCGGACCAACTGGGGCCAGCTGAGGGTGTGGAACGACGACGAGATCGCGCCGAAGACCGGCTTCCCGCCGCATCCGCACCGCGACATGGAGATCATCACTTACGTCCGGCAGGGCGCGATCTCGCACAAGGACAGCCTCGGCAACGCCGGGCGTACCGAGGCCGGCGACGTGCAGGTGATGTCGGCCGGGACCGGGATTCAGCATGCCGAGTACAACCTCGAGGACGAGACCACGACGCTGTTCCAGATCTGGATCATCCCCGACCGGCGCGGCGGCGAGCCGAGCTGGGGCGCGCGGCCGTTCCCGAAGGACGACCGCGACGGGCGCTTCGTGCCGCTCGCTTCGGGCTTCGAGGGCGATGACGCGCTGCCGATCCGCGCCGAGGCGCGCGTGCTCGGCGCGACGGTCAAGGCCGGCGAGACGGTGACTTACGACACCGGTGCCGACCGCCACCTCTACCTCGTGCCGGCGACCGGCAAGGTCCGCGTCGGCGAGGTCGAGGTCAACGCCCGCGACGGCGCCGCGATCACCGGGCTCGAACGGATCGAGGTGACCGCGCTCGAAGACAGCGAGCTGGTGCTCGTCGACGCCCGCTGAAACCAACCCCCCACGAAGGCCGGGCTGCGGCCCGGCCTGCCATTTCCAATTACGGAGAAGCTCCCATGTCCCAGACTTACGATGTGGCCGTTATCGTCGGCAGCCTGCGAGAAGGCTCGCTGAGCCGGAAGGCCGCGCAGGCGCTGGCCCGCCTGGCGCCGGCGAACCTCGCGTTCCGTCTTGTCGAGATCGGCGACCTGCCGCTCTACGACGAGGACCTCGACGGCGAGACCCCTCCCGCGGCGTGGACCCGCTTTCGCGACGCGGTGCGCGACGCCGACGCGGTGCTGTTCGTCACCCCCGAGTACAACCGCTCGGTCCCGGGCGGGCTCAAGAACGCGATCGACGTCGGCTCGCGGCCCTACGGCCAGGCGGTGTGGAGCGGCAAGCCGGCGGCAGTGATGAGCACCTCGATGGGCGCGCTCGGCGGATTCGGCGCCAACCACCACCTGCGGCAGGCGCTGAGCTTCTTCGACATGCCGGTGCTGCAGCAGCCCGAGGCTTATGTCGGCAACACCGGCACGCTGTTCGATGCCGACGGGCACCTGGTCAACGAGCAGACCGAAGCTTTCTTCAAGAGCTTCGTCGATGCGTTCGGCGGCCTGATCGAGCGAAATATCCCGTCGAGGGCGCTGGCCGCGTAACGCGGCCGCGCCCCCGACACACGGGGATTATCGGCCGGCATAGTCCTCGCCGTAGACCGCATCGCGGATGTCGTGATGGAGCGTCACGTCGAAGGGGACCTTCTGCGTGGCGAAGACCACCGCCATGTCGTTGAGCGGATCGACCCAGAACAGCATCGAGGGATAGCCGTCCCAGAAGAACTCGCCGACCGCGCCGCGGTTCTCCTGCGGCGTCCTCGGCGGGCCGGTGCGGACGAAAAAGTCGAACCCGAAACCGCCCGAGCCCTTGGTCGGCAGCCACAGGCGGTCGCTGTCCGGAATCCGCGGGTCGAGGTGGTCGGTCGCCATCAGCCGCACCGTGGCGGGCTGCAGGATGCGCACCCCGTCGAGCTCGCCCTCGCCGAGCAGCATGCGCGCAAAGCGCATGTATTCGTCGATCGTGGTGACGATCCCCGAGCCGCCCTCGGTCATCGGGTTGCCCGCAAAGCTCGAGCGCAGCCACGTCTCCTCGGGCATGCGCGTCAGCGGGGCGCCGCCCTCGGATTCGTAGATCGCCGCGAGGCGCGGCAGCATCTCGGCGGGGCACTTCCAGCACGACTGCGTCATGCCGAGCGGGCGGAAGACATGGTCGCGCACGTACGCGTCGAACGGCTGGCCCGAGAGCACCTCGACCAGTCGCGCCTGCACGTCGACTCCGGCGCTGTAGTGCCAGTGGGTGCCCGGGTCGTAGAGCAGCGGGACCTGCGGCATCAGCTCGGCGAAGCGCTCGAGCGTGTGGTCCGGCGAGAGCGGCATGAGCGCGTTCCAGACGGGATCGCTCGGATGGCCGGCGTTGCCGTAAGTGAAGCCGGCGGTGTGGCGCAGCACGTCGCGGATGGTGATCTTCCGGCTCGGCGGGCGCAGCTTGTCGGGCTCGGCCTCGTCCCACACCTGCACCTCGGCGAACTGCGGCAGGTAGCGCTCGAGCGGATCGTCGAGGCCGAACCTGCCCTGTTCCCACAGCTGCATCAGCGCGACCCCGGTGACCGGCTTGGTCATCGAGTAGATCTGCACCAGCGTGTCGCGCGTGAATGGGCGGCCCTCCTCGCGGTCGGCGAGGCCGGCACTGCCGTAGTGCACCTCGCGCCCGTCCTTCCATACGAGCACCTCGGCGCCCACCACGCGGCCCTGCTCGACCATCGACTGCAGCATCGCGTCGATCCGCGCGCCGTCGAGCGAGAGGCCCGAGGCCGCCGAGGCCGACGCGGGTGCCGGCGCTGCCAGCAGCATCAGGACGGCCGGCAACCAGCCGCGCCGCACGTTCGAAATCCAGCTCTCGGCCATCCGACTACTCCCCCGCCCCGCTCGCTGCCCCGCCGTTGTCGCGCGAGGATGCGTGGTGTTACAGGCGGAGTCGAAACGAGAACAAGGGGAGATGACGATGAGGATCGGCAGACTGGCGCTCGGGGCCGCGGTGCTGCTCTCGGGAGCCGCGGCGCTGGCGCAACCGGCGCCGCCCGCCAACGACATGGCCGCGGTGTTCGCTGCGCAGAACCGCATCCCCGACACGCCCGGCAGCGGGCCCTACCCGGCGCTGATGGAAGTCGACCCCGCGCTGCCCGATCACGTCGTCTACCGTCCGGCCGACATCTCCGCCCCAGGTGCGGGAAAGCTCGGCCTGTTCGTATGGGGCAACGGCGGATGCGCCGACGACGGCGCCAGCTCGCGGCTTCACCTGTCGGAAATCGCATCGCACGGCTACCTCGTGATCGCGCCGGGCAAGTGGCGCAACGGCCCCAACGCCAAGGAGCCGCCGGCCCCGCCGCGCGCGCCGGCCACGGATGCCGGATTGCCGACGCCGCCGACTTCGGCGGCCGATCTCAAGGGAGCGCTCGACTGGGCGCTCGCCGACGAGCGCTACGCCGCGCTGATCGACCCCGAGGCAGTGGCGATCGGCGGGTTCAGCTGCGGCGGGTTGCAGGCGCTCGAACTGGCGGGCGACCCGCGGCTGAAGACGGTCGTGGTTCAGAACAGCGGCATCTTCAACACCTCGGCGCAGGCGATCGGCGGGATGCAGGTGACCAAGGACCTGCTGAAAGCGCTGCATACCCCCGTGCTCTACGTGCTCGGCGGACCGACCGATATCGCCTACGTCAACGGGATGGACGACTTCGCGCGGATCGACCACGTTCCGGCTGCGATGGCCAACCTGCCGGTCGGCCATGGCGGCACCTACTTCGAGCCGAACGGCGGCAAGGCGGCGCGGATCGTGGTCGACTGGCTCGAGTGGCAACTGCGCGGCGACGCCGAGGCCGCCAAAGGGTTCGTCGGCCCGGACTGCCGCTGGTGCAGCGACCCCGAGGTTACGCTCGAGCGCAAGAACCTGCCGGGCGGCTGAGCCGGGGGCTCAGAGCGCGGCTTCGTAGAGGTCGAGCAGCATCTCCCACGAGGCGTCGTCCTCGTCGTAGTTGTAGGCCGGCGAATCCGCCACGGTCCAGCCGTGGTCGGCGCGGAAGACCCTGACCTGCGCCGGGCGCCCCGCCGCCTCGGCGGCCGCCTTGAGCGCGTCCTTGTCACCCGGCGAATTGCGGTCGTCGTCGCGGGCGATGGCGAACAGCAAGCTCGCCTGGGTCTGGCCGATCATCCTGACCGGCGAGGTATCCTCCTCACCCACCAGCCGGCCGCCGTGGAACGAGGCCGCTGCTTTGACCCTCTGGGGCGCGGCGGCGGCGGTCCACACCGCGAACGGGCCGCCCATGCAATAGCCCTGCACGCCGATCCCGCGCGCGGTGTCGACCGCCTCGTCGCCGTCGAGATAGGCGACCACCGCCCGGGCGACATCCATCACCACCATCGGCGTCAGCTTCTCGCGCCAGGGGGAGACCTTCTCCATGCCGCCCTGCTCGCGGAAGGCGTCGAAGTCGTCGAACTGGGGCGCTTCCTGGTCGGCGTAATAGGGATTGAGCACGAGCACCGCGTAGCCCTGCGCCGCGAGCCGCCGGGCCATCGCCATGAACGAGTCGCGAATGCCGGCGATGTCGGGCCAGACGATTATCGCGGGGTTCTTGCCCTGCGCCGGGTGGACGAAGAACCCGTCCATCCGCCCGCCGGGCACGTCGAACCCGACAGTCGTCTCACGACGCCCGCCGGCCTGCGCTGCGGCGCGGTCGAGCGGGGCCAGCGCTGCCGCCGTCGCCGCGACCCCAAGCACCGCGAACTCGCGGCGGTTGACGCCGCCGCTCCCCCGCCGGCGCCTGGCCAAATCTCCCATCCGAGCAAGCTGGTCCTGGTCGCACACGACTCGCCTCCCTCGCTTCCTTCCCGGAAGCGAGGATAGACCTTTCGCGATGGGGGTCCAGCTTGGCCCGGCGGGCTAGAGGGCGCTCTCGTAGAGGGCCAGCAGCCGGGCCCAGGCGCGCTCGGCCTCGGCCTCGTCGTAGACCGGGCTGTCGGGCACGGTCCAGCCGTGGTCGCCTTGGTAGACTTCGACCTCGGCCGGCCGCCCGGCGGCCTCGGCGGCCGCCTTGAGCTGGTCCTTTTCGTCCGGCGCCCGCTCGTCGTCGTTCCTGGCGATCGCGAACAGGTAGCTCGCCTGGGTCTGCGGCAGGAGCTTGATGGGGACGTTCGGGTCGTCGGGGTCCTGCTGGTTGGTGACCAGCCCGCCGCCGTGGAACGAGGCCGCCGCCTTGACCCGCTCTGGCGCCGCGAAGGCGGTGCGCACGGTGAACGGGCCGCCCATGCAGTAGCCCTGGTTGCCGATGCCGCGGGCGGTGTCGACCGCGTCCTGCTGATCGAGCCAGGCGACCACGGCCTTCGCCGTCGCGACCAGGTTGTCGTGGGTGTTCTCGGCCATCCACGGGCCGACCTTCTGGAACCCGCCGTTGTCGCGGAAGTCGGCGAAGTCGGCGAACTGCGGCGCCGGGGCGCTGCGGTAGAATGGGTTGACCACCAGCACCGCGTAACCCGACGAGGCGAGGCGGCGGGCCATGACCTTCTTGGCGTCGCGCAGCCCGGCGATGTCGGGCCACAGGATCACCGCCGGGTGCTTGCCCTCGCCCGGGTGGACGAAGAAGGCGTCCATCGTCCCGCCGGGGGCGGCAAAGGAGACGTCGTTCTCGACGAGGCCGCCGGCGCCCTGCGCGCAGGCCGTGGCCCACGGGGTGAACGCGGCGCCCAGGCTGGCCACGGCGCCGAACTTGCCGAACTGCCGCCGGCTTACGCCGGCAGATTCGGGGGCCATCTCGTTCAGCTGGTCGAGCTCACACATCGCTGCCTCCTCAAGCTGCTGTTTTGGGCCGAGGATAGCCGAACGAGACACGAGGTCCACAGGCGGTTTGTATCAGTTTGCCGCGGCGGCG
>JBIQKN010000147.1:0-3289 GCA_044506565.1 Sphingomonadales bacterium | reverse complement strand
GGGGTGAGGCCGCCGGCGAGGCCCCACGGCATCGTGTGTCGGAACTGCGCGAGCAGCGACCAGTCGAACGCGAGGCCGGTGCCGCCGGGCAGTTTCTTCGCCGGGGCGTCGTAGAGCAGGCGGTGCGCCGCGTCCTTGTAACGCTGCGCGCGCTCGAGGTTGTCGATCCCGCTGACGCCGATCGCCTTCCAGATCTCCAGCGGGGTGTTCTGCTTCAGCAGCGCGAGCCATTCGGGCGTCTCGCTGCCGTGGAACTGGACCACGTCGGGCTTGACCGCCTGGATCGCCAGAGCGGTCGGCTGCGGCTGCTCGTTGACCAGCAGCAGTACGATCTTGACCCGGTTGGGCGTGCGCGCCCGCAACGCGGCCGCCTGCTCGAGCGTCACGTGCCGCGGGCTCGGCGGGTAATGGACCAGGCCGATGTGCGTCGCGCCGGCGGCGACGGCGGCATCGACGGCTTCGGGGGTGTTGAGGCCGCAGATCTTGATCAGGCGTTCGGACATGCGGCGCACTTAGAGCGAATTGTCGCCAAGTCGAGAGGCCGTTAGAGCGTCGCCTCGATCGCGCGTGCCGCCGCGATCGGCTCCTCGGCGCGGCTTATCGGCCGTCCGACGACGAGCACGCTGGCGCCGTCGTCGCGCGCCTGGCGCGGGGTGACGACGCGCTTCTGGTCGCCCGTGGCGCCGTTGAGGCGCAGCCCCGGCACGACGAAGAACCCGTCCTTCCACTGGCGGCGGACCGCGGCCACCTCGTGACCCGAGCAGACCACCCCGTCGAGGCCGGCAGCATGGGCCAGTTCGGCCAGCCGCAGGACCTGGTCGTGCGCGCTCCCCTCGACGCCGGTGCGCCTGAGGTCGCGGTCGTCGAGGCTGGTCAGCATCGTCACCGCGACGACCTTGGTGCCGAGCGCGGCGGCGGCCTTGGCGTCCTCCATCATCGCCCGCCCGCCGCTCGCATGGACCGTGACGATCGCCGGTTCGAGCACGTGGATCGCCTGCATCGCGCCCGCGACGGTGTTGGGAATGTCGTGCAGCTTGAGATCGAGGAAGATCGGCAACCCGACATGGGCGATCTCGTGCACGCCGTGGTGGCCGTGCGCGCAGAAGAACTCGAGCCCGAGCTTGAACCCGCCGACGTGCGCCTTGACCTTCTCGGCCAGCGCCTTGGCCGCGTCGAGCTGCGGCAGGTCGAGCGCGAGGTAGATCGGGTTGGTCACGGCTTGAGCGGGTCCGTTTCGTTCGCGGGAGGGGTTTCGGCGGCCGGCGGCGGCATCTCGACGCGCAGTTCCTCCGGCACGGGATCGGCGGCGGGCGGCGGCGTGGGGACCGGCGCCATCGCCGCGGCGCGCGCGGCGTTCTCGAGCGAGCCCAGGCGGCGCTTGTAGTACCACTGGCTCATCCGGTGCAGCAGCCACATCGGCACCAGCCCGAGCAGCAGCGAAACCACCACCAGCGCCGGGATCTTGGTCTCGAGCACGAGGCCTTCCCAGATCTTCACCTGCACCGGGTTCCAGTTGTTGATCGAGAAAATCACCAGGGCGACGAGCAGCAGCACCCAGACGATCGTGCGGACGATTTGCATCGGGCGTCCTCCGTAAGCCTTTCCATCGATTAGGGCGAATGGCGGGGGAAGGGAAGGGGACGGCGAGTCCGCCGGGTCGTGGCGGAAAAGGCGGTTGTGCGCAGGCCGCGGGCCCCTATACCGCCGCGACGCGTACTTTCGTGCACTGCAACCGAGACATGGCCGACGAATCCCCCCTCGACCGCTTCAAGACCGCGCTGACCGGCGCCGCGCGGGCGATCGGGCACGATCCCGAGGCCGAGGTCGCGTGGACTTCCGAGGCGCCGGCGGTGCAGGGCAAGTCGCTGCGCGTGCCGATGCCGGGCCGCGCCCTGCCGCGCGACCAGGCCGCCGAGGCGCGCGGGTTCGCCGACAGCTTTGCCCTCAGGCTGCGGCACCACGACGAGGCGCTCCACCGGCGCGGCATGCCGACCGAGCCCGAGGCGCGGGCATGCTACGACGCGATCGAGCGCGTCCGCTATGAGGCGCTAGGCGAGAACAACTACGCGGGCATGCGCGAGAACCTCGCCGCGGCGACCGAGCTGCGCACCGCCACCGACCCGATCGTGCGCGCCGCGAACGCGGGCGATGTGCCGATCCAGACCGCGCTGGCGCTGATGCTGCGCGAGGAGCTGACCGGGCAGCCGGCCCCCGAGGCGGCGCGCGAGGGCGTTGAACTGGTGCGCGAGTTCGTCGAAAGCCGCACCGGCGACGACTTCGAGCGACTCGCGCTGACGATCGACGACCAGCAGGCATTCCAGTCGCTGGCGATCGACATGCTGCGCCACCTCGAGCTGGTCGAGGCTGAACCGACCGACGAGGCCGGGGAGGACGAAGGCGGCGAGGACGACGCCGGCGGCGAGGACGACGAGAAAGGCGAGGACGACGAGGACGGCAGCCAGGACCTGCGGCAGGAGCAGGTCCCCGGCGACAGCAGCGACGGCGAGGGCGAGGAAGAGACCGGCGAGGAGGTCGAGGCCGAGACCGAGATGAGCGAGGGTGAGCCCGGCGACGAGGGCGAGGAGGGCATGATGCCCGTGCGCCCGAACCGCCCGTGGACCGACCTGCCCGACACGTTCGACTACAAGGTCTTCACCGACGAGTTCGACGAGATCGTCGAGGCGACCGAGCTGTGCGACTTCGAGGAGCTCGACCGGCTGCGCGCCTATCTCGACAGCCAGCTGACCGGCTTGCAGGGCGTGGTCACCCGGCTCGCCAATCGCTTGCAGCGGCGGCTGATGGCGCAGCAGAACCGCGCGTGGGACTTCGACCAGGAAGAAGGCCTGCTCGACGCCGCGAGGCTGGCGCGCGTAGTGGTCAGCCCCGGGCACTCGCTGAGCTACAAGGTCGAGCGCGACCAGGAGTTCAAGGACACGGTCGTCACCCTGCTGATCGACAACTCGGGCTCGATGCGGGGGCGGCCGATCTCGATCGCCGCGATCAGCGCCGACATCATGGCGCGCACGCTCGAGCGCTGCGGGGTCAAGGTCGAGATCCTCGGTTTCACTACCCGCGCGTGGAAGGGTGGGCAGTCGCGCGAGAAGTGGCTGGCCAATGGCAAGCCCGCGCAGCCGGGCCGGCTCAACGACCTCAGGCACATCGTCTACAAGAAGGCCGACGAGCCTTACCGCCGCGCGCGCAAGAGCCTCGGGCTGATGATGCGCGAGGGGCTGCTCAAGGAGAACATCGACGGCGAGGCGCTGATCTGGGCGCACAACCGCCTGCTCGC
>JBIQKN010000045.1:0-22873 GCA_044506565.1 Sphingomonadales bacterium | reverse complement strand
CTCGCCGGATACCTCGGGCAGACCGTCGGCTGGGCTTACGGCTTCGGTCTCGCCGGCCTCGGCATGCTCGCCGGGCTGGTCGTGTTCGTGCTCGGCAAGAAGGCGCTCAAGGGTGCCGGCGAGCCGCCCGAACCGCTGTCGAAGTCGACCGAACTCACGCTCTACGGCACCGGTCTCGTCGCGGTCGCGGTGATGTGGGCGCTGGTCCAGTACGTCGATGTCATCCAGACGCTGCTGATCGTGTCGGGCGTCGCGCTGCTCGGCTACGTGCTCTTCCAGGCGTTCAAACTGCCCAAGGAGCCGCGCGAGCGGATCTTCGCGATCCTGTTCCTGATCGCTCTCAACCCGCTGTTCTGGGGCCTGTTCGAGCAGGCCGGCGGGTCGCTCAACCTCTACACCGACCGCTACGTCGATCGCGGCGACGTGCCCGCGAGCCTGTTCCAGTCGATCAACTCGATCTACATCATCCTGTTCGCGCCGGTTTTCGCGGCGCTGTGGGCCTTATTCGGGCGCAAGGGACTCGAGCCTTCGGCTCCGGCCAAGTTCTCGCTCGCGCTGTTCCAGGTCGGCCTCGGCTTCCTGATCTTCGTGTGGGGCGCCAACACCGTCGGCGCCGCGGCGCTGACCCCGGTGATCTTCGTGTTCCTGATCTACCTGCTGCACACCACCGGCGAACTGTGCCTGTCGCCGGTCGGCCTGTCGGCGATGAACCGGCTCGCGCCGAGCTTCATGGCCAGCCTGGTGATGGGCGCCTGGTTCTACATGTCGGCGGTCGGCAACTTCGTCGCCGGCAAGATCGGCGAAGCCACCGGCGGCGAGAGCGGCGACATGACCAAGGACGCGGTGCTGACAATCTACAACCAGATCGGCTGGGTCGCGATCGGCGTCGGCGTGGTAGTCCTGGCGCTGAGCCCGATCGTCAAGCGCTGGATGCACCTCGACACGCTGCGCGACGCCCATCCGGGCGACGATCTCGAGGGCGGTGCGCAAGCCGGTCTCGAGGCGCAGGAAGGCGGTATGCATCCGACGGTGCAGCCGAAGGACTGAGCACGGGCGGAGGGGGCGAATGAGGGCAGCCGCAGGCCTGGCGCTGGCGCTCGTCGCGAGCCTCGCCGCCTGCACGACGCCGGGTCAGAACCCGCCGGGCACGGCCGCGACCTCCGGGGACCCCTATCCCTCGACCTACCGTGCCTATCCGGGCGTGCCCACCGCGCTCGTCGGGGCGACGGTCTACGACGGCGCGGGCGGGCGGATCGACAACGGCACCGTGCTAATCGCCGACGGCGAAGTGATCGCGGTCGGCGGACCCGAGCTCGCGGTCCCGGCCGGCTACACGCGCGTCGACGGACGCGGCAAGTTCGTCACCCCCGGGGTGATCGACATCCACTCGCACCTCGGCGACTACCCGACTCCATCGGTCCAGGCGCACGAGGACGGTAACGAGATGACCGACCCGATCACCCCCGAGGTGTGGGCCGAGCATTCGGTCTGGCCGCAGGACCCCGGATTCACCCGCGCGCTGGCCAATGGCGGCGTGACCGCGCTGCAGATCCTGCCGGGGTCGGCCAACCTGATGGGCGGGCGCACGGTCACGCTGAAGAACGTGCCCGGGCGCACGGTGCAGCAGATGAAGTTCCCCGGCGCGCCTCACGGGCTCAAGATGGCCTGCGGCGAGAACCCCAAGCGGGTCTACGGTGGACAGGGGCGCGCGCCGTCGACCCGGATGGGCAACTTCGCGGTCAACCGGCAGGCCTGGCTCGACGCGCGCAAGTACGCCGAGGGCGAGCGCGACGAACGCGACCTCGGCAACGAGACGCTGGCCGGCGTGCTCGACGGCGAGATCCTCGTCCACAACCACTGCTACCGCGCCGACGAGATGGCCCTCGTTCTCGATATGGCGAAGGAGATGGGCTACCGGGTGACCGCGTTCCACCACGCGGTCGAGGCCTACAAGATCGCCGACCTGCTGCGCGAGGCGGACGTCTGCTCGGCGGTCTGGGCCGACTGGTACGGCTTCAAGATGGAAGCCTACGACGGCATCCCCGAGAACGCCGCGCTGCTCCACAACGCCGGCGCCTGCGTGGTGATCCATTCGGACGATGAGAACGGCATCCAGCGGCTCAACCAGGACGCGGCCAAGGCGCAGGCGGCCGGGCGGCGCATGGGGATCGCCATTCCCGACGCCGAGGTGATCGGCTGGTTCACGCTCAACGCCGCGCGGGCGATGGGCATCGGCGAGGTCACCGGCAGCCTCGAGCCGGGCAAGATGGCCGACGTGGTGCTGTGGAACGGCGATCCGCTGTCGGTCTACAGCCGCCCGGAGAAGGTGTGGGTCGACGGCGCGCTGATGTTCGATGCGCTCGATCCCAGACGGCGGCCGGTCAGCGACTTCGAGCTCGGCCAGCCGGGCGAGGGAGACGTCAAGTGAGGCGCGCCGCGTTCTTCGCCGCCGCGGTCGCGGCATGCCTTGCCGCCCCGCTCGCCGCGCAGGATTTCGCGATCGTCGGCGCGACCGTGGCGCTCGGCGACGGCAGCGAGCCGATCGAGAACGGCACCGTGGTCGTGCGCGACGGCCGGGTCGCCGCCGCCGGCACAGGCCTGGCGGTTCCGGCCGGGATCGCAACGATTGACGGGCGCGGGCGCTGGGTAACCCCGGGCCTGTTCGCGGCGCTGACCGATCTCGGCCTGTGGGACGTCGAGGCGGTCGGCGAGAGCAACGACACCGCGGCCGACGAGTCGCCGTTCGGCGCCGCGCTCGACGTGACCCCGGCGATCAACCCGGCCTCCGAGCACGTCAAGGTCAGCCGCGCCGGGGGCGTGACCCGGGCGAGCGTGGCCGGCTTCCCCGGCGGCTCGATCTTCGCCGGACAGGGGGCGCTGATCGACCTCGGCGCCGATCGCGACGCGGTGATGCGCCCGCGCGCGTTCCAGTTCGTCACGCTGGCCGAGCAGGGCGGCGCGATCGCCGGCGGCAGCCGGGTGGCCGCGCACGCGCTGTTCCGCAACGCGCTCCGCGAGGCGAAGAGCTTCGACGAGCGCGGCGCGCTGACCACGGGCACGCCGCGCCGGGCGCGCACCGGCGAGGCCGCTCCCCTCGACCTGCGGCCGATCGATCCGCGCATGACCGGCAGCGCGGCCGACCGCGGCGACGACGTGCTGCTGACGCGGTTCGACGCGGCGGCGCTGATCCCGGTGGTGAACGGCGACCAGCCGCTCTACGTCGAGGCGCACCGCGCCTCGGACATTCTCGCGGTGCTCGCGCTGCGCGACGAGTTTCCGCAGCTCGAGCTGGTGCTCGTCGGCGCAACCGAGGGCTGGCTCGTCGCGCAGGAGATCGCCGCGGCGCGGGTGCCGGTGATCACCGAACCGCTGGTCGACCTGCCGGCGCGGTTCGAGCAGCTCGGCTCGACCCAGTCGAACGTCGGGCGGATGGTCGACGCCGGGGTCAAGGTCGCGATCGGCGGGTTCGCCGGCGACAACCAGCCGCGCTACGCGCCGCAGCAGGCGGGCAACCTCGTCGCGCTCAACCGCCTGCCCGGCGCGAGCGGGCTGACCTGGGGCGAGGCTTTCGCGGCGATCAGCTCGGTCCCGGCGGAGATCGCCGGGCTCGGCGGCACGCTCGGCGTGCTGCGGCCGGGCGCGCATGGCGACGTCGTATTGTGGGACGGCGACCCGCTCGAACTCGGCTCGGCCCCGGAGCGCGTGTTCATCGACGGCATCGAGCAGCCGCTCGACAGCCACCAGAGCCGCCTGCGCGAACGCTACCGCACTCCGCAGGAAGGCGCGCTGCCGAAGGCTTACGACTAGCGGGTCAGGCCCGCGCCTCTTCGACCCCGGCGCTGTTGTGGCGTAGTGCCGCGAGCACGGTCTCGACGATGTGCGGAGCGTTGAGACGGGCCTCGTCATATTGCCGCTCGGGCGAATCGTGGTCCTGGAACGCGTCGGGCAGGCGCATCGTGCGGATCTTGAGGCCCGCGTCGGTCAGGCCCTCGTCGCTCGCCAGCGTCAGCACGTGCGCACCGAGGCCGCCGATCGCGGCTTCCTCGATCGTCACCACGACCTCGTGGGTGGTCATCAGGCGGCGGATCAGTTCGCTGTCGAGCGGCTTGGCGAAGCGCAGATCGGCAACCGTTGTCGACAGGCCGCGCGCCTCGAGCAGCTCGGCCGCCTTGAGCGATTCGCCGAGCCGCGTGCCGAGCGAGAGGATCGCGACCTTGCTGCCCTGGCGCACGATCCGGCCCTTGCCGATTTCGAGCCGCTCGGGAACCTCGGGCAGCGCCACGCCGACACCGTTGCCGCGCGGGTAGCGGAACGCGATCGGGCCCGCGTCGTGCAGCGCGGCGGTGTGGATCATGTGCACCAGCTCGGCCTCGTCGGCCGCGGCCATGACCACGAAGTTGGGCAGCGTCGCGAGGTAGGTGACGTCGAAGCTGCCGGCATGCGTCGCCCCGTCGGCGCCGACGAGCCCGGCGCGGTCGATCGCGAAGCGCACCGGCAGGTTCTGGATCGCCACGTCGTGCACGACCTGGTCGTAGGCGCGCTGCAGGAAGGTCGAATAGATCGCGCAGAACGGGCGCATCCCCTGCGCGGCAAGGCCGGCGGCGAAAGTCACCGCGTGCTGCTCGGCGATGCCGACGTCGAACGCGCGGTCGGGGAACTCGGCGGCGAACTTGTCGAGCCCGGTGCCGCTCGGCATCGCCGCGGTGATCGCGCAGATCCGCGCATCGTTGCGCGCTTCCTCGATCAGCGCCTTCGCGAATACGCTGGTGTAACTCGGCGGGCCGGCGGCGCCCTTGGCCTGCTCGCCGGTGACGACGTTGAACTTCTGCACGCCGTGATACTTGTCGGCGCTGTTCTCGGCCGGGGCGTAGCCCTTGCCCTTCTGGGTGACGACGTGGACCAGGCACGGGCCTTCGGCCGCGTCGCGCACGTTCTCGAGCACCGGGACCAGCTGGTCGAGGTCGTGCCCGTCGATCGGGCCGACGTAGTAAAACCCGAGCTCCTCGAACAGCGTGCCGCCCATCGCCATGCCGCGCGCATATTCGTCGGTCTTGCGCGCGGCACGATGGAGCGGCTCGGGCAGCTTTCGCGCGAGCCGCTTGGCCAGTTCGCGAAGGCCGAGGAACCGGCCGCTCGACACCAGCCGCGCGAGATAGCCCGAGAGGCCGCCCACGGGCGGCGCGATCGACATGTCGTTGTCGTTGAGGATCACGACCAGCCGGTTGCCGGCCGCCTCGGCGTTGTTCATCGCCTCGTAGGCCATGCCCGCGCTCATCGCGCCGTCGCCGATCACCGCGATCGCCTTGCCGCGCTGGCCCGACAGCTTGTTGGCGATGGCGAAGCCGAGCCCGGCCGAGATCGAGGTCGAGGAATGCGCCGCGCCGAACGGGTCGTACTCGCTTTCCGAGCGCTTGGTGAAACCCGAGAGCCCGCCGCCCTGGCGCAGCGTGCGGATGCGGTCACGCCGGCCGGTGATGATCTTGTGCGGATAGGCCTGGTGGCCGACGTCCCAGATCAGCCGGTCCTCGGGCGTATTGAACACGTAGTGCACCGCGACGGTCAACTCGACCACGCCGAGGCCCGAGCCCAGGTGGCCGCCGGTCGAGCCGACCGCATCGATCATCTCGGCGCGCAGTTCGTCGGCCAACTGGCGGAGGTCCGCCCGCCCGAGCCGACGGAGGTCGGCGGGCGTGTCGACGGTGTCGAGCAACGGAGTCTGGGGGTGTGACGTCATCTTCCTCGAGCGCTTACACCGCCGTCCCCGCCCTGTCGATGAACGCGGGGTGACGATCCGGTGAGCAATTGGTGAGCGCGGTCAGCCCGCGCAATCCTCGCACAGCCCGCGCAGCTCGACCACCGGGCGCACCTCGGAAAAGCCCGCGCCCTGCCCGGCCTGGCGCAGCGCCCCGGTCAGCTTGTCGTCGTCGAGGTGAGTCGCCTGGCCGCAATCGTCGCAGATCAGGAAGATGCAGTCGTGGCGGCAACCCGGATGGGTATTGGCGAGATAGGCGTTGGCGCTCTCGACCCGATTGGCGAGATTGGTGCGCACGAACAGGTCGAGGATCCGGTAGACACTGTTCGCGGCGACGCGCTTGCCGCGCCGTTTGCCGACGTCCTCGGCGATGTCGTAGGCCGACGCCGGGCGGTCGTGGGCGGCGAGCGCCTCGAACACGTCGGCGCGCATGCCGGTCCACTGCTCGCCGGCGGCGGTCAGCACCGCCTCGGCTTCGGCGATCAGCTGGTCGCCCGAGTGTTCGTGATGCGCGTGTCCCGCCATGTGTCGGATATAGGGGTTGCCAGGCCCCGCCGCAATCGGCCCGCCGGGGCTCAGCCGGTCTGGAACGACGCCCGGTAGAGCGACGGGAACTTCTCGCGCAGCGCCGTAACCTTGGGCGCGTCCCACCGGCGGATGTACGGATGGTTGGGATTCTTGCGGGCGAAGTCCTGGTGGTATTCCTCGGCCGGATAGAACCGCCGCGCCCGCTCGATCCCGACGACGATCGGATCGTCCCACACCCCGCTCGAGCGCATCTGCGCGAGGTAGCTCGTCGCCACCGTGCGCTGCTCGTTCGACAGCGGGACGATCGCCGCGCGGTACTGCGAGCCGACGTCAGGGCCCTGGCGGTCCTTGAGCGTCGGGTCGGCAACGACCGAGAACAGGATCTGCAGGAGCTGATCGTAGCGCACGACTTTCGGGTCGTAAGTGACGCGCACCGCTTCGGCGTGGCCGGTGCCACCGGCCGAGACCTGGTCGTAATGCGCGGTCGCCGCGCTGCCGCCATGGTAGCCGGACACGGCGCTGGTCACGCCGCGAGTGTGGCTGAACACCGCCTCGACACCCCAGAAGCAGCCGCCGGCGAAGATCGCGGTCTTGAGGCCCTCGCCCTCGTTGGCCGTGCGGCGCGCGGCGGGGGCGTCGAACACCGAGTCGGCGGCAAGGGCTGGAGAGCAGGCGGCAAGCGCCAGGGCGCCGGCGGCGAGCGCCCGGCGAGCGAAACTCAGACCACCTGCGCGAGGATCGGTGCGGCGAGAATCACCGCGGTGACGCCGAAACCGACGAAGAAGGCGCGAAAGAGGTCCGGCTTGAACAGGCCCATGAGGGGGTCTTTCCATATCGAATTCCGAGTGTTGCATGCGGCCCTACTCCCGGCGGACTTACCAACCTCTGAATGCCGCGTCGGCTTTCGTTCATATATGGGATGGGACCGGAAGGGCCAAGGCCGGGTCCGCGCGCTCAGTGGCGGAAGTGTCGCATCCCGGTGAAGACCATGGCGATTCCCGCCTCGTTGGCGCGGGCGATGACCTCCTCGTCGCGCAGCGCGCCGCCGGGCTGGATCACCGCCGTGGCACCGGCCTCGATCGCCGCGTCGAGCGCGTCGGGGAACGGCAGGAACGCTTCCGAGGCCATTGCGCTGCCGATCGTCCGCGGATGCTGCCAGCCCGCGGTTTCGGCCGCCTCGCGCGCGCGGATCGCGGCGATGCGCGCCGAATCGCGCCGATTGACCTGCCCGGCACCGATCCCCGCGGTGACGCCGTCCTTGGCGAACACCACGGCGTTGGAACGGACATGGCGCACGACGGTCCACGCGAACAGCATGTCGCGCAGCTGCCGCTCGCTCGGCGCGCGCTCGGTCACCACCTTGAGGTCGGTCTCGGCAACCGTGCCGTTGTCGCGCGACTGCACCAGCAGGCCGCCGACGATCGGCTTAACCAGCAGCCCGCCGCGGCGCGGGTCGGGCAGCTCGTCGACCAGCAGCAGCCGCAGGTTCTTCTTCTGTGCGAACACCGCGCGGGCCGCCTCGTCGGCGCCGGGGGCGACGACGACCTCGGTCATGATCCGCGTGATCGCCTCGGCGGTCTCGCCATCGAGCGGACGGTTGGCGGCGATGATCCCGCCGAACGGCGAGACCGTGTCGCAGGCGAACGCTTCCTCGTAGGCCTCGAGCAACGTCGAGCGCGTGGCGACGCCGCACGGGTTGGCGTGCTTGAGGATTGCCACCGTCGGCGCGGCGTCCCGGAATTCAGAGATCAGCTCGAGCGCGGCGTCGGCGTCGGTGTAGTTGTTGTAGCTGAGCGCCTTGCCCTGGACCTGCTCAGCCTGCGCCAGCCCCGGCGTGTGCGGGCCGAGCGGGGTGTAGAGCGCAGCCTTCTGGTGCGGGTTCTCGCCGTAGCGCAACTCGCCCGCGAGGCGGCCGTTGACGGCCAGCATCTCGGGGAACATCAGCCGCTGGTCGGCGAAGGCGAACCACTGGCTGATCATCGAATCGTAGGCAGCGGTCTGGGCAAAGGCCTTGGCCGCCATGCGCTTGCGGAAGGCGAGCGTCGTCGCCCCGTCGTTCTCGGCCAGCTCGTCGAGCAGCAGCGGGTAGTCGGCCGGGTCGGTGACGATCGTGACGAAAGCATGGTTCTTCGAGGCCGAGCGGATCATTGCAGGACCGCCGATATCGATGTTCTCGATGATCTCGTCGCGGTCGGCGCCGCGCATCACGGTTTCCTCGAACGGGTAGAGGTTGGACACGAGGAGGTCGATCGCGCCGATCTCGTGCGCGTCCATCGCCGCCGCATGCTCCGGGTCGTCGCGCACCGCGAGCAGACCCCCGTGGATCAGCGGGTGCAGTGTCTTGACCCGTCCGTCCATCATCTCGGGAAAGCCGGTCACGTCGGCCACGTCGCGCACCGGCAGCCCCGCCTCGCGCAGCGCGCGCGCCGTGCCGCCGGTCGAAACCAGCTCGACTCCGCCCTTGGCGAGCCGCGAGGCAAGCTCGACCACCCCGGTCTTGTCGGACACCGATAGAAGCGCCCGACGGATCGTCACCTGTGTCATGGCTGGCCCTCTAGAGCGAATCCGCCGGCAAGGGAAAGGCCCTCTCCCCTTGAGGGTAGATGGCTTTCGTCAGGACATCTTCTTCAGCAGCCAGGCGAAGCTGCCGCCGCCGCGCGAGACCATGCCCTGCATGACCAGCTGCTGCACCGGGTGCGGCCGGCCATCGCCGTCGACCCACAGGCTCTCGTCGAGCTCGACCGTACCCTCGCCGCCGGCGACGAAGTGCCAGTAACTGCCGTCGGGCAAGGCGATGCCGGCGCTGCGGCCACTCTCGGCCACCGCGGCCTCGATGCCCGGACCGAGGTGGAAGCGCACCGCATAGGGCACCTTGCCGCGCTTGCCCTTGCGCCCGGCGGGAACCAGCTGGTCCTCTCCGCGCAGCTCGGTGCCGTCGTCACGCAACAGCAGGACGCGGCGGTGGACCAGCCCGAAGCGCGCGACGTAGCCGTCGTGACTCGCTTCGAGGCGGGTCGCGCTGCCGCCGCCTTCGGCCGCGAGCGTGCGCCGGTCGACCTCGACCTCGCCGACGCCGGCGCCGAGCTTGCCGCCGACCAGCACCGCGGTCGAGTTGGCGTCACCGAGCACGAGCGTCGAGTGCGCCGCGGTCGCCCGGAGGCCCTGCTCGATCCGCATCGGCACCTGGCCGCCGGCGAAGGCCGCGCCGCCGCAGTTGACCACGATCCGCTGCGGCCCATGAGACAGCTCGAACGCCAGAGTCGAAGCACAGCCGTGCCGCGCGTGCTTGGCGAGCGGCGGCGGCGCGGCGTCGAACTGCAGCAGCGTCTTGCCGGCCGAGACGCGCTGATAGCCCCATTGCCGCGCATCGCGCAGCGGGCGCGTGCGCACTCCGCTGGCCTCGATCACCGCCTCGACGCGCGCTGCCGAGACTGCGCCGGCGCCCTGCCAGTTGCCGAGCCCCCCGTCGCCGTGGACGAGGGCGAGCAGCGGCGGCACGAGCAGCTGCTGCATCGATTCCACCGCATGCGGCGGATCGCGCCGGGTCGCGCGATAACAGGCGGTGAGCTCGGCGAGCAGCGCGATCGCCTCCATCTGCAGCAGCGGGCTGCGCGACAGCACGCCGCCGTCGTTGCCGATCAACTCGCCGAGGGTGCGGGCAAGGCCGGCCTCGCCGAACAGGCGCCGCGGCTTGCCGTCAGGCAGCAACAGGCCGGCGGCGACGATCGCGCACCAGCCGGCGAGCGCATCGATCTTGTCGTCGGCGCGGCCGACATTGCGGTCGAGCCAGCGGGCGGTCGCCGCGATCGCCGCGAGGGTGCGCCCGCGCAACTGCTTGTCGGGACCCGAGAGCAGCACCGGCGCATGGACCAGCCAGCCGAGCAGCCGGTGTCCGGCATGGCCGACCTTCCACGCGGCGCCCCTGTTGCGGCCCGCGCTCGTATGAGGATTGGCCGCCAGCCAGGCGGCCAGCACGCGCTCGGCGGTCTGCGTGCACTGCGGCCGCGGCGCGCTCGCGGCGAGGTCGCGGAGCCAGGTGAAGCCGTGGATCGTGCGCTCGAACGGCGGGGTCAGCTTGGCCGAGGGCGAGAAGTCGACCTGGGTAATCGGCGCCTTGACCCCGTGGACGAGGAAATGCCCGGCGCGCAGCGCCATCCCGGCGACCCGGTCGCCGGCGAGCGGGCTCTCGGCGGTGGCGAGCAACCGCGGCTTGGGCGGCTTGCGGAAAGGCGCGGACAGCACCGAGCCGGACATCCCGAGCCGGTAGGCGAGCCGGATCAGACGCTCGCCGGCGGTAATCTCGGGCGGCTCGAAATCCGACAGCGCGAGGGCGCGGCCCGGTTCGATCAGCTCGCCGGCCGGCGGTGCCTCGGCTGCAGGGGCCGTCCTGACCAGGGGGTCGGTGCCGGTGTCGTCGAGCGGGAGCGCCATCGCCTCCGTTCCTTCTGCCGCGCGCGCGCCGGTCAGGAAGCGATTGCGCGGGGCGATCTCGGTCATCCGTCGCCTCTCAAGGCGGCGATGTTGGCCGCGTAGCGTTCCGCGCCTCCGGCGAACACCGCCGAGCCCGCCACCAGCACGTCGGCCCCGGCGTCGACGCACTGCCGGGCCGTCTGGGGATTGACGCCGCCGTCGACCTCGAGGCGGATGTCGCGGCCCGCCTTGTCGATCATCTTGCGCACCGCCTCGATCTTGCGCAGCTGGCTGGCGATGAAGCTCTGCCCGCCGAACCCGGGATTGACGCTCATCACCAGCACGAGGTCGATCTCGTCGATCAGGTAATCGAGCATCTTCGCCGGGGTCGCCGGATTGAGCGAGATCCCGGCCTTCTTTCCGGCCGCCCGGATCGCCTGGACCGAGCGATGCACGTGCGGGCCGGCTTCGGGGTGGACGGTGATCACGTCGGCGCCCGCCTCGGCGAACGGTTCGATCCACCGGTCCACCGGGGACACCATCAGGTGCACGTCGAACGGTTTGGCGCTGTGCGGCCGCAGCGCCGCAACCACGCCCGGCCCGATCGTCAGGTTGGGCACGAAGTGGCCGTCCATCACGTCGACGTGGATCCAGTCGGCGCCGGCTTCGTCGATCGCGCGCACCTCCTCGCCGAGCCGGGAAAAGTCGGCCGACAGGATCGAGGGCGAGATCAGCAACTCGGACATGGCCAGCATTCCCGGCCCTACGCGCGCGCGAATCGGCGAACAAGCGGCACGCGGAGCCTTTTCCACACGGGGGCCTGCCGAGTGAAGCGGTTCGGCGCTTCGCAGCCTCGCCGCGGCGAATTCAGCGGAAATTCACCCGCTTCGCCTAAAGGGATGGGGCGCAGGAACATCAAGCGGCGTCACCGAGGCCCTGCGAAACTTGCCGAACGCCGCGCCGTGCCTAAGTTCGCAACGGGAAATCCATGAAACCGTCGATCCACCTCCGGACAGCCTTCTGCGCGCTCGCCCTCGCCGGCCTCGGCCTCGTCGCGGCACCAGCCGTGGCGCAGTACCGCCAGGAGATCAGCAACGACCCGGCGCGGTGCCGCGGCGACGGGCCCGCGGTCAACGTCACGGTCAGCGGGATCAAGTCGAGCTCAGGCAAAGTCCGCGTCCAGCTCTATCGAGCCACCCGGCAGGACTGGCTCGAGCGGGGCCGCTGGATCCACCGCATCGAGGTCCCCGCCCGGGCGGGTTCGATGACCTTCTGCATGCCGGCCCCGGCCTCCGGCACTTACGGCATCGCCGTGCGCCATGACGTCAATGGCAACGGCAAGACCGACCTGTCACAGGACGGCGGCGGAGCGTCGAACAATCCGAGCTTCAACGTGTTCAACCTCGGCAAGCCGAGCTACAGCAAGGTCGGCTTCGCGGTCGACAACGGCGTGCGCTCGATCACCATCAACATGCGTTACCTCTAGGCGCCGCTGCCGATCTCTCGCTCGCGCCGGCGCCGCGCGCGCCAGAAGCGCCATGCCGCGCCCGGCGCGGCGAGCAGCGGATGCCGCTCGCTCCACTCCGACAGTTCGACCGCGATACCGGTATGGCGTTCGACCTTCCACGCCGCGTAGCGCGCCGCGCCGTCGAACGTCGCCGTCGCGCGGGCGAGGCGCACGAGGTTGAGCGGCTTGCCGAACCGGCGCCGGCGGCGCCACCAGGCGAGAATGCGCGCCCGCTCGGCCGGGTCGAGCCGGGGCGCAATCACCGAGCGATCCTGGACGAAGGCGATCCCCGCCTCGACCAGCGCCGCGGGCAGCAGTCCGTCGAAATGGGCGCGGTTGGCCGCGAGGATGGATTCCTCACGGCCCTGCTTCTCGAAGCGCAGCTCGGCGCGATAGGTCGTACGGAACAGCGCGCGCCAGTAATCCTCCTCGCGGCCCCGCTCGGGCCCCACGGCGACGGCGAGCCGCGCGGCCGTGCGGGCGGCCGCGGCGAGCGCCCCGGCAACCTCACCGCGCGCCGCGTCGTCGGCAGCCCAGGCCAGCGCGCTCGGCTGCACGAAGCGCGCCCAGATCGTCGTGTCGAGCGTCTTGCCGCACGCGGCCTCGGCGAACGTGGCCAGCGTCATCGTGGCGATCTTGGCCCGCAGCACCTCGCCGGCGTGCTCGCGCTCACGGTACGAAACCCGCGGCCACAGCCCGGTTTCCCGCGCGCCGTGCAGCAGCACGTAGAAATCGAGCACGCCCTCGAGCGAGCCGGTCCTCAGATTGGAACCGTAGAACAGCACCGCGCGGGCCCCGGCCGTCTCGCCGAGTTCCCGCGCGAGCATCGCGACGGCCGGATCGAGCGGCCGGTCGAGCCCCGCCTCGACACGCGCCGCGAGCGTGCCGCTCACGGCACGACGAAGCGCAGCTTGGGCCCGAGCGAGATCTGGTAGCGGCCGGCCGGGAAGGCCTCGCCGTCGAGGATGAAGCGGTCGCCGATGTCGAGCCGCAGCGTCTCGGCGCCGTGGACGTGATAGCCGCGCCGGCGCAGGCTTTCGCTGACGGCGCCGCGAAACACCAGCGGCGTTCGCACGGTCAGCCCGAAGCGCGAATTGTCGAGCACCGCGAGGCGCAGCGGGCCCTCAAGCCCGCCGAACGGGTGGATCCCTGCCGGGAAGCGGTCCAGCGTCGAGGCGAAGATCAGGTAGCGCTCGTCGACGCGGCCGATGCCGCTGTGCGGCAGCTCGCGGCCGTTGCCGTCGAACAGGCGCATCGGCGTGCCCTTGCGCCACGGATTGTCCTCGCTGCCGAACAGCGCCTGCAGCAGGCCCCAGATCGCGGTCACGAACACCCCGAGGGCGTTGTAGGCGCCGCGGCGGTGCGCCTGCTGGCCGAGGCTGACCGCGGCCGTGAACGCCCCGGCACCGAACACGAACCCCTGGACGCGTGCGTCGGTATTGTCGCGTTGCGCGACCACCATCGGACGGCGCTGCTCGATCCCGCCGCTCTGGGTCGCCTCGAGCGCGTCGGACAGCGACCAGCCGACGGGCAGGCCGAGGTCGACCGCAAGCGCGTTGGTCTTGCCGTTGGGCAGCACGATCAGCGGCGGCCAGGCTTCCCCGAAAACGCCGGCCCCGGCGGTCAGGACGTCGCGCACGGTCCCGTCGCCGCCGTCGACGACGATGTAGTCGACCCGCCGCTCGGCAAACCTTTCGAGGATCGCCTGCAATTCGCTGCGCTTGGCCGGTGTCTCGAGCAGCAGCGTCGCCCGACCGGTCCATTCGGGCGGGGTGCCGGTATTGCGGTGGCTGCGCGGATTGCGAATCACGCCGACGAGCGGAACCGCGCGCACCGGCGGAGCCGCTGCGCCGGACGCACCGGACGGTCTTGCCACTTCCGGCAAGCGGTCGAACAGATGAACGGTCCCGTGCATTGGCGCCGCCTTAAACCCCCGCCCGCAGCGATTACTACGGTTTTCGCACAAAATCCAAACTGTGTCGCCGCCCGGCCACATTCGCCGTCGCGGAGGACTGGAAACGCGCCTCCCGATACGCGCAAGAGCATGGCCATCGGCTTAACCGGCCGATGCCAGAACTGGGAATTCGGCGACAGGGTTGCAAGGTTCGGCCGAATGCCGGCGCTGGCACCTGCGGGCATTGCCGGTTAGGAATGCGGGATGCTTTCGGCCGACCTTCTCGAGCAGGCGCGGGGCCTCGCCCCGCGCATCGTCGCGCTGCGCCGCGCGATCCACGCCGAGCCCGAACTCGGGCTCGAGACCCCGCTGACGCTGGCCAAGGTCCGCGCCGAGCTCGCCGGGCTGCCACTCGAGTGGCGCGAGGGCAGGGCCTGCACCGGCGCGGTAGCGACGCTGAAGGGGGCGAAGCCGGGTCCCGCGGTGCTGTTGCGCGGCGACATGGACGCTCTGCCGATGCCCGAGGAGACCGGGCTCGAATTCGCCTCGACAGTGCCCGGGCGGATGCACGCCTGCGGCCACGATACGCACACGGCAATGCTGGCCGGGGCCGCGCGGCTGCTGTGCGATCGCCAGGCCGAGCTCGCGGGCGAGGTCCGCTTCATGTTCCAGCCCGGCGAGGAAGGGTTCCACGGCGCGCGGTTCATGTTGGAGGAAGGGCTGCTCGGCGATGGCGAGCGGCCGCTGCCCGACGCCGCATTCGCGCTGCACATCATGCCCAACGCGCCGCACGGGGTGCTCGCCAGCCGCGCGGGGACGCTAATGGCCTCGGCCGACAAGCTCGAAATCGCCGTCGAGGGACGCGGCGGCCATGCCTCGATGCCGCACCAGACTCGCGACCCGATCCCGGTCGCGTGCGAGATCGTCTCGGCGATCCAGGCGCTGGTCACGCGCCGCTTCGACGCGGCCGAGGCGACCGTGGTCACGGTGACCCAGATCCACGCCGGCACCGCGCACAACATCATCCCAGACCGCGCCGAACTGACCGGCACGATCCGCACGCTCTCGCCCGGGCGGCGCGAGGCGGTGCGCCCGGCGCTCCGCGAGCTCGCCGAGGGCATCGCCGCGGCTCACGGCTGCCGCGCGACGGTGACCATCACCGACGGGTTCCCGCCGACGGTCAACGATCCGCGCGCGGTCGACCTGTTCGAGGCCGTCGCCCGAGGTCTGCGGGACGGGCACTTCGAGCGGCTCGCGAGCCCGATCATGGGCGCCGAGGACTTCTCCTACGTGCTCGAGAAAGTGCCCGGGGCGATGGCCTTCCTCGGAGTGGCCCGCGAGGGTGACAACTGGGCGAGCTGCTGCGGCATCCACTCGAGCCGGATGATGGTCGACGAGACCGTGCTGCCGCGCGGCTCGGCGATCCTCGCCGGCTGCGCGCTGCGCTTTCTCGCGCTGGGCTGGGACTGACTACATTTCCATGTCGGCACCCGGTGGCGTTGCCGCCGGGGCGATGACCGAGACCTCGACCTGCCGCTCGCCGGCGGTCGCGAACTCGAGCGTCAGCGGGAAAGCCTCGCCCGCGCGCAGCGGCGCGTTCAGGCCGTCGAGCCAGACGTGCAGCCCGGTCGGCGCGAGGCGCACCGGCTCGCCCGCCGGAAGGTCGATCCCTTCGAGATAGATCATCCCCATCGCCCCGCCGTCGTCGACCATCGTCATGAGGTCGGTGCGCGCGGCGACCGGAGAGGACGCGCGGACGAGACGGTCGGCGACGGGCGAGGTGATCGTCATGAACACCGCGGCGTTGGCCGTCCGCCCGGCGGTGTCGCGGGTCCACGGGTCCGCCACCTCGAGCGCGGCGGGCTGCCCGCAGGCGGCGAGAGCCACGGCGAGGAGCAGGGCGATGATCGGCTTCATTTCGGGTCCCCCTTCGAAGCCGCCCGATACGCGCTGGCCGCGCGGAAGCCAAATCCCCGTGGGCGTGCGCCGCGCTTGTATGGCTTGGCGCCGCTTGATAGCGCTATCCCCATGGAGAGCGGGGCCCCTGAGCAGCTTCCCGGTTCCGCGCGCGGAAACCGGCGATGGCTGCTGCGCGCGGCACTGGGCGCGGGCGCGCTCGGCGCGGTGGCGCTGCCGCTGCGGCGACTGCTGGCGCCGGCCGAGGCCGCCCAGCCGGTGACGGTCGGCGGGCTCGCGGTGACCTGCAACCTGACCCTGCCGATCGCCTGCGCCGCGAACGAAGCGGCCAACCCGTTCGGCACGCGTGACGCCACCGAGCTCGCGTTCGGCTTCAGCCGCTACACCGGCTGGCCCGAACTCAAGGAATCGCTGATGTCGGGCGACCTGCAGGCCGGCTACATGCTCGCGCCGATGGTCATGGATCTGGCCGACCAGGGCATCCCGGTGAAGATCGTCTCGATCGGCCACCGCTCGGGCGCGGTGATCATGGTCCACACGGATTCGCCCTACGACCGGTTTCGCGACCTCGCCGGCAAGCGCATCGCGATCCCCAGCCGCTTCGCGGTCGATTACCTGTTCCTGCGCAAGATGCTCGACAACGAAGCGATGACGGTCAACGACGTCGAGGTCGTCGAGATGGCCCCGGCGGACATGCCGGCGGCGCTCTACGTCAACGGAATCGACGCCTATTGCACCGGCGAGCCGTTCGGCGCGGCGGCGCAGAAGGCCGGCTACGCGCGCGTGCTGCGCATGACGCGCGACGAATGGCCGCGCTACATGTGCTGCGTGCTCACGGTTCGCGAGGAGCTGATCGAGCGCAACCGGCCGCTGGTGCAGAACATGGTCAACTACGTGCTCTCGGCCGGTCGCTGGCTCGACGCGCGGCGCGAGAATCGCGAGCGTGCGGTCGAGATCGCCGCGCGGCCGCGGTTCTTCAACCAGGACCCCGAGATCCTCCGCTTCGTGATGGACCACCCTGAGGACCGGGTGACCTATGGCGACCTGCGGATGGTCCGGCAGGAGTTCGACGAGCTGATGGAGCTGGCGGTCGAGGCGGGCGCGCTGTCGCGGCCGGTCGAATTCGCGCGCTACGTCGACGAGAGCTTTTCGCTCGCGGCTCGCCCGGCGTCGATCGCGTTGTGAGTGGGGCCGTGCGTCTCGCCGCCGTGCTGGCGCTGCTCGTCGCCGGCCTCGGAGTGCTGTGGCTCGTGCGGGAGCAGGTGCCGGAACCGGCGCTGGTCGCCGGAGCCTACGATCCGCCGCGTCCCGCGCCCGCGTTCACGCTCGACGGGTCCCACGGTGCGACGGTGACGCTCGACCGCTTCCGCGGCCAGGTCGTGCTGCTGACTTTCGGCTTCACCCATTGCGCGGCGGTCTGCCCGACCACGCTGGCGACGCTGGCGCAGGCACGCAGCGCGCTGGGCGAGCGCGCCGAGGGGGTGCAGGTGGTGTTCGTGACCGTCGATCCCGAGCGCGACACCGTCGAGCAGATGCGGCCCTACCTCGCAGCGTTCGACCCGACCTTCGTCGGCGCGACCGGCGATCCGGCAACCCTGGCCACGGTCCGCGAGGCCTACGGCGTGACCGCGGAGCGCGAGGGTGACGGGCCCGACTACGCGATGGCGCACACGTCCTCGATCTTCCTGATCGACCGGGCCGGCCGGCTGCGGGCGATGATGCCTTTCGGGCACGACGCGGCCGATTTCGCGCACGACCTCAATCTGCTGCTCGAGGGATAGCCGCCATGCGACGCATCGTGTTCGCCGCCCTCGCCCTGCTCGCCGCCGCAGGGCTCGGCTGGGCGGCGCTGGCGCCGATCCCGACCGGCGCGCGCGAGCGGCTGTTCGAGATTCCGGCGGGCACATCGGAGCGCCGGATCGCCGGGGAGCACGACCTCGAGATCCTGCCGCAGACGATCCGCCTCCAGGTCCACGACGTGCTCGCGCTGAGAAACGCCGACGCCGCGCCGCACGTGTTTGGCCCGACGCTGATCATGCCGGGGCAGACCTTCCGGCTGCCGTTCCGCCAGGCGGCGACCTACAGCTTCCTGTGCACCGCGCACGCCGACGGTCAGCTCAACGTGGTTGTCGAGCCCGCTCCCGCGCCGGGCTGGGAGCGGTTGCGCTGGCGCTGGGACAGGCTGACGGGGTCGTGAGCGCTGCAGGGAGAACTGGCGCTCCTTGAGCTCGCGCCGCCCCAGTCTCCACTCCCACCATCGCCCAAGCTTCCACGATCGACTCAGCTCCCACCGTCGTCATCCTGAACTTGTTTCAGGACCCATAGATCAGGCGGCGCAGGACCTCCGGGGCGTGCCGTCACCCTCGGAGGGCCTCCGCGGGGCTCAGCTCCTGACCAAGTCCGGGATGACGGGAAAACGCGGCGGATTCGCAAGGACAGGCGCTTCCGCGCCACGCCGTTTCAGTCCACACCGATGCAATTAAATGTAGCTATGTTGCTACCTTGTTGCCCGGGTGCAACATTTGGTCGCGACGGTTCGAAAATATTCCCGCCCGGACCCCGGCGGGCACGTTTTCGAGGTTGTGAAACCCGCGCGCGATGCCGCAAGACCGTAGGGGATTTGGGGGAAGCGTTGCGGACAATCGACGGAAAGCTGGCGCGGATAGTGCCGCCGGTGCTGCTGATCGGCTCGCTGATCGCGGTCTGGTGGATCGTCGTCGCCAACAGCGAGAGCCCGATCTTCCCGACGCCGGGTCAGGTCGCCACCGGCGCCTGGGCGCTGGCCGAGGACGGCACGCTGTGGCAGCACATCGAGGCCTCGCTGTTCCGGGTCGAGATGGGCTTCGGGGTGGCGTTCCTCGTGGCGGTCCCGCTCGGCCTGTGGATGGGCTGGGTCACGGGCGCCTACTACACGCTCAACCCGCTGTTCCAGATGCTGCGGCCGATCTCGCCGATTGCGTGGATCCCGGTGGCGATCCTGTGGTTCGGGGTCGGCGACTTCTCGCCGATCTTCCTGATCTTCATTTCCTCGGTGTTCCCGATGATGGTGCAGACCACGGTCGGCGTGCGCACGATCGACCGGCGCTACTTGCGCGCCGCGGCCAATTTCGGCGTGTCCCGATGGGTGCTGTTCACCCGCGTCGTGATCCCGGCGGTGCTGCCCGAGATCATCGTCGGGATGCGCATCGGCCTCGGCGTCGCCTGGCTGGTGGTCGTCGCTGCCGAGATGATCGCCCTCAACACCGGGCTCGGCTACCTGATCATGGATTCGCGCAACGCCGGCAACCGCTACGACCTCGTCATCGCCAGCATGATCCTCATCGGCGTGATCGGGCTGCTGCTCGACGGCGCCACCCGCCTGCTCGAGAAGCTCGACATGGTGAAGTGGCGCTATGTCCGCTAGCAAGATCGTCATCGACGGGATCAGCAAGGGGTTCGGCGACCTCGCGGTGGTCGACGACGTCAGCTTCGAAGTCGCCGACGGCGAGTTCGTGGCGATCGTCGGACCCTCCGGCTGCGGCAAGTCGACCATGCTCAACATCATCGCCGGGTTCGAGAAGGCCGACCGCGGGGCAATCCTGATCGACGGGAAGAGGCGCAACGGGCCCAACCGCAACGGGATCATGATCTCGCAGCACGGCTCGGTGTTCCCGTGGATGACGGTGCTGCAGAACATGATGTTCGCGCTCAGCGCGACCAGGCACAGCAACCCCGTCGAGAGGGCGCACCGCTATATCGAGATGGTCGGCCTCGCCGGGTTCGAGCAGGCCTATCCGCACGAGCTGTCGGGCGGAATGCTCAAGCGGGTCGAGATCGCCCGCGCGCTCGTGGTCAAGCCCGAGATCCTCTACATGGACGAGCCGTTCTCGGCGCTCGACGCGCTGATGAGCCTCAAGATGCAGACCGAATTGCGCCGCATCCTCGACGAGGAGCGGCACACGGTGCTGCTGATCACCCACGACGTCGAGGAGGCGATCTACCTCGCCGACCGGATCCTCGTGCTCTCGCCGCGGCCGACGACGATCCAGACCTGGTTCGAGGTCGGCATGCCGCATCCGCGCAAGCTGTCGGACCCGCGGGCGCAGGAACTGCGCGAAGCGATCCTCAGGGAGCTGGGGTTGTAGGAAGGCTCGCCCGCGCATCGCCTTTGCGGGCTTGCGTCGCGAGGTGTACGCGGATTGCCCCAGGATCGAACGGGAGACCGTCGGCCAGAGCTTGGGACGAGCGCAATGAGCGACAGGATCGCGTGCACCGGCCTCCGGGCCAGGATAACGACCGCGGAGCAGGCCGCGGCCCTGATAGACCCCGGCGACACGGTCGGACTGAGCGGTTTTACCGGGTCGGGCTACCCCAAGGCCGTGCCGCAGGCGCTTGCTGCGCGGATCGAGGCCGAGCACGCGGCGGGGCGCGAGTTCCGCATCCGCGTGTGGACCGGCGCCTCCACCGGGCCCGAGCTCGACGGCGCGCTGGCCAGAGCGAAGGGCATCGAGTTCCGCCTGCCATACAATTCCGATCCGGTCGCCCGCGAGCAGATCAACCGCGGCGAGATGGAATACTTCGACATGCACCTGTCGCAGGTCGCGCCGATGGCCTGGCAGGGCTTCCTCGGCCCGCTCGACGTCGCGGTGATCGAGGTCACCGCGATTCGGAAGGACGGCACGCTGGTGCCCTCGTCCTCGGTCGGCAACAACAAGACCTGGCTCGAGCGTGCGGACAAGGTGATCCTCGAGGTCAACCGCTGGCAGAACCACGCGCTCGAGGGGATGCACGACATCTACTACGGCACCGCGCTGCCGCCGGACCGCGTGCCGATTCCGCTGCTGCGCCCGGGCGACCGGATCGGCGAGACCGGCTTCCGCTGCGATCCCGGCAAGATCGTCGCGATCGTCGAGACCGAATCGCCCGACCGCAACCTGCCGTTCGATCCGCCCGGGGACACCGAGCGGGCGATCGCCGGGCACCTGCTCGAGTTCTTCCGCCACGAGGTCGCGCGCGGCCGCCTGCCGGCCTCGCTGCTGCCGATCCAGTCGGGCGTCGGCAACATCGCCAACGCGGTGCTGACCGGGCTGATCGACTGCCCGTTCGAGCCGATGACCGCCTATACCGAAGTGATCCAGGACGGGATGCTCGCACTGATGCGGGCGGGCAAGCTGCGCATCGCCTCGGCGACGGCGTTCTCGCTGAGCCCCGAGGCGGCGCATACGCTGAACGCGGAGATGGCGGAGTTCCGCGAGCGGATCGTGCTGCGCCCACAGGAGATCAGCAACCACCCCGAGGTAATCCGCCGGCTCGGCTGTCTGGCGATGAACGGGATGATCGAGGCCGACATCTACGGCAACGTCAACTCGACCCACATCATGGGCTCGCGCATCCAGAACGGGATCGGCGGCTCGGGCGACTTCGCGCGCAACGCCTACGTCTCGATCTTCATGAGCCCCTCGACCGCCAAGGACGGCAGGATATCCGCGATCGTGCCGCAGGTCCCGCACGTCGACCACATCATGCAGGACGTGATGGTCCTGGCAACCGAGCAGGGCCTCGCCGACTTGCGCGGACTCAGCCCCAAGCAACGCGCCGAGTTGATCATCGCCAACTGCGCGCACCCCGACTACCGCCCGCTGCTCGCCGACTACTACCGCCGCGCCCGCGCCGGGGCCTACGGGCAGCAGTCGCCCTCGCTGCTGACCGAGGCGCTCTCGTGGCACCAGCGCTACATCGAAACCGGCGACATGCGGCCGGGCTGAGCGGGCCCTCCGCGATTGAGAAACGTCAATGCGTCCCGGCCGGGCGGGGCCCACACGGGACGGCGGAGGGACCCATGACCCGCACCGCCGCTCTCGACCGTTATCACTCCGCTTCGATCGTGCTGCACTGGCTGATGTTCGCCTTGATCGCCGCGGCCTATGCGACGATCGAGCTGCGCGAGATCTACCCGCGCGGCTCTGATCCGCGCGAGGCGCTCAAGGCCTGGCACTTCATGCTCGGCCTGTCGGTCCTCGCGCTCGTCTGGCTGCGCATCGCCGCCCGGCTTGCCTGGCCCGCGCCAGCGCCGGACGCGAATGAGCCGGCCTGGCGCCGACTCGCCGCGCACGCCGTCCACGCCGTGCTCTACCTGTTCATGATCGCGATGCCGGTCGCCGGGTGGCTGATCCTCAGCGCCGAGGACGACCCGGTGCCGTTCTTCGGCCTCGAGCTACCCGCCCTCACTGGACCCGACGAGGCGTTCGCCGAACGCATCGAAAGTCTGCACGAGCTCGGCGGAACGCTCGGTTACTGGCTGATCGGCGCCCACGCTGCCGCGGCGCTGTTCCACCACTACTGGCTGCGCGACGGCGTGCTGCTGCACATGCTGGCGCGGCGAGCCTGACTTCGGTCGGGGCATCCGGCAGCATCGCTTCGCTCCGAGTCGAACCGAGGTTCGCCCCGCCAACGCAAGAGGGCCCTCCTTGCGGAGAGCCCTCTTGCGTTGGCGCACCCGACAGGATTCGAACCTGTGACCTCTGCCTTCGGAGGGCAGCGCTCTATCCAGCTGAGCTACGGGTGCGGACCCGGCGCGGTTAGCAACGCTGGAGGCGCACGCCAAGCGGTAATGCGGGGCGCCGCCCCGCCGCTACATGCGGACGGGGAGCTGCTGCAGGGTGCTGCCGTCGGCGCGGGTGACGGTGACGTTGAACCCGCCGCGGCGGCCGTCGCGCAGCTTGTAGTAGGTCAGGTCGACCTTTTCGCCCGGCGTCAGCGAGCGCTTCGACCAGCCGGCGCGCGACAGGTGGTTCGGGCTCATGCCCTCGAAAGCCCAGCGGTTGCCGGCCTCGTCGCGGACGTAGAGGAAGGTGTGCGGATTGGTCCACACCCAGCGCTCGACGGT
>JBIQKN010000044.1:0-22884 GCA_044506565.1 Sphingomonadales bacterium | reverse complement strand
GCGCTCGGAACCGTGCACAGCGGCGCGGCCATCGGCTCGGCGCTGGCGGCGTTGCTTGCCGGCCCGGTGGCAGCGGCGTTCGATCCCGATCTCGGCTGGCGCATCGTGTTCTGGAGCGGCATCCTGCCGGCGGCGCTGATCTTCTTCGTGCGCAAGGGCTCCGACGATTCCGAGATCTACAAGCGCGCCGCCCAGCGCGCGCGCGAAACCGGCGAGCGCCGCACTCTGGCGGCCATCTTTGCCCCGGGCGTGCTCAAGATCACCCTGCTCGCCTCGCTGCTCTCGATCGGCGTGCAAGGCGCCGCCTATTCGATCAGCAACTACGTCACCGCATTCCTGAATCTGGAGCGCGGCCTGTCGATCTCGGTCGCCGGCCTGCTGGTCATGCTGAACAGCGCGGGTGGCTTCTTCGGCTTCCTCAGCAACGCCTATGTCAGCGATGCGCTCGGCCGGCGAAAGGTCTTCCGCCTGTTCGGCGCCGGGTTCGTCGTCACCGCCACGATCTATCTCTTTGCGCCTCTCGGCAGCTCGGTCCTGGCGCTCGGTCTCGCGGGCTTCGTGTACGGTTTCTTCCAGTTCGGGATGTATGCGAGTTTCGGCCCCTACTTCACCGAGCTGTTCCCGACGGAAGTTCGCGGGAGCGGGCAGGCCTTCGCCTACAACTTCGGCCGGGCGGGCAGCGCGTTCTTCATCATGCTCGTGCCCCTCGTGGCGCTGTCTGCCACGCTCAGCGTCGCCATGCTGGTCACCGCGATCGCCGGTGTTGCCCTCCTCGTCCTTGCGACTCTGCTTCTGCCCGAAACCGCCGGACGCGAGTTGGACGAGGTAGACGAAGCACCGGACCCGGTGGTGCCTCAAGAAGGCGTTGCGCCCGTCGGTTGACCACCGCCCCGACGGCAACAACGCGTCGACCGTGTGACGGTAGGCGAAACCATGTTTCGGAAATGGTTGACTCGGGGCTCCCGGAGTGCGACCATCGATCGTGAAGTGCAGACGGCCAACCGCCGCAGAGCGGGGCCGCGGGAGGCTGGAAATGGAACTTCTCACGACGCACGGATTGCCGAAAACGGGACGGGCCGCCGCATGGGGCGAGATCTACGCGACGCGGATGAGCCAGTGCGAATTCACGCCGGGCAGCCAGGACCGCTTCGACGCCGAGCTGAGAATCGGCCAGCTCGGCCCGGTCAAGCTCGCACGGCTGTCGCTCGATCGCTGCAGCGTCGAGCGCAAGCAGAGCCACATCCAGCCAAACGCGCCACGCCTGTTCAATTTTCTCCTGCAGGCCGAAGGCGCCAGCACGTTCTATCACAACGGCCGCGAGTCCGAGCTCGAACCGGGCGACTTCGTGCTCTGCGATACCGGCCTGCCGCACTACTTCCTGACCGATACGCAGTCGGTCACCGTGATGGTGCGGGTGCCGGGGGAAATCCTCCGCACTTACCTGCCCACGCCGGAACAATTCTGCGGCCGTCGCCTGGGAAGAGCGATGGGCGTGACCGGCGCGGCGGCCGCCATGGCTCGCGAACTCAGCAGCGGGTGCGGTGAGATCGAACCGGGCTACGAAGACCGCGTCGCTCGCTACCTGCTGGAGATGATCTCGATGTCCTACACGATGGGTGTCGAGACAGTCGAGGAGGCCTCGGCGATAGCCTGGCAGCGGCGCAAGGATGTGATCCAGTACATCGAGGACAACCTGCGCAGCCCGGACCTTTCGCCGGCCTCGATAGCGGCCGGCCTCAAGATCTCGCCGCGATATCTGCGGACGGTCTTCGCCCCGGGAGGCGAGAAGATGAGCGCCTATATCCTGCGCCGGCGGCTCGAGGAGTGCTCCCGGCAGATGGCCAATCCCGCCTGGGCCGCTCACACCCTGACCGAGATCGCCTTTTCCTGGGGCTTCAACAGCGCCGCCCATTTCACGCGGACGTTTCACGAGAAGTTCGGGATGGCTCCTCGCGAGTATCGGCGCCTGCATTTGCTGAAGGCGGCCTGAGCCAACTCTCCGAGATCGGCGCGGCTAATCTTGCGCCCGGCCGCGTGCGCCGTCCCCCAACCGCGGCCGGCTGCTTTACGACACAAGCGACGTAAGCGGTTTTCCAGAAGGCAAATTATCCTGCCTCGGGAGGCAAGTGACCCCGAAGCAGCCCGCCATAAGCGGAAGGTGCGCCGGGGCACGCCGGACACATGACCGGTGGACCAGGGGATCGGGAGGATTGCTGCACAGATGTCGGTAAAGCTTCTCGACACGCACGCTCATCTCATTTCCGATGACTGGGAAACCTATCGGCCGCGGCCTTTCACGCCCGACCTGCCCGTGCCCGAACGGCCGGACTTCACGGTAACGGCCGAACGCCTGCTCGAACTGATGGACGCGAACGGCGTGGACCACGCCTGCCTGGTGCAGCGGGGCCACGTCTACGGGTACGACAACAGCTACATCCTCGATTCGGCGCGTCGCTTCCCCGACCGCCTGCACCCGATCGTGATCCTCGACACGCAGGATCCAGGTACGCCCGAGACCTACCGCCGGTTGGTCCTCGAGGACGGTGTCGCCGGGTTCCGCATGGCCAACAGCCGCCCCTGGCTCCTCGATACGAGCTGGATGAGTTCACCCACGGCGATGAAGATCTGGGAAGCCTGCGCCGAGCTCGGGACGCCGCTGACGCTGATCGTGTTCGACAACCAGCTCTCCTACGTCCTGCCGCTGATCAAGCTGATCGCCGCGAAGTTCCCCGAGCTGCCGGTGGTGCTCGATCACGGCGCGATGCCCTATGGAATGTCGCAGTACGAAGTGGCGCTGCGAGAGCAGGCCGGCGAAATCGTGACCATGCCGCCCCCGCCCGACTACGGGATCGCCGGGACGATCGCGATCTTCGCCGACGTGCCCAACGTCTATTTCAAGATCACCGAGATCAACATGGAACGCCTGGTCAAGGCGAACGTCGCCTCGGCCGGGTTGATCCGCCGCATGGTGGACGTGTTCGGACCGGACCGGCTGGTCTGGGGATCCGACGTCGGCCAGAGCATGCTGTGGGACTATCCCACCAAGGTGGCGATGGCCCGCGAAGCCGCTGGTCAGCTCACCGCCGAGGAAGCGACGAAGTTTCTGCATGACAATGCGGCGCGGATCTACGGCCTCGGGCCGGCAGGTGACGATCCCCGTCAGGCCACCAGCCGGCCGGTAACCGCGACGCGATGACGGGCGCGCGGCCTGCGATCCTGCCGTTCGCCGGCAAGTCGCCCCGCATTCACGACAGCGCCTTCATCGCCCCTGGCGCGTGCATCGTCGGCGATGTCGAGATCGGGCCCGACGCAAGCGTATGGTACAACTGCGTGCTGCGCGGGGACATCAATCGCATCGTGATCGGCGCGCGCTCCAACCTGCAGGACGGGACGATCGTCCACGTCGAGGGGCCGAAGCCCGATGCGGAAGGCTTGCCCACGCTGGTAGGCGAGGACGTGCTCGTCGGTCACATGGCGATCCTGCACGGCTGCGTGCTGGAGGATCGGGCTTTCGTCGGGATGGGATCGATCGTGATGGACGGCTGCCGCCTCGAAAGTGGTGCCATGCTCGCCGCGGGCGCCATGCTCACGCCGTTCAAACGCATCCCCGGGGGCCAGATCTGGGCCGGTCGCCCGGCCGCGTTCCTGCGCGATCTCACCGCCCCCGAACTGGCCGGAATGGAAGAGCAGATCCGGCATTACGTGGACAATGCGCGGCACCACGCCGAGGCGTTGCGCGAGGCGGGTCGGGCGGGCGCTCAACCAGCCTGACCCGATCGGAGCGGGCGGCGCCGGGACGCGCCGCCCACCCCCTGCATCAGAACCGCTTCTCGAGTTGCAGGTACCACTGGCGCGGCGCGCCGGGCTGACCCTGGACGTTGGACTGCCCGAAGTCCTGCAAGATGAAGAAGTTGTCGTAGTAGAGCTTGTCGAGGAGGTTGGTCACGCCGAGCGCTGCCGAGAACCCGAGATCGGGCAGGTCGTAGGTCAGCCGGGCGTTGACCAGCGAATAACCCGGCTGGTTCCAGTCGGTCGTCCGCGTGCTCGGAGCGCGGCTGCCCTGGTAGCTCCAGTCCACGCGCGGCGTGATCGTCCCGTCGAGCGGCGCGTCCTCGATCGTGTACTGTATCCCCGCATTGGCGGTCCAGAACGGCTCCGCCTGCCGCGGGTTGATCGGACGGCTGTCCACATCGGGCGAACTGAAGTTGTGATAACCCACGGCACCGTTGATCAAGAGGCCGTCGATCGGCTCGGCCACCGCCTCCGCCTCGAAGCCCCAGATCTCGGCCGGCGTATTCTTGTAGAAGTTGCGGATGATGCACGAGAAGCCGGCGACGTTGTCGGCGATCTCCTGCGGCGTGCGCGGGCGGCACGTGGTCGATCCTTCCGGCCCCTCGGGCAAGGGTATCACGACCTGGTTGCCGGGGGTCGGGTTGCCCTGCGCATCGAGCAGGATCTCCTGCCCGCCGATCGCCAGCGGTCGCTTGCTGAAGTCGGTGTAGAACCCGGCCAGGTTGAGCCGCAGGCGGCGGTCGAACATGTCGAGCTTGGCGCCGAGCTCGTATGCGATGTTCTCGTTACCGTCGAACTGCGCGATCTGCGAAGGCTGCTGCGGCCGGGCGTTATACCCGGGCAGCGTGTACCCGGTCGCGGCCGAGGCATAGAGCAGGATATCGGGCGTCATCTCGAAGTTGACCCCCGCCTTCCAACTCAGAACTTCGGCGGCCGGAGTGACGTCGAACTCGATGTCCGTCGGGTTCGGCGTATCTTCGACCAGGTTGGACAGCGAGACGACCTTCTTCTCGTCGGAGTAGCGCAGCCCGCCGGTGAAGCTCAACCTTTCGCCGAACGGCCTGACCGTCACGTTGGCGTAGGCCGCCTTACTCACCGGGTCGAAGGTGTTGTACAGAAAGCGGATCAGGCCCGTCCGGGGTTGGTCGACCACCGCGTGCTGGATGCCGTCGGCTTCGAAATAGAAGACGCCGGCGACCCAGTCGATCCAGTCCATCCGGCCCGAAAGGCGGATCTCACCGCTCAGGTATTTGTTGGAAACGTCGTTGGTCGTCATCTCCGTCTGGAGCGGCGTGCCGTCTTTCTGATAGACGTGCCGTTCGACCAGCGAGCGATAGCCGACAATGGTCGTGAGATCGATCTCGTCGGTCAGGTCGATCACCAACTTGCCCGAGACGCCCCACATCTCCGTGTCGGCGAACGGCGGCAAGGTATGGCCGCCGTGGGTCGACCTGCCGTTGTAGTAGGTATGGCCGGGAATCTGCATGCCGGCGCCGATCGGGTCGTTGTAGGTTTCGTAGGTCGAATAGGGATCGCCGGTGATGAACCGGTCGTCATAGGCGGTTCCGTAAAACGCGAACTGCAGGTTCTCGTTCGGCGTGTTCAGCGCCGGATTCAGCGACAGCGTGGTGTCCGCGGGATTCTCCGATTCGTCCTTCACATAATCGGCGGTGATCGTCAGGTTCACGCCGAGGGACGGCTCCCAGGCGACACTGCCGCGAACCGCCTTGATGTCCTCGCCGCCGTAATGGCCGATGACGCAGTCGTCGGGGCTGAACTTCGGGTTGCTCTGGTTGGCGAGGTCGGAGGGCGGAATGTTGCCTGCAAGCGCTGGCGTGCCGCGCCGGTTCATCTCGCACGCGAAGTCGAGCACTCGCTGATAGCCGACGCGCTTCTTGAACGCGCCCGAGGCCATCAGCGCGAGATTCTCTCCGAGCGGCAGATTGAAACCCGCGCGAACGTCGGTGCGATTGTAGCTGCCTACCGTCCCCTCGACGTAGCCGGAGGTTTCCCCGAAGGAAGGCTTCCGCGAGACGATGTTGACCGCGCCCGCGAGGGTGTTGCGGCCGAACAGCGTCCCCTGCGGCCCGCGAAGCACCTCGACATGCTCGATGTCGAGGAGGTCGAAGTTGGAGCCCAGCAGCGTCGGATAATAGATATCGTCCACATAGAAGGCGACGACCGGATCGTTGCCGATATTCGTGTCGGACGCGCCGATACCGCGGATAGTGGCCGACACGCCGGGTCCGAAGGCGCCGTGCGTGCGGCGAAATTCGGCATTGGGCACCACCGCTGTCAGGTCCGCTACCGAATCCAGCCCTCGTTCCTCGAGCCCTTCGGCGGAGATCGCGGTGATCGCAATCGGCGTGTCCTGCATGTTGGTCGCCTGGCGCGTGGCCGTGACGACGATGTCGGAAATGCCTTCGTTGCCGGCCGTCGCTTCGCTTGCGGCCGCTTCCTGGGCGGAGGCGGTCGCCGCGTAGGCGAGACAGGCGAAGGACGCCGAGGCCAACAGAAGCTTCTTCATGGTTTCATCCTCCCTCGATTTGTGACGCACGGATCGCCCCCCGGGCCGCCCGCGGCCCTGTTCATTCCAGTCCGACCAGGCGGGCGGCGTTGCCGCCGACGAGGCGGCGGATCGTCGGATCGTCGAAGCCGAGTTCGATGCAGAGGCGGATGACCGCCCGGAAACCGCTTACCGGAGTGGGGTTGTCGACCTGGCCAAGGTCGGAGCCGAGGATCGTCCGCTCGGTACCTCCGGCGTCGATCACGGCCTTGAGCTCTTCGCGCGGATAATACTGGAACCGGGATTCGGCGATGAACATGCACAGCGAATGCTCGACGAAGGCTCCGCTCTCGGTGAGCTCGCGTATGTCGCCGTAGGTGGCCCCGATGGTGTAGGTGGGATGCTGGACCAGGCGGCGTTGCACCCCGCGTCGCGCCGCTTCCTCGAACAGCGGCCAGATCTCCGAGATGTGCAGGTGCCCCGCCGAGAGCACCGCATCGAACTCGGCGATCTGGTCGAGGATCTCCTTGACCCCGTCCTTGATCCGCCCGTCCTCGTCCACCACCGTCAGCATCTTCGGCCGCCGCATCGGCACGGAGGTAGGCAGGAGGTGGCCGCGGCGATTGTGCCTGATGTGATTGGCCGCCGAGAAGGTCGGCATCCACACAAGGCGGGCGCCCAGCTTCAGTCCGTGGTCGACCGCGTAGGGATTGAGGCCGCCCGCCGTATCATTCAGCGGCACGCCCGAGAGCATGGTCACGCCGAGGTCGCTGAAATGGGCCGTCAGGAGCTCTGTGACAGGCGTCGCCGAGTAGAAATGATCCTTGAACAGCAGGGCCTTCATCCCCGCGGCGGATGCTTCCTGCAGGGCCTCGATATGGTCGATCATCCGCGGCATGACCGAGGGGCCGCTGTGACAATGCATGTCGACCGCGCCGACGAGCAGCGCGTCCACACGCTCCTCCAGGTCGACCTCATCGATCGGATGTGCGCCCTGCCCCGACATCGCCTCTCCGCAGTTCTTCTGTTCTTGCGGAGGCAGCACCTATGGAGGGTGGCAGCCGGTCGAAAGCCGGATTTCCGAGGTTTTCGCCAGGCGGAAAGCCGGCCGGCACCACCGACAGCATTGCACCGGGCGGTGCGCCCGAGCCGCTCCGATATGATCATATCGCCGAGCCGTCTGGAGCATTCCGGCAGGCGAAAAGACTCCTAGCATCGGCCCGGAGCACCGCGCGACCGCCACTGACGGCGCCTGCGGTATTCGGGGATGCGCGTGACCGGCGTGAGTGGCATCGAAAAGACCGACTCCATCCGTTCCGTCGAGCGGGCGATCGACGTACTGCAGGCCCTCAACCGCCGCCCGCTCTCCACCCTGCACGAGCTTCATCGAGACACCGGCCTTCCCAAACCATCGATCGTGCGCGTGCTGCGCACGTTCGAAGCCAAAGGCCTTGCAGCGCGGTCTTCAGCCTACGGCGCATACCATTTGCTCGGCCGCGTGAAGTCGCTCTCCAGCGGCTTCCACCACGAACCGCGGATCGTCGAAGTTGCGCAGGACCTGATGACCGAGTTCACGCGTCGCGAGGGGTGGCCGCTGTCGCTTGGGTTGCTCGAGCTGGACGCGGTAGTCGTTCGCGCCTGCACGATCCGCTTCACCACGCTGTCGCTCGAGCATGCCGCGCTCGGACGCCGGCTGTCGCTGCTGTCGCACGCGATGGGGCGCGCCTACCTCGCCTTCAGTGCCGGTCACGAGCGCAGGTTCCTGCTGTCGATCCTGCGCTCGCGGGAGCAGGCAACAGGAATGAGCGACGAAGCCGTTGCGGCCATGATCGCGCTGACCCGCAAGCGGGGCTACGCCTTGCGCGATCCGTTGTGCGAGCCGCGGTCATCGACCGTCGCCGTGCCGGTCTTCGACGGCGACCGGCTCGTGGCCACGTTGGGATGCACCTGGATCACGGCGGCAATGGGCCTGCCGCAAGCCGTCAAACGTTACCTCCCGGGCCTGCGGGACCTGGCCCAGAGGATATCGGCGGAACTCGGCTCCGAGCCGTGGGAAGCATCGACGGCATACGCCGCCGAACCGGATCGAGACCGAAGCCAGCGGAGAGGGAATCTTGCTGACTCCCGTCCCGAGGAGAGACCATGACCGAGAACCGCATTCGCACCCTCATCGCGGGCCTCGCGCTGGGCCTTTGCGCCGCGAGCGCGCTCCCTGCCGACAGCCGGCCGCCCAAGGCCTATGTCGTCGCCGAAATCGACGTCCGGGATCCTGAAGCCTATCGAGAGTACGTGGCGGCGGCCTTCCCCGTCATCCAGAAATACGGCGGGAAGTTCCTGACCCGCGGGGGCACGACCATTGCCGTCGAAGGCAGGCCGCCGGCACAACGGGTGATGATCATCGAGTTTGCCAGCCTCGAACAGGCCAGGACGTTCGAATATTCGACGGATTACACCGACATCGCCCCGTTGCGCCAACGCTCCGCCGACAGCCGGCTGTTCATCATCGAAGGTACGTCCGATCCGGCTGCCAGCCGGCCCTGAGACGGGTCACAGCGCGGCGATGTAGCCCCCGTCGAGCGGTATCGTCGTGCCGTTGACGTAAGCGCCGGCTCGCGACGCGAGAAACACGACCGCCCCTACGGCGTCGTCCGCGCTTCCGGGCCGCCCCAGCGGAACGTAAGTGGCGATGCTCTTCTTGACCGCCTCCGAGCTGGTATCGGTCAGCCCGGAGGGAAATGGCCCGGGCGCGATCGCGTTGACCGTGATGCGGTCCGCCCCGAGCGCCTTGCATAGCGAGCGGGTCAGATGGTGGATCGCTGCCTTCGAGATGTTGTAGGCGTGGGCCTCCCAGTTGGGGATGTGCAGCCCGCCGATCGAGCCGACGTTGATGATCCGCGAGGGATCGTCGTCGCGCGCTCCCGCCCTGAGGAGCGGCAGCAATCCCTGCGCGAGGAAGAAGGCGGCGCGCACGTTCACGTTCAGGACGAGGTTCCAGTCGGACACCGTCGTTTCGGCGAGGCTCCCGCCGGCGCTGGCACCGGCGTTGTTCACCAGGATGTGCAGCACCTGCTCGCGCTCCGCGACTTGCGCCGCGAGCTTGGCCGGGCCGTCTTCATCGGCGAGTTCGGCCGGCAGGCCGATGCACTCGCCGCCCCCCTCCACGAGCTGCTCGGCGAAGGCCGCGATTGCTCCGGCGTCGCGCCCGGTGACGTAAGTGCGAACCCCGCGCCTGACGAGGCCCCCGGCGATCATCGCCCCGATGCCCCGGCCCCCGCCGGTGACGAGCGCCGCCTTTCCGGCGAGCGAGAACAAGGGGTCGGTCTGGTTCACGTCAGGTAGATCCATCAATGGCGCGGCAGCGGATCGGCCGAAGGCCAGACCCGCGGGGTCGCAATGGGCAAGGTAGCGAAGAAGGCGTTGATCGCGTGGATGCGACCGCCCCAGATCTTGAAGGCCTCGTAAGTCACCAGGGCGTTTCCGGGGCCGTAGGAATCGGTGTAGCCGAAGTTCATCCACAGCAGGACGATACCGGCTTGCTCGTCGACCGCGGCGACGCTCGCGAGCAGGCTCGGGTGGACCATGATCCTTTGGCTGTACATTCCGCAATCGGCGATGAAGCAGCCCTCGCCCGCCGTGATGACGCCGTTCTCCACCCGATAGGCTTCGGCTGCGAAGGGCGTTCCGGCATCGGTGAAATTGCCCACCCGCAGGCCCTCGGCGTAGGTCAATGCCGTGGCGATCAGCGACTCGCGCGATTGCGCGAGCCCCTCCGGCACAGGATCGTCCATCCCGCGGATCGGCGTATCGAGTTCGGTGGGCTGGAACCGCGAGTCCGGGGTGATCCGCTGGACCAGGGTCTCGACGCCGGCGATCCGCCCCTCATCGACGTGAAGCAGAACCGAATAGAGCACCGGCATCTCGTTCTCGAACAGCTCGACGTGCGCCGCCGCGACCTGCTTGCGGACGTCGAGATAGTCGTGCCGGAAGTCGCCCTTGCCGCTGACTGTCGTCCACAGGCCCTCGCCGAGGCGGAGGACGCGCGAATCCTCGGTGAAGCGCACGGTCTCGGCCAGCGGAAGTCCGGAAGGATCGCGCGCCACGAGCGCATCGATGTATTGCGTGATCAGCCCGGAAAGGCACGCCCGATCACAGTCGGCCGCCCGGGCCGGCAAGGCCTGCATCGCGACGGCCGCGGCGATGATCAGGACGAGGCGGCGCGCGACCGAGCTAGTCTTCGCTGGCATCGATGTCCTCCGGCTTCGGCAACGTCAGCTCGATCCCGTCGACGGCGGGTCCCGTCGGCGGCATCTGGTAGCCGTTGCTCGTCAGCCGTACTTCTGGACGCACCTCGCAGGGCACGCAATCGGGCCAGTAGAGCTCGGGTTCGCGCCCGCTCACCGGGTTCCGGTAATGGAACCACATCGGCAGGATGCCCGGCCAGTCGATCTTGGTCCCGGTCCCGCCGGCAAAGCCCTCTTCGCGCTTGCCGAGGTCGGTAAGCAGGAGATCGGGAGGATAGCGCTGCAGCAGCGGGCTCGCGCGCATGCCCCCGCCCGGCGCCGGCGGCTTGGCCGCGGCCCAGCCGCCCTGCCAGTTGGGCATCATCATGTAGGGCTCGTCGATCGTCAGGGTCCAGAGCCGCCAGATCCCGTCTTCGAGCACCACCTGGTCGTTCGGGTACATCCCGGTCTGGATCGTGCCGACGCGGTTCGGTTCTCCCGAGGATGCATCGTACTTCCCGGTGTTCGGGTGGAACAGGTAGGTCCTCAACAGGGCCGAGCGGCCATCGTGAGACACGTGGATCACCGGCGCAATGCGCCAGTGGATGGCCACCCGCTGGCGCATGACGGTCGAAGGATCGGGCGTCTCGCCGTACATCGCCGTGGCCGCACCGGCGATGCGGTCGCGGCCGAAATAATATCCGGCGAACGGCGACTGCTTGTTGCCTTCCTTCGCAAAGATGCCCGACATGCACGGCCACTGGAAATCGTCGAGGCAGTGCCCGTAGGCCGAGGAGACATTTTCCGTTCCGTCCCAAGCTTCCGACCGCAACAGGCGACGGCGCACGTCGGCGAGGTCGTTCGTCTGCGGACGCGAGCCTTGCGGAGCGGGCCCGGTCAGCGGTTGCTCTGCAGCGAGCGCAAATCCGGCCACCGCTACCGGCCTGCCGGTCACCGGATTGGGGCCCAGCATCGCCGGCATCGGCGGCTTGGCCGCCAACGCCCCTCCGCCCCATCCCGTGGCATAGTCGGCGTCCATCATCGGCGTGATCCGCATCTCGCGAATCTTCCACAGGCCGTTTTCGCGAACGAAGCGGTTGCGGAACACGCTGATCTTCCAGCGCCCCGTGCCCGCATTGGCATTGCCGATCATGGCCAGCTCCGTGCCGCGCGCGAACGCCTCGAGCCCGCCCGGCGTGACCTGAACGATGGTCTCGAACTGCAGGTGGTCGTTGATGATCCCGTGGGTCAGGCCCTGCGGCCCCATCGTTTCCATAGCCTGCCGAACGCCGCTCTTGCCGCGATACAGCTGACCGCCGAGCTCCAGCACGCCATCCTCGGTGAACAGGTCGACGACGTCGTCCCACATGCGGCGGTCGACGTAGTAGCCATAGGAATGCTGCAGGTTGCGGATGTCGTCTTCGTCGTTGAGTGCCGCCACCCGATCGGACAACGCCGCGACCGTCGTATCGCTCGGCGGGGGCGCCCCCACCGGCTCGGGTATCGGAATGCCCGTTTCGTCGACGGTGAAGTGATAGGGAACGATCGGCAGGTCCTGCTGTCCGACGTTGCTTACCCCCGTCTCGTAGTCTCCCTCGTACTGCGGGAAGTAGTGCAGCGTGGCGATCTTCCAACGGCCGTCTTCGAGGACGTAGACGTTCTCAAAAAGGCCGCCCTCCATCCACGCGCGGCCCTTGCCGTCACCGCGAAACGACAGCGCTCGCCAGCGTCCCTCGGCCGACAGCCCGTCGACCGAGAGGTTGACCAGCGGATCGTCGATCAGCTCGGTGTTGAGCGCGCCGGGCTCGGCCGGTGAGCGGTTGCGGGCAGCGAGCCAGGCCACAATCGCGTCGCGACCTTCGATCGTTTCACTGCCCCAGACGACCTTCCCGTTGCTCGCGAAGAGATCGGCCATGTCGGCCCACAGACCGAATTGGGCGTACTGCGCGTAAGTGCGCTGAAGCGTCTTCACCGCGCGCAGCGACTCCATGCGAGCGACGTCTCGCGCCACCTCGGAGATCTGCTCCTGCGACGGCGGCTGCTGCGCCTGCGCGGCGACGACCGGCGTCACCAGGGCCATGAAGACGACGGCGAAATACTGCACAATCCGAGACATCTGGTCCGCTCCCAAGGCTCATGCCTAGCATGTGGAGCGCCCGTGCCACAGGCAAGCCGGGAAGGCCCACCAGCCCCTCCGGGCCAGTCGTTGCGCCATTTCAGTCAAGAGAAGGCGCCCAGTGGCCGGTTCTACGACCACCCGCGATGCCGGTGCCGGACCGGGATCGAACTCGAGGAAGGATGGCGCGCCCGGAAGGATTCGAACCTCCGACCCCCAGATTCGTAGTCTGGTGCTCTATCCAGCTGAGCTACGGGCGCTTGGAGCGGCGCCACATAGGCAGGTGCACCGGGGTTGGCAATAGCGAAGGACCGGAAGCGGCCCGGAGAGCCCGGCGCGGGGCTCGGGTGTCGAGCGGGGGCCTCTATCACCCGTTGACGCCCCCGGTGGTGTAAAGCAACAGGACAATCCTCCTCCGCTGCTCATCACACGGCTCCACTGCCGCTTCTCCGGGCCCGCGGAGCGCGCTGAATCGCTTGCGCCGCGTTCCCTGATCAACCACCGGGTAAAGCCTAACTATCTGATTTTCATAGCTTTTCTTAAGACCCCTGAAGTGATCCGGAGGCTGGCAGGGTCCTGGCGCACAGGGTCTCACGGCGCGGAGAGCTGCCCATTGCGACGGCCGCTCGCGGCACGAAGCGCAGGGAAGAATGTCGGACTATTTTCCACGTAAACCCTGCCGATCAACAATTCATTAGCACTGTCCTGCGAAAAGGGCGCCATCGGACCGTGCGTCCAGAGGGGGAATCGATGGTTGGGAACCAGTTCATAAAAAGACTGCTGCGGGAGAACCGCGGGGCAACCGCTGTCGAGTACGGTCTGATCGTCGCCTTGATCGTGATTGCGATCATGGCTGCGCTGAGGGGCGTTGCGAACGAGACCAATGGTCTCTGGGCGACCGTGAGGGAACAAGTCACGGCCGTCATGTGACGCGTTTTAGGCATTTTTAAAGGAATGCCTGCTTACACTTGAGTTGCTTGATCCGCGCAATTGGGGGGTCAAGTCGGGTACCGAAGACTGAACCAGGAGACGACCATGAAGTTCTTCAACAAGCTGCTCCGTGACGAGCAGGGCGCCACCGCCATCGAATACGGCCTGATCGCCGCCCTGATCGCGGTTGCCGCGATCGCCGCGATGGGTTCGCTGGGCAACCAGCTGAGCGAGACCTTCACCGAGGTCGACACCGCGATGCAGGGCGCCTAAGGCCACCCTGTTCATCCGAACAAGGAAAGGGCGGCAGGGAAACCTGCCGCCCTTTTCTTTTGTCCGGCGACCGCCGCGAGTCAGGTGCCGCGGAGGATGATCTTGTATCGCTGACCCGGAACGACTTCGGCATCGGCCGGCAGGCCGTTGAGTACCCGGAAACGCTCGACCTGCGCAGTGCCGTAGGCCATTCTCGAAGCGAGGCTCCGGACGCTGTCGTTCGCCGTTGCCGTGACCACGTCGACCCGGCGCGGGACCACCTGGGCGGCTTCCGCCGCCGTGATTCGCCGCATCGATTCGAACATCGGATTGAACACCGTCGAGCGCCCGGCCGGCGCCATCGTCGCGAAATGGAAGGCCTGGCTGCCGGAGAACTCGTAGGCGACGACGACCACGTCGACCGTGCTCTGCCCGGTGTTGACTCGCGCCGTGCCGTAGGCAGCCGGCAGTCCGTTGATGGTCGTGCGCTGGAGGGTCTGCGGCGCGAGTTGCCGCTGTCCGCCGATCTGCCGGAAGACTTCGCGCACATAGGCATCGAGATCGCCGGCGTAGCGCGCCCCGGCGAGCTGCGCCTGGCCGGTCTGCCCGTTGATCGAGACCGCGCTCGTGCCGTTTACCATGTAGTAACCGTCCGGAACCGTGAAGGTCAGCCGCAAGTCCGGATGGATGAAGGTGTTGCCCTCGATCACGCCCTGCGCGGGATCGTCGCCGTAGAGCAGGCCGTCGATCCGCGCGAGGAAAGTGTCCCGGTTGACCACCCCGGTGGCGTTCCCGGCGGTGGACAGCGCGTCGCGCACCCGGCTCGCCGGATCCGGGTGGGTCGAGGCCCACTGCGGAATCGAGGCGCTGCGGCCCTGCAGCGAGGCGTCGAGCGCGTTCTGCGCCGCGAGGCTCTGCAGCACGGTTGCCATAGCCCGGGGATCGTAACCGGCGCCCGCGAGGTAGCGAATCCCGAGATCGTCGGCCTCGCGTTCCTGTCCGCGCGAGTACTTGGCGGTGAGCAGCTGCGGCGCGGCGGAAAACACCTGCTGGCCGAGCTGGCCGAGCGCGCTGTTGCCGAGCAGGACTCCGGAAAGGATCGAGCCGAGCGCGCCGAGGATCGAATTGCGCTGCGCCGCGCGCTGGCGGCTCAGCGAATGCCGCGCGGCCACGTGACCGACCTCGTGCCCCAGCACCCCAGCAAGCTCGGCCTCGTTGTTCATCAGCGCGACCAGTTGGCGGGTGACGTAGACGTAGCCGCCCGGAATCGCGAAGGCGTTGTCGACCGAGCTGTTGAGCAGGGTGACGGTGAAGGCCGACTGCGAATTGGACAGCCCGGACTGCAGGGCGATGTTCCGCCCGACTTGCGCGACGTAGTCGGCCTGCGGGCCGCTCATCGCGCCGCCGAACTCCTGCAGGAGTTGCTGATGGTACTCGGCGCCTTGCTGCGCTTCAGCCGCCGTTATCGCCGAGCCCGCCTGCTGCGCCTCGACCGGGACCGCGGCGAGCGCCGTCGCGGCAACCCCCGCGAGAACGGCCCGCCAGGTGCGGCGAATTGGGGTTCGGGCCATCTTTCGACTCCTCGCCTCGGTGGCCGGGCGGGACGATGCCCGGCATCGGCCTTTCAGAACAGGGTCGCGGCGGCGCAGTTCCCGCTCAGCGCCGACCGCTCCGCCCCCTGGGCGCCTCACCGATCGCCAGGAAGCGGTCGTCGCGCATCTTGCGCAGCTGTTTGACGCTCTTGCCGCCCAATTCGTCGAGCTCCTCGCAGATCGCCGCGCCGAGCGCGTCGGCCGCGCCGCGCGGGTCGCGGTGCGCTCCGCCGATCGGCTCGGGCACGATGCGGTCGATCACGCCGAGCTCGGCGAGATCCTGCGCGGTCATTTTCATCGCCTCGGCCGCCTGCGCGGCCTTCTCCGCCGTGCGCCAAAGGATGCCCGCGCAGCCCTCGGGCGAGATCACCGAATAGACCGCGTGCTCGAACATCAGCACGCGCTCGGCGCTGGCCAGGGCCACCGCCCCGCCCGAACCGCCTTCGCCGACGATCGCGGCGACCATCGGCACGGGGAGCGCAAGGCATGCTTCGGTAGAGCGGGCGATGGCCTCGGCCTGGCCACGTTCCTCGGCCTCGACACCGGGATAGGCGCCGGAGGTGTCGACCAGTGTCACCACCGGCAGGCCGAAGCGCCCGGCCAGCTCCATCAGGCGGATCGCCTTGCGGTAGCCCTCGGGCTTGCCCATCCCGAAGTTGTGGCGCAGCCGGCTCTCGGTGTCGTTGCCCTTCTCGTGCCCGATCAGCATGACCTTGCGGCCGTCGATCGTGGCGAGACCGCCCATGATCGCCTGGTCGTCGCCGAACAGGCGATCTCCGGCCAGCGGCACGAAGTCCTCGAAGATCATCGCCACGTAGTCGCGGAAATGCGGGCGCGCCGGGTGCCGGGCGACCTGCGTCTTCTGCCACGGCGTGAGCGATTCGTAGAGGTTCGCCAGCAGCGTCGCGCTCTTGCGCTCGAGCCGCGCGAGCTCGTCCGAAATGTCGACGTCGTCGCCGGCGGCCGCGGCCCGCAATTCGGCGAGGCGGGCTTCGAGCTCGGCGACCGGCTTCTCGAAGTCGAGATACTGGTTCATCGCCGTCGCGCTAACCGTCCCGCCCGCCGCCCGCAAGGGGATGCCGCGCATTGACCAGCGCGACGAGGCGGGCGGAATCGACGTGCGTGTAGATCTGCGTCGTGGCGATATCGGCGTGGCCGAGCAGCGTCTGCAGCACGCGAAGATCGGCTCCGCCCTCGAGCAGGTGCGTGGCGAAGGCGTGCCGCAGCACGTGCGGGCTGACCCTCGCCGGATCTATCCCGGCGCGTGCCGCGAGGTCCTTCAGCAGCTGGAACAAACGTATGCGAGTCAGGTGTTTGCCGCGCGAAGGGAACAGGTATCGCCCGCCGTCGGGGCGCACCGCGAGCCAGCGCGACAGCGCCTGCCGCGCGCGGGTCGAGATCGGCACCATGCGCTGCTGCGAGCCCTTTCCGATCACCGTCAGCAGCGGCGCATCGCGCGGGACCGCGGCCAGCGGCAGCGCCACGAGTTCGGTAGCCCGCAGCCCCGAACCGTAGAGCAGCTCCAGCAGCGCGAGCAGCCGGATCGGCGCCGGCTGTCCGCCGTCGGCCTCGAGTTCGGCGCGCGCGAACAGCGCCTCGACCTCCGCATGCGACAGGATCCGCGGCAGCGGGCGGCGCGGCACCGGCCGCGGCAGCGCCGGCGAGGGATCGTCCTCGCGCAGCTTTTCGTCGAGCAGGAAGCCGTAGAACTGTCGCAGCGCCGAGGCCTTGCGCGCGACCGTGGCGGGCGCCAGCCCGGCCCATGCCTGGCCCAGCCGGTTCAGCGCGACCCGGTCCGCCGCCACGAGGTCGCCGACGAGCGCTTCCGCGCCTTCGAGGTCGCGCCGGTAGGCCGCCAGGGTGTTCGCAGCCGCGCCCCGCTGGGCCGCGAGCATTGCGAGGAACGCATCGATCGCGGCGCCGATGGGTCAGCCCCGCGCCACGGCCTCGGCGGCGATCATCCGCGCCTCGGCGCTTAGTCCCACGCGGTCGAGCGCGCGGACGATGTGGTAGAGGTGGCGGGCAGTCATCTTGTCCCAGCCGTCGCCCTGCATGCCGAGCCCGGCGAGCAGCGCCACCAGCGCCGGATTGCCCAGCTCCGCCGCCCGGTCGATCTTGCGGCTCCACGGGCTCTCGCGCCCCAAGTTGAGGCCGAGCTGCGCCGAGAGCGACGAGACCGAACCGGTATCGAGCCGCCCGAGCCCGGCGAGCCCGGCAACGAGGAACCGCGACTTGCGCTGGTCGGGGCTGTCGTCGTCGTCGATGAAGCTGTTGATCGCGCCGCTGGCGACCTGCGCCCGCCCCTGCGGTTGGGCCAGCGCGAGCAGCGCCCAGCCCTCGCTGCCGTCGCGCAAAGCAGGCGCCCAGCGCATCGCGTTGCGGTCGAGGCCCGCAGCAAGCATCGAGCCGATGATCCTCGGCGCCTCGTCGACGAGGTCGTTGCTGACCGGCAGGCGCGCGGCCGCATAGGCCGTCAGCACCAGACGGCCGTAGTCGTCTCCGTCGGCCCACAGCGTTTGCATCGCCGCGAGCCGGTCGGCCGGATCCCGCGCCACGTAGGCTTCGCGCAGGCTCGCCGCGAGCGAGCGGGCTTCGACGTCGAGGTTGTCCGCCCACAGCTGCGAGTAGAGGTCGACCATCGCCGCCGACGACAGCAGGCCCCGCGCGCCGGCGCGGTCGGAGGCCGCCAGGCGTGCGGGCAGCGGCACCGCGGGGATCAGCACGTCCGCGAGGTCGTAACGTACCCCGGCATCGTCGCGCAGCGACGCGGGCAGCTCGACACCGAGCGCGCGCGAGAGCGCGAAGCGCCACGGGGTCAGCTCCTCGACGCCGTTCCACTCGATCGTGACTTCGCGCCGCCCCTCGCCCGCGGCTCCGGCAAAGCGCTGGGCGAGCAGCGCGTCGATCCGCGTCGCCTCGCCGTAGTAGCGCATCCGCTCGAGCTGGCGTTCGGCCTCGCGCGCGTCGCCCGAATAGGACGCGCAGATCCAGCGGTTCATGCGCCACTCGGGGTCGTCGCGCAGCGTGCTCTTGAGCTCCGCGACCGGGCAGATGCCGAGCACGTCGCCGGTCGCGAGGTAGGCATCGAAGGCGGCCGAGGCGAGCGCGGTGTTGTAGTTGGCCGAATCGACGTCCTGCACCAGCGCCCGCGCAGCGGCGCTTTCGCCCATCCGGTTGAGCAGCGCGGCGCGCAGCGCGGCGAAAGTTACCGCGTCCATGCCGCGCGGGGCGTCCATCCGGCTGGCCAGCGCTCGCCGCAACAGGATGTGGCCCCAACGCGAAACCAGGGGGCCATTGTTGGCTGCGAGCGCGGCGCGGATCAGCTCGGGCGGCTGCTCGTCGAGCAGGCCCGCCGCGAAACCGCCCTCGTCGGCGCCGATCACGCCGATCTGCCGTGTCGCCCGCCGGGCCGCCGGCGGAATGTCGTACCGCGGCTTCAGCCCGAGCAGGTCGTCGACCTCGTCGGGCGACATCGCCTCGAGCTCGGCGAGGCTCGGGAAATCTTCCGGCAGGACCACCGGCGCGACCGGCTCCGTGCCGGCCGTGAGGCCGGGGAGCGGCTGGATCATCGGGCCCGGAGCGCCGGGGGCTGCCGGCGGTTCGCCCGCCGAAGGTGCCGGTGCCGGCCGCGGAGTCGGCGCGGCCGGCGGCGGATCGTCGAACACCGGTGGCAGCAGCGATTCGGGCGCGGCCAGCGCCAGCGTCGAACTGACGGCCAGGACGGCCCCGGCGAGCCAGACAGCGCGCGTCACGCGAAGCTCCCCGCCAGCTCGGGCGGCAGCTCGACCGGCTGCTCGATCAGCCGCTGCGGTTCGCGGCCGCCGTCGTACCATGCCACGAAGAGGAACAGAGCCAGCAGAAACAGCAATCCCACCCAGAGGTTCTTGCGGCGCATCGCCAACGAACGGACCTTCGAAACGACCTTGTCGGCCAAGCTTGCACGCGCGGTTAGCCCATCTATAGCGCGTGCGGCAATGACCATCGAAACCCGCAGCCTCAGCGACAGCGAGATAAGGGGCCTCGCCGCGCGCATCGACCGGCCGATCGTGCTCGTCGGGATGATGGGCGTCGGCAAGTCGACGATCGGCCGCAAGCTCGCGCAATTGCTCGGCCTGGCGTTCCGCGACGCCGACGAGGAGATCGAACAAGCGGCCCAGATGACCGTGTCGGAGATCTTCGAGCGCTTCGGCGAGGCGCACTTCCGCGACGGCGAGCGGCGCGTGATCGCGCGGCTGCTCGACGGCGGGCCGGGGGTCATAGCGACCGGCGGCGGCGCCTTCGTCCAGCCCGACACGCGTGCGCTGATCCACCGCAAGGGCATCGCGGTATGGCTCGACAGCGATGTGGCGACCCTGGTCGACCGCGTATCGCGCAAGGACACCCGCCCGCTGCTGCGCGACGGCGACCCGACCGAGATCGTCACGCGCCTTAAGGCCGAGCGCGAACCCGCGTACTCCGAAGCGCCGATCAAGGTGATGAGCGACGCAGGTCCGCACAGCGAAGCCGTCAACCGCATCCTGAAGGCACTCGACGCATGGCTGTGATCCTGGTCGAACTCGCCGGCCGCTCCTACGAGGTTCGGGTCGGCAGCGGGCTGCTCGCCGACCTGCCCGCGCAGTGCGGCCCGCTGCTGCGCAAGGCGCGCGTGCCGATCGTCACCGACGCCAACGTCGCCGCGCATTGGCAGGCGACGGTCGCGGCTGCGCTGGCGGGAGCGGGGCTCGAGCCGCGCTGGCTGGTGCTCGAGCCGGGCGAAGGCGCCAAGTCGTGGGCCGGGCTCGAGCGGGTGGTCGACTGGCTGCTGGCCGAGGAAGTCGAGCGCGGCGACCACGTGCTCGCGCTCGGCGGCGGGGTGATCGGCGACCTGACCGGGTTCGCCGCGGCCGTGCTCAAGCGCGGCTGCGGCTTCATCCAGCTGCCGACCACGCTGCTCGCGCAAGTCGATTCGAGCGTCGGCGGCAAGACCGCGATCAACGCCGCCGCGGGCAAGAACCTCGTCGGCGCGTTCCACCAGCCGAGCCTGGTGCTGGCCGACCTCGACACGCTGGCCACGCTGCCGGCGCGCGAGATGGGGGCCGGCTACGCCGAAGTGATCAAGTACGGCATCCTCGGCGACCGCACATTCTTCGAATGGTGCGAAGCGAATGGTCCCGATGTTCTCGCCGGCCATGGCGAGGCGCAGGAATACGCGGTGACCGAAAGCGTCAGGGCCAAGGCGCGGATCGTCGCCGAGGACGAGCGCGAGACCACCGGCACACGCGCGCTGCTCAACCTGGGGCATACGTTCGGCCATGCGCTCGAGGCGCAGACCGGCTTTTCCGACCGCCTGCTCCACGGAGAAGGCGTCGCGCTCGGCATGGTGCTGGCGGCGCGGTATTCCGCCCGCCGCGGCTACATCTCCGACGAGGACGCCGCCCGCGTCGCCGCCGCGATCGAGGCCGCCGGCCTGCCGAGCGAGATCGCCGCGCTCGGCCTCAACTGCACCGGCCGCCAGCTCGCCGAGCACATGCTGCACGACAAGAAGATGGACGCGGGTACCCTGCCCTTCGTCCTGCTGCGCGGGATCGGTGAGGCGTTCCTCGACCGGGCGGTAGCGCTGGAGGACGTGGCAGAGTTCCTCGACGGGGAATTGCAGGCGCATTGAGCCTGGAGGAGGGAAGGAGCCCTCATCCAACTCCGACTAAGCCCCTTCGGGGCCAAGTCTGCGTATCCTTCTCCCGCCAGCGGGAGAAGGAAGAGCGCGACGCTGGCGGCCAAGCTCCTTCTCCCGCTGGCGGGAGAAGGAGGAGCGCGGCGCTCGCGGCCAAGGTTCCTTCTCCCGCTGGCGGGAGAAGGATAGCGCAGCTTGCCAGCTTGCTGGCTAGCGGAGCTTGGATGAGGGCTCCTTCCCCCTTCCCCCTCCCGCCAAAACTCCGCGACAATCGCCCCGCCGCGCGCTAACCCGTTGCACCTGCAACCGCCCGGGAGAGAGCGCATGACGGTCGCCGAAGCCACGCCCGAACTCGACGATGTCGCCGCGCGAAACGACCGCGCGTTTCTCGGGCATCCCAAAGGGCTCGGCTACCTCTCGGTCGTCGAGGGCTGCGAGCGGTTCTCGTACTACTCGATGCAGACGCTGCTCGTGCTGTACATGGTCAACTACTTGCTGCCCGAGCGGTTCGACGCGGTCGCCGGGCTCGGCTGGCTGCAGCAGTGGCGCTACGGCGGGGCGGAGGGGCAGCCGCTCGCCTCGGCGATCTTCGGCGACTACGCCTCGCTGGTCTACCTGACCCCGATCCTCGGCGGGTTGCTCGCCGACCGCTGGCTCGGCCGGCGGACGACGCTGATCCTCGGCGGCGCGGTGATGTCGCTCGGCCATTTCCTGATGGCGTTCGAGGGAACCTTCCTGCTCGCGCTGGTCACGCTGATCGTCGGCGTCGGCCTGTTCAAGGGCAACATCGCCAGCCAGGTGGGCGAGCTCTACAAGGACGGCGACTTGCGCCGGGCGATGGCTTTCCAGATCTTCTACATCGCGATCAACGTCTCGGTGGTCGCCGCGCCGCTGATCTCGGGCACGCTCGGCGAGAACGTCGGCTGGCACTACGGCTTCGGCACCGCCGGGGTGGTGATGGTGATCGGCCTGCTGCTCTACCTCAAGGCCGGCCCGTGGCTGCCCGCCGACAACCGGCCGCGGAAGAAGGATGCCGGCCCCGCGCGGCGCGACACGCTGACGCGGACCGACTGGGGCCGCATTCTCGCGGTGGTCGTGCTCGTGCCCGTCATGGCGGTGGCGCTGTTGACCAACCAGCAGATCTTCAACGCCTACCTCGTCTGGGCCGACCAGGAGTTTCAGCTAACCTTTTTCGGACGCACGATCCCGACCACCTGGATGATCACCATCGACGCCACGCTGAGCTTCTCGATGCTGGTCGCGGTGGCGTGGTTCTGGAAGTGGCGCGCCGACCGGACCGGCAACGAGCCCGACGAGCTCGGCAAGATGATCATCGGCTCGGTGTTCACGATCGCCGGCGGGCTGTGCCTGGTGATCGCCGCGGCAACCCAGGGCGACGGCAAGATCGGCCTGTTCTGGCCGGTGATGTTCCACCTGTTCAACAATATCGGCTTCGCGCACATCCTGCCGGTCAGCCTGGCGCTGTTCACCCGCCTCGCCCCGCGGCAGATCAACGCGACGGTGATCGGAATCTACTACCTGGCCTTCTTCCTCGCGAACCAGATCACCGGCACCACCGGCGGCTGGTATTCGACGTGGGACACGACGACCTTCTGGCTCTTCCACGTCGCCACTGCGGCAGTCGGGCTCGTGGCGTTCACGCTGTTCAAGCTGTTCCTCGCCAAGCGGCTGATGGGCGACGGCCGGGCGGAGGACGCCGCGCTCGCGTGAGGATCGCGCCGGATCGGATGCGGTTGATTTTGACCGAGACGGGCAGCGGCGTCACCCAATCCTTCCTGTCGGCGAAGCCGATGGGGAGGTGGCAG
>JBIQKN010000146.1:0-3301 GCA_044506565.1 Sphingomonadales bacterium | reverse complement strand
CGGAGCCGGCTTCGCCCACGAGCAACGTAATCCCCTTGCGGCTCACGATGCCGTACTCGAGATTGCGCAGCGCTTCCCGATGCGAATCGGTCAGCACCAGGAACCGCGGACTCGACGTCAGGTCAAATGGACGGTCGCGAAGCCCGAAGAACGCCTCGTACATGCCGGCCTCAGCCCGCCACCGCGTACACGAAGACGGCCACGCACCCCGCCAACACGGCGAGGCAGATCGCGCCAGCGCCGACGCGCTTCCACATACCCACGCGCCGATCCGCGGGCGACTCCATCAGCGGCACGACCGCCAGTACGGGCAATCCCAGCACCATCGACAGGTCTTCGTCGGTCTTGAACGTTCGGTCCCGGTACTCGAGCAGACCCACCAGGCCCAGGCCGAAGGCCAGCCCCAGCGCGATGCCCGTGATGTTCAGGCGCGCCCGATCGGGGCTGACCGGCCGCTGCGGCACGCGGGCGGGGTCGACCACGTTGAACTGTTCGCCCACCTGACGCTGCTCGAGGTTGGCCGCGATGCGCGCGGCGTCCCGCTTGGCGAGCAGGCTCCGGTAGCTGCCTTCGGTGATGCTGTAGTCGCGCGTCAGCGCGACCATCTCGGCCTCGCGGGTAGGCAGTGAGTCGAGCCGCTGCTGCGCGGCTTCGGCGGCCGCGCGCGCCTGCCGCTCATCCTCGCGTGCCCGCGCGATCTGGCGATCGATATCGGCTATCTGCTCCTGCACGTCCTTGATCCGTGCGAGCCGCTGCGCTTCGGCCGCCGACACGGGCCGCGGCGCGGCCGCCGTCGCTTCGGCCGACTGGCGGTTCTCGGCGTCGAGCCGCTGCGTCAGGTCGCGGACCCGCCGGCGCGCGGACTCGAGGTCCGGGTGGCCCGGCTTGAGCCCCCGCGCCTCGAGCGACGACAGTTCGTCCTGCGCCGCGCCGAGCTGCTGCAGTGTCGTGCCGGCCGCGATCGGCGCGCCCGCTGCCGTGGTCGCCAGGCCGACAACGGTGTTGCGCTGGAGGTCGGCCAACGTCGTCTCGAGCGCCGTCCGGCGTTCCATGGCGCGGTTGATCGCATCGACCGATGCCTGCACCCGCCCGGCCGCCACCGTCACCTGCTGCAGGTTCGAGTTGACCTGCGAGGGCAGTTCGCCGGCGTAAGTACGCTGGTAGGCGGCAAGCCGCTGTTCCTGCTGCACCAACTGTCGTCGGGTCTCCTCCAGCTGCGACTCGAGGAACGCATCAGTGTCCCGCGTGAGATTGTGCCGGTAGCTGAGGCTCTGCTCAATGGCAATGTCCCCCAGCCGTGTGGCCACTCGCATGACCTGCTCCGGATCGGAGCCATAGAAGCCGACATCGAAGGCGTCCGTGCGCGCGCCAAGCGCCGACATCGAGATGTCCCGGCGCATCCGCTCGACGACCTCCTCCATCACCATCGATCGGCGTTCGGACGGGTAGAGGTCGAACTCCTCGATGAGCTGCTCGAGGCGCGTGCGACTGAGCATGGCTTCACGGATGGCCGGCAGTCGGTCCGCGACGGAAGCCGAAATCGTCGGCTGAATGATCTGCTCGGAAATGCGCTGCGGCACGACGAGGATCGTCGCTTTCGAGTGATATCGATCCGGCAGGCTGCGTGCAAATATCGACATGCCGGCCGCGGCGACGGCCATGGGCAACAGGACAAGCCAGATCCTCCGATGCAGGATACGCACAACGTCATCAACGGTGTACTTCTTACCGGGCAGCATTGGTACTCCTGGCGCGATGAAAGAGCGGGGCCCACAGTGCGAGTGACACCTGGACCGACTGGCGGTCGACGCCCCGGCCGATGGTGGTCGGCAGGTGCGCGGATGAATCGAAACGATAGCGGTAATAGATGTAGCCGAACTCGATCGCCATCATGCGCGTGAGCGCCGTTGTCAGGCCAGCCGTCGCATGGAACGCGTTGTAGTCATTGGTGACGCCCGACAGACCAATCGTGCCCCTTGCTCCACCAACGCCGGCGTGGACCCCGAGTCGCCGAGCCACCAGGCCCGACAGGCGCGCCGATACCGAGTCCGAGAACGTGGGCTCGGCCACCACGTCGACGAAGCCAGCCTGGCGGCTGTAGCTGAGCGCGGTCAGCCAGGACCGCCCGAGTTCGTGCGCGAGGGTGGCGCTGCCCACGAGATCGGCCCGCGTCACGCCCGAGTCGGACACAATCGTCGACCCGGTCGAGAACGAAAACGTCGTGGCCCGCGAGAATGAGAGAGCGCGCGCGAAATCGATTCCGGCATCAATCGTGTGGTTCACGACGCGCCGGTCGGTGTCGCCCGGCCGACGGTAGTCGCCGAACCCGCGGCCGTATCCCACCCGGGCCGAAAGGCCCTGAGCCAGTTCGTGGCTGAGGCCGGCGCGCATGCCCTGATAGGCCTGCGACGGCACATCCCCGTTCCTCCCGGAGCGGCGATACGTATAGCCGCCCGAAACCTGCGTCCGCCGCGACAGCGACTGACTGAGCGTCAGGCCGCCGGCCTGCGAGACGTAATTCTCGCTGATCGTGCCCGCCTCGTAGTCGGTCGGAATCGCCGGCGCACCGGACCCGAACATGTCGGGAAAGAGCGAGACCACGGTCAGCGGCTGATAGGCAAGCGAGGCCGTACCGGTGACAGCGGTGCGAGTCGTGATGGCGTAGCGAGTCGTCGCACTGCTCTGGTAGCTGCTGACCAGGCCGTCGTAGTTGGCCGGTTGATGCCGGGCGCTCCCGCTCGCGCCAAGCCCAAACTGCACGCGCCGCGTCGTCAGTCCGTACTCCAACGCGGCCGCCGCATTGACAGACGATGACTGCCGTTCGACCTGCTCGGCACCCTCCACCGCGCGGAACGTCACATCATTGAGCCCGCCACCGAGGTCCGCAGAAAGAGTAAGCAGATGATCGGTGGAGCCCACGCCGCCGCCAAACAGTGCGCGATTCGGACGTTCCGGCCGATCGCCGGTGACTGGCTGCGCACCGGCAGACCGCGCCGTCAGCGCAGCGAGTCCCAGCACCAGCACGACCGACAGGCGTCGCTCGCGGTGCTTCACGGCACAATCACCGTGTCGCCGGGCCGCAGTTCGATGTTCTGACTGAGGTTCCGGCCCTGGCGCACGTCGTTGTAGTTGAATCGGTAGGCCACCTGGCGGCCGTTTTCCTCACGGACGATCCGGATGTCCTTCGTCTTCGCGTACTCGAGGAGGCCGCCGGCCGTCGCAATCAGCTGCAGCACGGTCGTCGGGCCGACGAGCGGATAGAACCCGGGATTGCCGACCATGCCGGTGATGTAGGCGCGCC
>JBIQKN010000043.1:21070-23229 GCA_044506565.1 Sphingomonadales bacterium | reverse complement strand
TGCGCCTTGGTCTTCTCGAACTTCATCACCCCCTCGATCCGCCGGTCGAGGAAGGCGCGGGTCTCGGCCTTGCCTTCGCTCTCGTCCTCGACCCACACGGCGAGCGTGGCGCTGTAGATGCCCATCAGGATCGCGCGCTTGGTATAGTGGTTGTAGTCGGTCGCGGTATCGCCGGCGAGGCGCCACATGCGGTCGGCGCTGCGCCAGCCGAGCTGCATCGTGCGGGCGAGGTTCTGCGGCATCGCCTGGATCGCCAGCGCGCGGCGCAGCGCTTCCTCCATCCCAGCGATCGCGTCGAGGCGGAACTGCAGCAGCGCGCGGATGCGTTCGCGAACCTTGAGCGCGTCGAGCGCGCCGCCGCCGAACGCCGCGACCATCTTCGCGTCGGTGCCTTCGATCCAGGCGGCGATCATGTCCATCGCCCCGCCCGGAAACGCCAGCCGCGCGACGGCGGGATCGACCCCGGCGATCGCCGCGGCCTGCGCCAGCGCCTGGTCGTTCCAGCCGTCGAACACCGCCGCCCGGGCGATCTCCGGCGCGAGCGCGAGCCGGATTTCGTCGAGCGTGCGGTCGTCGGTGGCGGGCGTTTCGGCCACCGTCAGAAGCTCGGCCCGTAGACTTCGCCGGAATTGCGGCCGCTGGCCGAACGCGCGCTGCGTTCGATCTCGGCGAGCAGCGGCCCGTTGCGGCCTTCCAGTTCCGCGTATTCGCGCGCCGAGCGGCCCGAGTTGTCGGCCCGGTCAGGGTCGGCGCCGGCCTGCAGCAGCACGCGCATCATCTGCGTGTCGCGGCGGTGGACCGCGGTAATCAGCGGCGTCTCGCCGGCCTCGTTCGGCGTGTCGACCCTGGCGCCCGCCTTGATCAGCGCGTCGACGCCTTCGAAAAAGCCGATCTGGCTCGCGACCATCAGCGGGGTGACACCGCGATTGTCGGCGACGTTGGGGTTGGCGCCCTTGTTGGCGAGATAGACCAGCCAGACGATGTCGCGCCGCGCGGCGGCGATGTGCAGGCCGGTGCGGCCGGTGGTGACGTCGCGCGAGTTGATCAGCGTCGAGCCGGGCTTGCCGAGCAGCCGCTCGACCTCGTTGATGTCCTTGTCGTCGACCGCTTCGAGGAACTTGTAGCCGTCCGAATAGGTTTGGCCGGCCGCCGGCGCGCCGAACGCCAGACCGATCGCCAATGCCCCGCCTGCGGCCCAGAGCCGCAACCTACCGCCGTTCACGCGAACTCCTCCTCGAACAATGCTGCGGAAAGGGGTTCCCCTGTCGGACTCGACCCTTGCCGCCCGCGCGTTAGCAGAGCATGAACCTCGGCGCCATGTCCACCCGTGCCCGCCTGTTCGCCGCCAGTTTCGCCTTCTCGTTGCTCTCCGCCTGCGGCACCGCCTCCGGGCCCGGGGAGCCGCCGCTGGCCGGCGCCGAGATCGGCGGGCCGTTCGAGCTGGTCGACAGCGACGGCCGCACGGTGCGCTGGAGCGATTTCGACGGCAGGTACCGGATGGTCTACTTCGGCTACGCCTATTGTCCGGACATCTGCCCCTACGACGTGCAGCGCATGATGAAGGGCTATGCCGCGTTCAAGCAGGCGAACCCGGAGCTGGCGGCACAGGTGCAGCCGATCTTCATCACCATCGACCCGGCGCGCGACACGCCGGAGAAGATCGGCCAGTTCACCGCCGCGTTCTCGGCCGACCTGCTCGGGCTGACCGGCAGTGCCGAGCAGGTCGACCAGGCGGCGAAGGCCTTCGCGGTCTACTACGCCAAGGGCGAGGATGCGGGCAACGACAGCTACCTGATGGACCACAGCCGCGCCGGCTACCTCATGGGCCGCCAAGGGGAGCCGATAGCCCTGCTCCCCGTCGAGACGAGCAAGGAGGCGGTCGCCGCGGAACTCGAGAAATGGGTGAGCTGAGGGACCGCTTCTGGGAGCTGCCGCTCGAGGGCCTCGGGCGCGAGGAATGGGAAGCGCTGTGCGACGGCTGCGGTCGCTGCTGCCTGCACAAGCTCGAGGACGAGGATACCGGGGCGGTCGTCGAGACCAACGTCGCCTGCCGCCTGCTCGACCACGCCACCGCGCGCTGCTCCGATTATCGCCACCGCAAGGCCTTCGTGCCCGACTGCCTGCGGCTGACGCCGAAGCTGGTCAGCGAGGTGCCGTGG
>JBIQKN010000043.1:18704-20970 GCA_044506565.1 Sphingomonadales bacterium | reverse complement strand
ACGCGGCTGACGATGCGGCTGGCGCCCGACGGCAGCGAGGTGCGGATCACCCTGCCGCGCTGGGGCCGCACGCTCGATGCGCTGGTGTTCGTCAGAAACCGCACCGACTGGCTCGAAGGCCAGCTCGCCGCGATCCCCGTTCCCTCCCCTCCGGCGCCGGGCGGCACGCTGGCCTATCGCGGCGAGCGGTTGGAAATCGCGTGGGACCCCCGCTGGCCGCGGAAGCCCGTAGCCGCGGCGGGCGAGATACGCCTCGGCGGGCCGGCCGAGACGGTCGCCGGCCGGCTCCGGCGCTGGCTCGAGGCCGAGGCCTTGCGGATCGTCGGCGAAGATCTCGGCCATTACTGCGCCCTCGCCGGGCTCGAGCGTCCCGACCTGCGGCTGACGCGCGCGCAGCGCCGCTGGGGCAGCTGCTCGGGCCCGCGCGAGCATGGCCGCTGCATTCGCGTCAACTGGCGGCTGGTGCAGGCGCCCGACTTCGTGCGCCGCTCGGTCGTCGCGCACGAGGTCGCGCACCTGGTCCATTTCGACCACTCGCCGGCGTTCCGCACGCTGCTCGGCCGGCTGTTCGAAGGCGACCTCGCCGCCGCCGACGACTGGCTGCGCCGCGAGGGCCGCGGGCTCTACGCGGCGTTCGGCTGAAGGCTAACGGCAAATTAACCCTGTTCCGCCCATATCCGGCGCATGACTCGCGCCGGCCGAACCCTTGCCGCGGCGATCGCCCTCGTTTCCGTCGCCGGCACGGCCCCGGCGACCGTGTCCTCGTGCGAGATGTGCACCGATGCTTCGACGGGTCCGACGCTGTTCGAGCGCGAGGAACGGCCGCTGAGAATCGAGATCGAAAGCGGGATCCGCTTCGGCCGCCTTGCGCTGCGCGGGCCGCGCGACGGCGGCGCCACCATCGACCCGCAGACCGGCGAGCGGCGCACCGATGCCAACACGCTCGACCTCGGCGGGGCGACGTTCCAGGGCCGCGCGAAGATCACCGGCGAGCCGATGCGCCCGGTGCGGATCGAGATGCCGACGAGGGTGCGCCTGCGCAGCCCCGACGGCGCCGAGGCCAGCCTGAGCGAATTCGTCACCAACCTGCCGGCGGTGCCAATGCTCGACGCCAACGGAGAGCTGGAGTTCGCGTTCGGCGCCCGCATATCGAGCAAGCAGGCGCGCGGCGGCGCCTTCCGCGGCAGCATCCGCATCCGCGTCGATTATTTCTGAGACCTGCCCGCACGCGGGGTGGTGATCGGGCCGACTTGCGCCTATCTTCGCGGCCATGAGTTTCTGGCGCCGAATTTCGCCGCGGGGCGCGATCGAAGACCTCGTGCACGAGTGGCGGCGGCCAAATCCCTACCGCTGGCGCATTCTCGGCGTCTCGGTCGCGGCGACATTCGCGCTGATGGTGGTGATGATCCCCGAAAGCGAGCGGGTCGAGCCGCAGCCGCCCGAGATCACCTGGATCACGACCTTCCGGCCCGACCGCACGGACGAGGAAATCATGGCCTCGAACATCGAGAACCAGAAGCGCAAGGAAGCCGCCGAGGCGGAGGCCGAGGCGCGCGCCGAGGAGCGGCGGCAACGGGCGCGGGCGCTCGGCCAGGCGATGGGTTTCGACGTCGACGAGCTCGAGCGGCAGTACAGCGACGACCCGGAGCCTGCCGCGTCGCCCTCTTCGGAAGCCTCCCGGGCCGCGGGTGAGTGAACGCGACGACGCACGCTGGCTGGCCGCTGCGGCCTGCCTCGGAGAGCGCGCCCGGCCGCTGAGCCGGCCCAACCCCGCCGTCGGAGCCCTCGTCGTCCGCGACGGTATCGTGATCGGGCGCGGGTGGACCCAGCGCGCCGGGCGCCCGCATGCCGAGGCCGTTGCGCTGGCGCAGGCCGGAGAGGCAGCGCGCGGCGCGACGCTCTACGTCACTCTCGAACCCTGTGCGCACCGCAGCCAGCGCGGGCCGGCCTGCGCCGACCTGGTGGTCGAGGCGGGAATTGCGCGCGCGGTGATCGGCGTCGCCGATCCCGACCCGCGCACCGCGGGACACGGCGTCGAGCGCCTCCGCACCCAGGGCATCGCCGCGCGCGTCGCGGACGACGAAATCTGCCGTGCCGGACTCGCCGGCTACCTCGCGCGGCGAACGCTCGGGCGGCCGTTCGTGACGCTCAAGCTGGCGGTGACCGCAGACGGGTTCGTCGCCCGACCCGACGGCACCAGCAAGTGGATCACCGGGGAAGCGGCCCGCGCGCACGTCCACCGCGAACGCGCGCGCCACGACGCGAT
>JBIQKN010000043.1:0-18604 GCA_044506565.1 Sphingomonadales bacterium | reverse complement strand
CGACGGAATTCGGCGAAGGCATCGCCGCCTTCCGCGAGACCGGGCCGCACGGCGCACCGCAAGGCTGGCGGCTCGCCGACCGCCGCCGGCTTGGCAGCGATACGCTCGAAGTCTACACCCCGGGCGAACCCGAGGGAGCCTGAATGTTCACCGGCATCGTCACCGCCATCGGCACGATCGAGAGCGTCGAGCAGCGCGGCGACCTCCGGGTGCGCATCGCCTGCCCATTCGATCCGGCGACGATCGCGATCGGCGCCTCGATCGCCTGCTCGGGCGTGTGCCTGACGGTTGTCGAGCGCGGCGGCGAGCCGGGAGCCGCCTGGTTCGCGGTCGACGTCTCGGCCGAGACCGTGAGCCGCACCGCACAGGGGATGTGGAGTGAAGGCCGGCGGGTGAACCTCGAGCCCTCGCTGCGCGTGGGTGACGAGCTCGGCGGACACATCGTCTCGGGCCATGTCGACGCGGTCGGCTACATCGCCGACTGGCAGCCCGAAGGCGCCTCGACCCGCCTGACGGTGCGCGCACCGGCCGAACTGGCCCCGTTCATCGCCCCCAAGGGCTCGATCGCGGTCGACGGGGTCTCGCTGACCGTCAACGAGGTCGCCGACCGGCCCGACGGTTCGGTCGACTTCGGCCTCAACGTGATCCCGCACACGTCCGAGGTGACGACGCTCGGCGAGCTCGCGCAGGGGGCCGAGGTCAACCTCGAGATCGATACCGTGGCGCGTTACCTGAAGCGGCTCGAGAGCCTGCGGAGCTGAGTCGGAATTCGGCTATCGCGCCAGCGGACCCGCGGCAAAGCTCTCGCGCGTGATCTCGTAGACCACGTGCTCGACCGGGCGTCCGGCGCGGTCCTCCCAGTAGCTCGCCCCGGTCAGCTGCCCGCCGATGTTGGTCATCGCCTTGCGCGAGATCGCGTTGTCGGCGCCGACGCGGAACACCACGCGGTCGACCCAGCGGAACGCGTGCTCGAGCATCAGCCGCTTGAACTCGGCGTTGTAGCCCTGGCCCCAGTATTCGCGGGCGATGAAGCTCCAGCCGATCTCGAGCGCCCCCTGCTCCTCTTCGCGGTCGCAGACCTGGAACCGCGACGAGCCGATCACCCCGCCGGTGCTCTTGTCGTTGATCGCCAGCGCGCCGCCCTTGGCCAGCGCGTCGTCGAAGAACGCCCGGAACACCGGCTCCTGCCAGCGGTCGTGCGACGGGTGGACGGCCCACAGCTCGCGGTCGGAGGCGACCGCGTAGAGTGCCTCCCAGTCGGCTTCGCTGAGCGGCCTCAACAGCAGCCGCTCCCCTTCGAGGACCGGCTGGCGGTCCATGCTCAGGCCGCGACCGGCGCGGTCACGTCGGCCAGCGCGGCGACGAACTTGGGCAGGTTGCCCGTCGTCAGCCCGGCGACGTTGATCCGACCCGAACCGGCCATGTAGATCGCGTGGTCCTGGCGCAGTGCCTGGATCTGCTCCTTCGACAACGGCAGCATCGCGAACATGCCGTGCTGGCGCGCGAACGGCGTCAGGTCGAGAGCGCCTGCCGCCCCGGCCTCGCCGAGCGCCGCCCGGACCTGGCGGATGCGCGTGCGCATCTGGTCGAGCTCGTCGAGCCACTGCGCGGTCAGCTCCGGATCGGCCAGCACCAGCCGCACCGCGGCGGCGCCGTGGTCAGGCGGCATCGACCAGGCCGAACGCGCCAGCGCGTGTCCGTTCGACAGCGCACGGACCAGCTGCTCGGCGTCGCCCCCGTAGATGTAGAGCGCGCCGACGCGGTCGCGATAGAGGCCGAAGTTCTTGTCGCACGAGTAGGCGATCAGCGCCTCGGGCACCGCGCCGATCAGCTTGCGCACCCCGTAGGCGTCCTCGTCCATACCGAGGCCGAGGCCCTGGTAGGCGAGGTCGACGACCGGCAGCACGGGCTTGTCCGCGAGCAGCGCGGCAATCGCGTCCCATTGTTCGTTCGAATAGTCGATCCCGGTCGGGTTGTGGCAGCATCCGTGCAGCAGCACGGCATCGCCTTTGCCCGCTCCGGCGAGCGCGGCTTCGAGCGCGGCGAGGTTGGCCGAGCCGTCGGCGGTCGCATGCGCGAAGGTGACCAGCTCGAGCTCGAGGTCGGCAACGATCTGCGCGTGGTTGGGCCAGCTCGGCACGCCCATCAGCACGCGCTTGACGCCGGCCCTCTTCGCCAGCGCCAGCGCCAGACGCACCGCGCCGGTGCCGCCCGGGGTCTGCATGCCCTCGATCCGGCCGCCGCGCGTCGGATCGTCCCCGCCGAACACGTAGGGCATCAGCGCGTGGACGAAGCCCATATCGCCCTCGGGGCCGAGGTAGGCCTTCGAACCCTGCTCGGTCACCAGCTTCTGCTCGGCCGCCTTGATCGCGCCGAACACCGGGGTCTCGCCCTGGCCGGTGCGGTAGACGCCGACGCCGAGGTCGATCTTGTCGCCGCGCGGATCGGCGTCGTGGAGCTTGATCAGCGCGAGCAGCGCGTCGGGCGGCTGTTGTTCAAGGCGTTCGAGCATGGCGGCGCGGCCATGCCAAGCGAGGCGCGCGCGGGCAAGGGGCAATGCGTCCCAATCCCTGAACCGTCATCCCCGCGAACGCCGGAACTGCGTGCAGCAAGCGCGGCGCCCGAATTCAGGAGACCCCGGCTGTCGCCGGGATGACGCGCTCGCTAGAACGGTAGCCAGCGCTGGTTCTTGGAGAACTTCATGTACCCCGCGTTGACCCCGAGCCGCAGCCCCGCCCCGACCCGAATCGGGATCAGGACGACGTCGCCCTTGCGCAGGTAAGAGGCGTTGAACCCGCCGACCAGGTACGCGGTCCCCTCTCCCGCCGGATAGCGCTCGTAGAGCTCCTCGGTGTCGTAGAGGTTGTAGACCAGCACGAAGGTGTTGCCGGCGTTGGCACCCGCGTCGAACCCGACCGACGGCCCGGTCCAGTAGACCGGACGCTGGCCTTCGATCTTGTGGAACAGCGTCCCCGAACCGTAGCGCGCGCCGAGCACGAACGCCGCGCCGGCCTCGCGGCCGACGATGTAGCCGTTGGGCTCGCCCTGCTTGGCGAGCACGTCCTCGATCAGCCGCGCGAGGCCTTCTGCGCCTTTGCCGAACACCCCCTCGGCGGCGCCGATCAGGTCGTCCTGCTTGTAGGTGGTGCTGTCGGAGGAGGCGACGGTGGCGGCCGGGACAGCCGTCGTCACCGGCTCGGCCGGAGCGGGCACGGTCTCGGCCGGAGGCAGGCCGACCGTGGGGATGCCGTCATCGTATCCAGTGCCCGGCGCGGGCGCCGCCGGGGCAGGTGCAGGCTGCGGTCCGGCGAGATCGCCGTCGACCGCGCTGTCGGGATCGATGGTCTGGATTCCCTGCGCGGCGAGCGGCGCGCAAGCGCAAGCGGCGGCCAGCGACAGCGCGATGCCGAGCGCGTGGCGGCGACAATGGGTGGCGAGTTCAATCAACATCTGCGGTCCCCCGAGGGCCAAAAACTGGAAACGGGCCTGTCCGGGGGAAGAAGAATCCCCTGCCGCTGAAGCGGCAATGAACGCGCGGCGGGTTGAGTCGCTTTTGCGGTGAGTCGAGTCCGATTCCGGGGAGAAACCGGCCGGCGACGCCCCTTGCCGCCGCCGGGGTGCCTCGTTATAGCCCGCCGGCCGCCGCAAGCCGGAGACGTGGGTGAGTGGCTGAAACCAGCGGTTTGCTAAACCGCCATACGGGGATTACCCGTATCGAGGGTTCGAATCCCTCCGTCTCCGCCACTTCCACTCGCGGTCCGCCCCCTTGACGCTGCCCTGTCTGGTCGCCCGATCGATACTTGCGCGCGCGGCCGTCATAAGGCGGTCACATCCCGGCGGCACGACCTTGCTCGAGATGCAGGAGCGTGCGCGATGAACCGGGTCAGCATCCTGACAACGAACGCCGACGCCGCCCGGTTCGAACCCTTCGTTCACGGCGATACCGAGTTCGCGTTCGACCTCCTGACCGCCGAGGGCCCGCGTCGGCTGGTCGAGGGGGCGGCCTGGGCTTTCGTCGACTGGGTGATGGACGACCTGTCGGGGCTCGAGATGTGCCGCCGGCTGCGCGCCGACCCGCGGACGCGCGACGCGCATGTGACGATCGTGCTCGAGGCCGACGACGGCGAGGATCGCCGCCGAGCACTCAGGGCCGGGGCGGACGACTACGCGGTCGGCCCGCTCGACCGCCAGGCGATGCTCGACCGCGTCCTCGCATTGCACGGGGCCGAGATCCCGCGCGGCTGCGCGCAGCCGTTCGAGGTCGGCCGGCTACAGCTCAACGTCGCGGGCGAGCAGGCGCGCTGGCACGGCAAGCTGATCGCCCTGCGCCCCAACGAGTTCCGCTTGCTGCGCTTCATGGCGGAGAATGCCAACCGCGTGCTCTCGCGGCAGGAGCTGGTCGAGGCACTCGGCAAGGGCGGAGACCCCGACTATCTGCGGACGGTCGACGTGTGGATCAAGCGGCTCCGCTCGGGGCTGCGGGGCGCGGGCGCGGCCGGCGTGCTGCGCACGGTCCACGGCAAAGGCTACGTGCTCGACCTGCCGTGAGCGCGAACGCCGCGGGTCGGCCCGATCAGAACGTCACCGAGATCGACCCGGCGATCGTCGTGCCGACGTCGTAAGTGTTGATCTCGACCCGGTTGTCGCCGGCGCGCTGGAACTCCTCGTGCCTGCGCCCGAAGATGTTGCGCACCTCCAGCTTGCCCTCCAGCGCTCGGCCGAACAGCGTGAACCCTTCGCGCATGACGAAATCGAGCCGGAAGCCGGGATTCTCGACGATGTCGGGCTGCGGCGGCGTGCCGTTGAGGCCGCGACTGACCACGCGCTCGCTCGCATAAGTCAGCAGCAGCGTCTGCTGCGACAGCCGCTCGCGGCTCTCGAGCCCGACCTGGAGATTGACGAGGTGGTCCGACTGGCCGGTGAGCGGCGAACCGTCGCGGAAGAAGTCGCTCGCGCGAGTCGACGAGGAAGCGAACACCGCCACGGGATCGTCCGGGCCGACCTTCAGCTCCGACTTCGTGTAGGTGTAGTTGCCGACCACCACGAGCCGCCGGTCTGCCGGCATGAACGGCAGGTCGAAGTGCTTCGTCCCTTCCAGCTCGAAGCCGTAGAGCCGCGCCTCGGGCGCGTTGGCGTAGCTCGTGGTGAGCAGGCCGCTGAACTGGGTCACGAAGGATTCGATCGGATTGTCGATCTTCTTGTAGAACACTGCGCCCGAGAGGCGCTGCTCGGGCGCGAAGTACCATTCGACGCGCGCCTCGCCGTTGACGAGCTCGCTGTCGGCAAGCAGCGGATTGCCGAGGTACTGGCGGTTGCTCTCGGGGTCGAAATACGGCTGATAGATCATCTCGCGGAACTGCGGCCGGGCGATCGTCTTCGAACCGTTCAGGCGGAGCTGCACGTCGGGCGCGACCTGCCAGGTCAGCGTTGCCGCCGGGAGCCAGTAATCGTTCTTCAGCAGCGTGCCCGCGGTCGAGCCGCTCGGCTCGTTGAACACCTGGATCGGCGTCACTTCCTGCCGCGCGGTCTCGAAGCGGACGCCGGCATCGAGGCTGAGCCCCGGGACGAACTCGAGGTTGAGCTTGGCGTAGCCCGCGTAGGTCTCCAGTCCGGCCAGGAAGGCGGGCGTGTTCTCGTCCTCCTCGATCAGCCCGATGCCGTAGAAGTCGACCACGCTCGGCTGGAGCAGCAGGTCGGGGCGGAACAGGCCGACCGCGGGCTCGAACGTTGGCGGCGCATCGAACAGGAAGGCGCGGCGCGAGCTCGTCCGCTTGGTGTCGGAAAAGGCGCCGCCGACCGTGCCGACCACGCCGTCGGCGATCTCGACGACGAGATCGATGCCCCCGGACCACAGGTCCTCGTCGAGGTCGGAGAATGCGATGTCGGCGCTTCCGGTGGAACGGTTGAGCCGGTTGATGAAGTATGCGCCGAACGGGTCGGCCTCGACGTTGGTGCGCACGTACTCGAACGACAGCTCGTAGGGCGCCTCGCGTTGCGAATTGGCGTAGCCGGCGCGCAGGTCGAGGTTCCACCCGGCGGCGAGCTCGACTTCGCCGACCAGCTGCGTGTCGATCAACTGGCGCTCGTACCAGGCGGTATCCTGTTGCAGGAAGGTGGCCGTGCCCTGGTCCTTCGTGCCCTGGGCGAGCCGCGTGAGCTTGATCGTGTCGCGGATGAACAGGTTCGTCCAGCGCACCGTGTGCGGCCCCCATTCGAGCCCGAGCCCGAGGATGCCGTTGACCACGATGCGCTGGTCGGTGGTCACGCGGCGATAGTCGGAATCGATCGTCGAGACGTCGGCGCTCAGCGAGGTCTGCTGGATCGCGTCGCGGCTCAGGTAGCGGTTCGAGTAGCCGCCGCCCACGATCAGCCCGAGCTCGCCGTCGCCGATCGCGAACGCGTCACCGGCCGAGAACGAGGCCGAGTCGTTGGCCGGCATGTGGTCGTAGCGCTGCACGACCGCGTTGCGCCCGCTGACCAGTTCGCGCGCGATCGCCGAGGTGTCGACGTTGCCGCCGCTGATCCGCTCGCCGCTGGCGAAGAAGCCGGCCAGCGCCGGCGGAATGTCGCGCTGGCCGTTGTCGAACCCGGTCCAGTCGGTCTTGCTGCCGTAATACGAGTAGCCGAGCTGGCCGGTCGTCTCGGTGTCCCACGAACCGCCGACGGTCAGGGTCAGGAACCCTTCCTCTGGCGTCGCCTTGGTGGTCAGGTTGATCACCCCGCCGCCGAACTCGCCGGGATAGTTGACCGAATAGCTCTTCTGCACCAGCGAGGAGGCCATCAGGCCGGTCGGGAACAGATCGAGCGGGACCACGCGGCGCAGCGGTTCGGGGCTCGGCAGCGGCGAGCCGTTGAGCATTGCCAGCGAGTAGCGGTCGCCGAGGCCGCGGACATACACGAAGCCTGAGCCGACCACGCTGAGGCCGGTGACGCGGCCGAGCGCGCCGGCGATGTTGCCCTCGCCGGTCCGCGCGATCTGCTCGCTCGAAAGGACTGATAGCACCTGGCTCGAGCTGCGCGTCGGATCGCGATTGATCCGGCCGGTGACGAAGATCACGTCCCCGCCGGGAACCGAGACGTCGTCGCCGTCGCCCGGCGGTTCGCCGCTGTTCTCCGGCTCCTGCTCCGCCGCGTCAGCGGCTGCTTCCGACTCGCCTGGGTGCTGCGCCAGCGCCGGCTGCGTCAGTGCGGTCGAGAGCAGGAGCAGCCCTGCGAGCCGCTTGCCAGTCGTCATTATGCGGACCCCCTCATGGTACGGTCTTGAAGCTTCGTCCGGACTGACCCGGAAACGGCGAAGGGAGCGCGCCTTGCGGGTGCGCTCCCTCGGCGGACATCAGGAGAAGACCGGCACCGCGGTGCAGTGGCCGGTGTTGTCGTTGCCGAAGTTCGCGTAGGCGCTGTTGCAGGTCCACTGCCTGAACCAGCTCGCCGACGCATTCGGTACCGCGCCGATGTAGCTCGTCGCGTCGAAGAACGGCGACAGCGTGGCCGCGTCGAACGCCGGCACGCCGGTCTCGTTCGCGCCGTTGACGAAAAGGTTCGTCAGCGTGCTGGTCAGCGCGTCGTTGTTGTTGTTCGCTCCGGAGCCGAACGCGCTCGCGACGTTGGCCGCCGTGTAGCTGCCGCTGCCGATGTACTTCGCTCCGTTGCACGTCAGCGCGACCGAGCGGGCCGTCAGAGTGGCCGCGTTGGCGCCGCCCGAGCCGTTCATGCGGATGCACTCGTTGTTCGGCGAGACGATCAACCCGTTGACCAGGGTCGTGTCGGAGTTGCCGCGAAAGAGCGCCGAAGCCTGGTCGTTGGCCTCGTTGTTGGCGCTGGTGTTCGGCTGGATCGCGGCGAAGTTGGCGATGCGCAGCCGCGTGCGGGGAGTGTCCGCCTCGTTGCTGTTGCTGTCGATCTCGAACAGCGCATCGCCAAGACCAGGACGCTGGATCAGCAGCGCGTGCTGCACGTCGACCCGGGCGCCGGTGTCGACGTCGAGGCTGTCGTCGTCGGCACCGGTGGCGATGTAGTACTTGAGACCGAACCGTCCGCCGAAGAACTCCGCCCCGTCGTCCGAGCTGTTGTGGCTCTGGATGTGGTCGAGCCTGGTGCCGCTGCCGACCGCCTCGGCGGTGAGCGCCTGGAGCTCGACGTTCGCGCCGAGCACGAAGCCCGAATAGCGGATCTGGACATAGCTCATTCGCCCGGCGTCGTAGCTGTCGTCGAGCCCGCCGAACCGCGCAGGGTCCGGCGCGCCCTCGGTCTGCCGTTCGCAGGTGTTGCCGGCGACGGTGCCGGTCGTGCAGTCGGTCGTGCGCGCCCGCCCCATCAGCACGACGCCGCCCCACTGGCCCTGCGAGCTGTCGGTATTGAGCCCGAGGATGTTGTCGCGGCTGGTAAACACGATCGGGTGCGTCGGCGTGCCAACCGCGGTGATGCGGTTACCGCGATTGACCGCGAGCCACGACTGGCCGGTGCCGCCGAACAGGATCACGCCGGGCTCGATCGTCAGGTTGACGTTGGTGTCGGAAGTCATCGGCTGGGCGACCGGGCACGCCACGGTTGAGGTAGTGCGCGGCGCCGCCGCACTCGGGACAGTGAAGCCGCCGTCGCAGCCGACGTCGACGCGGCCGTCGAGCTCGTACAGCAGGCCGGGCACGCGCGGCAGCGTGATCGAGGCGCGGATCACCCGCGGCAGCGTGCAGACGCGCCAGGTGCCTTCGGGGCCGGTGATCGTGCCCGAATCCGTGAGCCCCTGCGGGTCGGAGATCGTCGGGCATCCCGCCGCCGGGGTGACCACCGCCGGCCCCGTCGGGGTCGGTGTCGGTGACGGGGTCGGGGCGGGGTTGTTGATGGTGATGTTCCCGCCGGTGCCGGGCGAAGCGATATCATCGGGACCGCAAGCGGCGAGCGCCAGCACACTGCAGCCAAGTACGAGCGAGCGAGAAAGTTGAGTCACGGCGAACGGTCCCCTCAAAACCGAGAATCGGATGGCGCGAACATCGGATCGCAGAACCGCGCCTAGGATCGTGACGTGACAGTTTCTTTTCAGATTTCGACTTCTGCGAAATGAGTCAAAGTATGTTATCTTTATGACAATTGTGACATCCATCGGTGGTATTTCATTATTGTGACAATGCTTCATTTTTATTGCAGTTGGTTCGCACACTCTTCATCTTCCGGCTTACGAAATCATCGACCAGGAGAGATGCCATGTCCGCCGCCCTGATCCTGTCCGCCCTCGTCGCCGTGGCGCCGCTGACCTCGACCCCGGGTGCCGAACCGCCTGCCGCGGAGCAGCGCGACGTCGCTTACGAGGAAATCGCCGCCGGGCGAACGGCCGAGGCGATTCGCGCGCTCGAGGCACGGCTCGAGGGCAATCCGGCCGATCCGGCGCTGCTGATCAATCTCGGCGCGGCCTACGCGCGCGAAGGGGATGCCGCCCGGGCCGAGGCGGCGCTGCGGGCGGCGATCGGCAGCAACACGCGTTACGAGGTCGAGCTGAGCGACGGCACGTGGGACGATTCCCGGCACGCCGCCAGGCGGGCTCTCGGCCAGCTGCAGGGCCGTTCGCAACTGGCCGCGCTCGACCGCTGACCCTCCGCCCCTCCGGCCGGGGCGCCTCGCCGCCTCAGGCCTTTGCTTCGCCCTCCGAACGACACATAACCGCGCGACTGTCACGCCAGTGTCATTTCGGGTAAGCAAGGCCCGGAACCTGGAGGGTCGATGATTCTGCGTGCTTCAACAGCCGTCGCTTTCCTGGCGCTGGGCGGCCTCGCCGCAGCGCCGGCGCGGGCCGACGTGCTCGAGATCGGCGCGGGGGGCGAAGCGCGGTGGATTTCGGGCCCGCAGGCGATGCAGGCGGCCGCCGGGGCGGCGCCGGCTTCCCTGGCAGAAGTGCCGGCCGAGGCCGCGATCGTACCCGAGTACGCGGTCGCCGACACCCTGCGCCACGACGATGCCGTACCCCCCGCCTACGCCGCCAAGATCGCCGAGCTCGCGGCGCGGTACGATCTCAGCCCGGCGCTGCTCGAGGCGGTCGTATGGCAGGAGAGCCGCTGGCGCGCCTCGGCCGTATCGCCCGCGGGCGCGCGCGGCCTCGCCCAACTGATGCCCGGGACCGCGCGCGAACTGGGCGTGAACCCGGACGACCCCTTCGCCAACCTCGAAGGCGGCGCGCGCTACCTGCGCGAACAGCTCGACCGCTTCGACGGCGACCTGGAGAAGGCCCTCGCCGCCTATAACGCCGGCCCCGGCCGCGTGATCAGCGCCGGGGGCATCCCCCGCATTCGCGAAACCCAGACTTACGTCGCCTCGGTCATGGGGCGACTGTCCAACCATTCCCGGAGCCCCGAGTAGATGCGTTCGCTAGCCCGTATCGCTGCCGCCGCAGCGCTGTTCTTGCCCGCCGCCGCGCAGGCCCAGTCCGATCCGGCCGGCTCGGGCCCGATCGTTGCCGCGCTGGCGTGGATGCAGGGCACGCTGCTCGGCACCGTGGCCACCGCGGTCGCGGTCATGGCCGTCGCCGCGGTCGGCTTCATGATGCTGACCGGGCGGATGAACTGGCGCTTCGGCGCGACCGTGATCATCGGCTGCTTCATCCTGTTCGGCGCCGCCTCGATCGTCGCCGGCATCCAGTCCGCCGCGGCGGTGGGCTAAGGCGATGGAGCTGATCCGCCACCCGGTTCATCGCGCGCTGACGCGGCCGCAGATGTTCGCCGGCGTGACGATGAACTACTTCATCATCAACGGCGTGGTCTCGGCGCAGGCCTTCATCATCTTCAAGAGCCTGTGGCTCCTGCCGGTCCCGTTCGTGATGCACGCGATCGGCTACTTTGCCTGCCTGCGCGAGCCGCGGGTGTTCGACCTGTGGATCACCAGGGTCTCGAAGTGCCCTCGGGTGCCGAACTGGAAGCGATGGGGCTGCAACAGCTACGCCGCGTGATTTTGGCCGTCCCGTACGGGCGGCAGGGAGCGAGTGAATGACGACCAAGTGGCTCGGTGCCGCCGCGTGGAGCGCCAAGGAAGCGCACGCCGGCGATCGCCTGCCCTACGCGCGGCTCGTCGACGAGCACACGCTGTTGCTGCGCGACGGCTCGCTGATGAGCGCCCTGCAGGTCCCCGGACTGCTGTTCGAGACCGAGGACACCGAGGCGCTCAACGCTCACGCGATCACGCGCGAGGTCATGCTGCGCTCGAACCTCGACGCGCGCTTCGTGCTCTATCACCACGTGATCCGCCGGCGCGTCTCGGTCGAGCTCGAGGCGAGCTTCGACGATCCGCTCGCCGCGCACATCGACCGCCGCTGGCGCGAGAAGGTCACCAGCGGTTCGCTGTTCGTCAACGACCAATTCGTCACCCTCGTCCGCCGCCCCGCGCGCGGCAAGGCGGGGCTTGCCGAGCGCCTGAGCAAGCTCTGGCGCGCCCGCGGCCGCGAACCGCTCGAGGCCGACCCGACCGAGCTGCGCTCGCTGCGCGCGGCGATACAGTCGCTCGCCGCTTCGCTCGGCGAATACGGCGCGCAAGCGCTCGGCGATTACGTCGGCCCGAGCGGGCAGGTGAACAACGAGCTGCTCGAACTGCTCTCGGCGCTCTACAACGGCGAGATGCGCCCGGTGCGCAAGCCCGGCGAGGAGACCGACATCGGCCGCATGCTGCCCTACCGCCGGGCGAGCTTCGGGCTCGATGCGATGGAGCTGCGCGGTTCGGGCGGGGCCGACTTCGCGGCGATCCTCAGCCTCAAGGACTACCCCGACGCCACGTCGCCGGGCCTGCTCGACCCGATGCTGCGCCTGCCGTTCGAGATGGTCGTCTCCGAGAGCTTCGCCCCGCAGGAGCGGACCACGGCGCGCGAGCGGATCGACCTCGCGCTGCGGCGCCAGCGCTCGGCCGACGAGGAAGCGATGGCCGAGCGCTCCGAGATGCTCGCCGCGCGCGACGCGCTCGGGATCGGCTCGACGGGCTTCGGCGACCACCACCTGACCGTGCTCGTGCGCGAGCGCGATCTCGCACGGCTCGACGATGCGACCGCTGCGGTCGCCGCGGCGCTCGCCGATACGGGCGCGATCGCCGTGCGCGAGGACACCAACCTCGAGCCGGCGTTCTGGGGCCAGTTCCCCGGCAACGAGCAATACCTCGTGCGCCGGGCGCTGATCTCGACCGCCAACATGGCGAGCTTCGGCTCGTTCCACGGCTTCGCGCTCGGCCAGGCCGAAGGCAACCACTGGGGCGATGCGGTCACGCTGCTCGAGACGACCAGCTCGACGCCGTTCTTCTTCAACTTCCACCACGGCGACCTCGGCAATTTCTCGGTCATCGGCCCGTCGGGCTCGGGCAAGACCGTGGTGATGAACTTCCTCGCGGCGCAGGCGCAGAAGTTCAGCCCGCGGACGATCCTGTTCGACAAGGACCGCTCGGGCGAACTGTTCATTCGCGGCATCGGCGGGCGCTACGACCGCATTCGCGCGGGCGAACCAAGCGGATTCAACCCGCTCGCGCTGCCCGATACGCCGGCCGACCGCGCGTTCCTGCGCGACTGGCTGGCGGTGCTGCTCAAGGCCGACGGGCCCGAGGAGCTGGCGACGATCGCGGCGGCGGTCGACGCGGCCTATGCCAACGATCCCTCGCTGCGCCGCCTGCGCTTCTTCCGCGAGCTGCTGTCGGGCTCGCGGCGGCCCCAGCCCGGCGACCTCGCCGACCGCCTCGGTCCGTGGATCGAGGACGGCGAATTCGGCTGGCTGTTCGACAACGCCGACGACCGGCTCGACGTCACTACCCGCGTCATGGGCTTCGACATGACCGCGCTGCTCGAGAACCCGCGGCTGCGCACCCCGGTGATGATGTACCTGTTCCACCGGATCGACGAGCGGCTCGACGGCAAGCCGACGATGATCCTGATCGACGAGGGCTGGAAGGCGCTCGACGACGAGGTGTTCGCCGCGCGGATCCGCGACTGGCTCAAGACGCTGCGCAAGCGCAATGCGCTGGTCGGCTTCGCCACCCAGTCGGCGCGCGATGCGCTCGACAGCCGCATTTCGACCGCGCTGGTCGAGCAGACCGCGACGATGATCTTCATGCCCAACGCGCGGGCCCGCGCCGAGGACTACTGCGACGGGTTCAGCCTGACCGAGCAGGAGCTGGCGCTGATCAAGAGCCTGCCCGCGCACAGCCGCTGCTTCCTCGTGCGCCAGCCCGACGCGAGCGTGGTCGTGCGGCTCGACCTCAGCGGCGCGCCCGAGGTGCTGACGATCCTCTCGGGCCGCGAGAGCGCGGTGCGGCGGCTCGATCTGCTGCGCGAGGCGGTCGGCGACGAGCCGGCGGAGTGGTACCCGGCGCTGACCGGCCGCGCGTGGCCCGGCGTCCGCGGCGACGGAGACGGCGACGATTTCGCCGGGTGGGAGGCCGCGGAATGAACTTCGCCATCTGCGAGCAGGCCCTCGAGGGCGTCGGCAGCGGGGTCTCCGCCTCGCTGCGCGCGGTCGACTGCGCCGCGACCGCGACCGCGCAGGGAGCCTTCGGGCGGCTGTTCGGGCCCGACGGCGCCTTGCTGCTCGCGCTCCAGATCCTGCTCACGCTCTACGTCGCGTTCTTCGCCTTCTCGCTGATCCTCGGCCGCAGCCGGCTCGGGGTCTCGGCGCTGACCCCGAAGATGATCACGCTCGGGCTGGTGCTGACTTTCGCCACCAGCTGGGCCGCCTACCAGACTTACGTCTGGAACCTCGCGATCGGCGCGCCGAACGAGATCGCCGGCATCCTGATGGGCACGACGGGGTCCGCGACCGATATCTTCGCCCAGAAGATCGACGTCGTGTTCTCGGCGCTGGTCCAGCTGTCGAGCGACGGCGCGATGGAAGAGACCGGCTCGACTTTCTCTCCGCCGGGGCTGCTGTGGCTCGGCGCGACCCTGCTGCTGCTCGGCACGGTCGGCGTGCTCGCCACCTGCAAGATCGCGCTCGGGATCCTGCTCGCGCTCGGGCCGGTCTTCGTGGTCATGGCCCTGTTCCCGGCCACGCGCGGCCTGTTCACGGGCTGGCTCAAGGGCGTGGTCATGCTCGCGTTCGCGCCGCTGTTCGCGGTCCTCGGCGGCACGCTGATGCTGGAGCTGTCGGTGCCGGTGCTGCGCAAGCTGACCGAGACGCCCGGGACGATCGATCCGAGCGCGGCGATGGCGTTCTTCATGATCGGCGCGGTGCACATGGCGCTGATGGTGATCGTGCTCAAGGTCGCCGGGACGATCGTCGCAGGCTGGAGCGTGTTCGGGCTGACCGGCACGGTGACGATCGAGGGCGAGGGGCGCAGCGTCGCGCCCTCCCCCGCGGCCGCCGTTCCGGCGCCGGCTGCCGCCCGCGCGGAGCAGGTCCGGGCCGCCGTGCCGACTCCCTCCAGGGAGATCCGCCTGGCCCGCTCGCCCGCTGCCGCCAACGACACCGGTCCCGGGGACGCATCCGGGCCCGGCCGAGGCCGGGTCATTCCCGCTGCGGGCCATGCAGTCGGAAGTTCGGCCCCCGGCGCCGCGCCGGTGCAGCGCGCGCGCGGCATCGGCAGCCGCTTCCGCGCGGCGCCCGCCCGTTCAATGGAGAAGATCAGATGACTCGCGCCCTGCTCGCCGCAGCGCTCGCCCCCGTCCTGCTCGCGCTCGGCGCTCCCGCAGCGGCCGAGGACGCGCGCCTGGTCGAACGGCTCTACGATCCGAACGTGGTGGTCAAGGTCGAGGGGCGCGCCGGCGTCCAGGCGACGATCCGTTTCGACGAGGACGAGCACATCGAGAACGTCGCGATCGGCGATTCGCAGAAGTGGCAGGTGACCCCGAACAAGCGCGCCAACCTGCTGTTCGTGAAGCCGCTCGAGGAACGGGCGATGACCAACATGACGGTCGTCACCGATCGCCACACCTACCTGTTCGACCTCGTCGCCAGCCCGACCCACCGCAACCCGGTCTACGTGCTCGCGTTCACTTATCCCGAGGAGCCCGAAGAGGTGCAGCAGGCGGAGAGCCCGATCGTTCCCGAAGGGCCGAACGCGATCGAACTGGCTGCGGCGATCGATCCCTACGCGGTGGTCGACCCGGCCGAGCTCAACTTCGCCTGGGCGCAGAAAGGCGACAGGAACCTGCTGCCCGGGCAGATCTACGACGACGGCAACGCGACCTTCATCACCTGGCCCGCCGGGTCGCCGATCCCGGCGATCCTGATCAAGGACCACAAGGGCAACGAGGGCCCGGTCAACTACGCCGTACGCGGCGACACGATCGTCGTCGAAGGCGTCCCGCGCGAGATCGTGCTGCGATCGGGCGAGGACAGCGCCACGCTCACCAACCAGGGTCCGGCGCGCGAGCCCCGGGCGGAACGCTCGCTGGCCCAGGCGGCCCACGCAACTTCGGAGGCGAAGTGATGAAGCTGGCCATGCGCCTGCCGGAAAAGTCCCGGCGCGCCACCAACGACGAAGATCCTCGCGACAGCGAGACCACCGAGGTGATCGACCTCGCCAGCCGCACCGCCTACCCGGTGGTGGCGCAGCGCAAGGGCCGGTCCGACGCGCTCGGGCTCGCGGCCGGGGGAGTGTTCGTCGCCATCCTCGGCGCGGCCACGCTGTGGGGCCTCAACGCCTCGCGCATGGCCGAGGAGCAGCCCGCGGCGGTCCCCGCCCGTCCGGCGCCGGGCCAGTTCATCCCGGCCCCGCCGGCGAACGAGGAGGTGCCGCTGGTCAATGCCGTACCGGCCGCCCCGGTCGTCGATCCGGCGCCGGGGCCGGTGCTGGCCACGCCGCCGGTGCCGGGCTTCGCGCCCGCCGGCAATCCCTATGCCTCGCCGACGCTGATCCACGACTTTACCGCGCTCCCGCTGCCGGCCGAAGCCGCCGCGGTCGCCGCGCAGGCGGCCCAGCTGGTGATCCAGGGCGACGGCAACGCGGCCGACAATTTCGCCAGCCGCGTCGGCGGGGTCGGCGGAGCCCCGGCGACCGCGCGCAGCGACGTCAATCCGACGACCACGATCACCCAGGGCACGATGATCCCCGCGGTGCTCGAGACCGCGATCAACACCGACGTCCCCGGCTACGTCCGGGCGGTCGTCAGCCAGGACGTGCGCAGCTTCGACGGCACGCGCGTGCTCGTGCCGCGCAGCTCGCGGCTGATCGGCCAGTACCAGTCGGGCCTGCAGGCGGGGCAGAAGCGCGCCTACGTGATCTGGACCCGGCTGATCCGGCCCGACGGCGTCTCGGTCGCACTGGCCTCGCCGGCGACCGGCTTCGACGGCAGCGGCGGCCTGCCGGGCAAGGTCGACTCGCACTTCTTCCAGCGCTTCGGCTCGGCGCTGCTGCTGTCGGTGATCGGCGGTCTCAGCACGATCGGCGGCGGGGGCAGCGCTGCGGTGATCGCCAGCGGCGGCCAGAGCGCGGCTTCGGCGGCGATCCAGCAGAACGGCCAGATCGGCCCGACGATCCGGGTGCGGATGGGCGAGCCGATCCGGGTGTTCACCGCACGCGACCTCGACTTCAGCCAGGCTCCCCAGCTCTAGGCGGCGATGGGCGCGGAGATCCACCAGCTGCCTGCGGGGCCCGACGGCGAGGATGGCCCCGAGGACCTGCCGCTCGCGCCAAGCGGCAGCGTCTACCTCGACGCCTACCTGGCGCCGTTCCGCCCATGGCTCGAGCGCGACACGGTGACCGAGATCATCGTCAACCGCCCGGGGGAGATCTGGATCGAGGACGCCGAGCATCCGGGCATGCGGCGGATCAAGGCCGCCCAGATCGACGACAAGCTGGTCCAGCGCCTCGCCGAGCAGGTCGCCCGGGTCAGCCACCAGGGCATCAACCGCGAGCACCCGCTGCTCGGCGCGACCCTGCCCGACGGCGCGCGCATCCAGTTCTGCGGGCCGCCGGCGACGCGCCGCCACTGGGCGATGGCGATCCGCCGCCACCGCCGCCTCGACCTGCCGCTCGACGCCTACGACGCGGGCCCGCTTCGCGGCGAGCGCGAGGTGCCGCTGCCCGATCCGGCGGCCGAGCCGATCGCGTTCCTTCGCGCGGCGATCGCGGCGCGCAAGACGATCCTGATCTCGGGCGGCACCTCGACCGGCAAGACCACCTTCCTCAACGCGATGCTCGGCGAGATTCCGCCCGAAGAGCGCGTCGTGCTGGTGGAGGACACGCCCGAGCTGCGCCTGCCTGGTGCCAACGGCGTCGGCCTGGTCGCGGTGAAGGGCGAGCTCGGCGAGGCCAAGGTCACCGCCAACGAGCTGCTGCAGTCGGCGCTGCGGCTGCGCCCCGACCGGATCGTGCTCGGCGAGCTGCGCGGTGCGGAGAGCGTGTCGTTCCTGCGCGCGATCAACACCGGCCACCCGGGCAGCTTCTCGACGATTCACGCCAACAGCCTGCGCGGCGCACTCGAGCAGCTGGCACTGATGGTCATGCAGACGGGCATCGGCCTCAGCCGGGCCGACACGATCGCCTATGCGGCCTCGGTGATCGACGTCGTCGTCCAGCTCGACCGCAGCGAGGGCAAGCGCGGGATCAGCGCGATCGCGCGCAGCGCCGACCTGGTCTGAACGGACCGGCGGCATGACTGCGGCCTTGCCCGAGCCGGTCTCCGGCGAGCGAACCAGCCCCGAAGAGCGCTACTTCAACCGCGAGCTGAGCTGGCTCGCGTTCAACGAGCGCGTGCTCGCCGAGGCGCGCAACCCCGCCTATCCGCTGCTCGAGCGGCTCGGCTTCCTGTCGATCTCGGGCAGCAACCTCGACGAGTTCATGATGATCCGCGTCGCCGGGCTCGCCGGGCAGGTCCGCAGCGGCGTCGGCCAGGTCTCGATCGACGGCAAGACCCCGTCGCAGCAGCTCGCCGCGATCAACGCCAAGGTGCGCGAGCTCGAAGACGCGCAGCAGCGCACCCTGGCCGAGCTGCGCCGGCTGCTCGCCGCCGAGGGGATCCATTTCGCCGACTACGAGCGGATCGACGCGCAGGCCGAACGCTGGCTCCGGAGCTACTTCCTCGACCACATCCTGCCGGTCATCACCCCCCAGGCGATCGATCCGGCGCACCCGTTCCCGTTCGTCTCGAACAAGGGCATCGGCGCGCTGTTCAACCTGGCCCGGACCAGCGACGGCAGCCGCGTGCTCGAGATGGTGCTGATCCCGAGCGCGATCCCGCGGTTCGTCCGCGTGCCGGGCGAGGAGGCGACCTTCATCGCCGTCGAGCAGCTCGTCTGCCGCTTCGCCGAGCTGCTGTTTCCCGGCTTCCGCATCGAGGGCGACGGGGTGTTCCGCGTGCTGCGCGACAGCGACATCGAGGTCGAGGAGGAGGCCGAGGATCTCGTCCGCTTCTTCCGCACCGCGATCCAGCGGCGGCGCCGCGGGCGCGTGATCATGCTCGAGCTCGACGAGGAGTTCGACCCCGAGGCCGAAGCGCTGCTGCGCGAGCAGCTCGGGCTCGAACAGGCGATCGTCACCAAGAATTCCGGCATGCTCGGCCTCGCCGCGCTGTCCGAGATCGTCGCCGAGGACCGTCCGGAGCTCAAGTTCGCCCCCTACACCCCGCGCTATCCCGAGCGCGTGCTCGAGCACGACGGCGACTGCTTCGCCGCGATCCGCGAGAAGGACATCGTCATCCACCACCCCTACGAAAGCT
>JBIQKN010000042.1:22658-23796 GCA_044506565.1 Sphingomonadales bacterium | reverse complement strand
AGCAGGAACTGGAACATGTTGATGAAGTCCAGGTACAGGCTCAGCGCGCCGAGGACGATCGCCTTGCCGGCGAACTCGCTCCCGCGCAGGTAGAAGTACTGCTGCTTCAGGCGTTGCGTGTCATAGGCGGTCAGGCCGGCGAAGATCAGCACGCCGAGGAAGCTGATGGCCCAGAACAGGCCGCTCGACTGCAGCCAGATGTTGAGCAGGCTCGCGATGATCAGGCCAACCACGCCCATGATCAGGAAGCTGCCGAAGCCCGACAGGTCCTTCTTGGTGGTGTAGCCGAACAGGCTCAGGCCAGCGAACGCGCCCGCCGTGGCGAAGAACGTCGCTGCGATCGACCCGCCCGTGTAGACGAGGAAGATCGTCGACATCGACAGGCCCATCAGGGTCGCGAAGCCCCAGAACATCGCCTGGAGCGTGCCTGTCGAGAACCGGTTCGCGCCGAAGCTCATTGCGAACACGATGGCGAGCGGCGAGAGGATGATCAGCCAGGCGAGCAGGCCGCCGTTGACGAAGACCTGCGCGGCCATCGATTCCGCACCGCCGCGCGAGAACAGCAGCGCGACGATACCGGTCAGCAGCACGCCGCTGGTCATGTAGTTGTAGATCGAGAGCATATGGCGGCGAAGGCCGGCGTCGAACACCTCGGTCCGACCGGTCCCCACCGCGCCCGCAGACCCGAACGACGTGCCGAAGCCCGCGCGGGTATCCTGGGGATCGTTCCAATTCGCCATTACAAACTCCTCTTCCGGCGCCGAGCGACGACAAGCCGGTAACGGCAATATCGCCTCACAGTGCCCGGGTTTCAAGGAAAACCGGGCCTTGCCCGTTAACCGTTACGCCGGGCCTCGGCGGCCATTTCGGCGCTGCGATCGCGTGCGGCGCGCAAGGTTTGCGTGACCAGGCTAGCAAGCGCCTCTTCCCGGTCGAGAGCGTCGAGCCCGGCTTGGGTAACTCCCCCGGGGCTCGCCACCCTGCGGGCCAGCTCTCCCGGGTCGTGCGGCGAGGCGGCGGCCAGCGCCGCGGCGCCCTCGACCGTCGCCAGCGCGAGGCGCCCGGCCTGCTCCGCAGGCAGCCCCAGCGAGGCCGCCGCCTGCGACAGCGCGTCGATGAAGCGATAGACGAATGCCGG
>JBIQKN010000042.1:0-22558 GCA_044506565.1 Sphingomonadales bacterium | reverse complement strand
CCAGCGAGGCCGCCGCCTGCGACAGCGCGTCGATGAAGCGATAGACGAATGCCGGTCCCGAACCGGCGAGCGCGGTCACGAGGTCGAACTGCTCCTCGGCGATCCACTCGGGCGTTCCCAGCGGCTCGAACAGCGCGAACGCCGCATCCCGGCGCGGTCCGTGGAGCCCACTCGACGCCAGTGCGATCGGCGACTTGCCGAGCGCGGCCGAGAGGTTCGGCATCGCCCGCACGATGCCCCCCGCCTCGGGGAAATGCCCTCGCAGCACCGAGAGCTCGACGCCGGCCAGGATCGACAGCAGCACGGTGCCTGGGCCGGCCAGCGGGGCCACGGTCGGCGCCACGGCCGAGAGCAGCTGCGGCTTGATCCCCAGCAGGATCGTATCGAAGGTTTCGTCCGCGGGCGGTGCGGCAAGGTCGCGGACGCCCTGCGGCAGTTCGCGAGGTGCCGGATCGACCACGGTGAAGCGGCTCGTGGAGAGCCCGCCGGCGAGCCAGCCCTGCAGCATCGCACCCGCCATGTTACCGCAGCCGACGATCAGTATTCTCTCGAGCATTCCGTCCCCAGGGTCATTGCCGAGTGTGCTGCGCGCCGGCAGCTCCAACGATGCGGAGGCGCCTTGCGCAGCCCGCGCCTTACGCTTCGCCGGCCGCGTCGACCAGCGCCGCGTCGAGCGCGTCGCGCGGCTTCTTGTCGCCCCACAGCACGAACTGGAACGCCGGGTAGAACCGGTCGCACTCGGCAACCGCGCTCTCGACCGCCAGCTGTGCCATCGGCAGCCCGAGCAACCCGTCCTCGCCGAGCATCAGCCCGTGCCGGTAGAGCAGCACGCCGCCGTTCGACCAGATGTCGAAATGGCCGAGCCAGAGCTGCTCGTTGACCAGCGCGAGCAACTCGTAGGCCGCCTTCCGCTTGCCCTCGGGAACACGAATCTCCGGCAGGCACAGGAGTTGCAGCACATGGTCCTCGCGCCGCCAGATGCCGCGCAGCTGGTAAGTCGCCCAGCTTCCCTGGATCTCACCGCAGATCTCGTCGTCGTTGACGAACTCGCACGGCCAGCCGTGAGCCTCGAACAGCTGCGCGAGCATCTCGACCGGCGCGGCGTCCTCCGATTCCTCGATCCGCTCACCTCGTCCGATGTTCATCGCTCGATCTTTCCCCGGCCCCTCGGTCGGCCTGCACATGCGGCGGCGGCCCTGCCGGGAGCAATCCAGGCGCGTGACGCCATTGGGCAAAACTCGACAAGCCTGTTGGCAAGGTGTGCACAAGGTTAACTCTCAAGTCACCGTTTCGTCACTCGAGAGGGCGAACTTCCTCGCCCTGCGCGCTGGTGAAGCGGAAGGAATCGACCTGCTTTTCCTTGAGTTGGCTTACGAAGTCCTGCGCTTCGCGGGCGCTGGCGAACGGGCCGGCGACGAGCCGGTTGGTCTGGCCCCAGGCGGCCACGTGCGGCTTGTACCGGTCGAGCAGGCCTCCGGCGTTGCGCTTGATCCGGCGCCAGTCGAATTCCAGCGCCTTGACGTCGCGCCCGGTCGCCACCTGCACCCACTGACGGCTCGGATGCGCCGGAGGAGGAGGCGGCGATGCGCGCGGCGGCGCCTCGCGGCGCGGCTGGATCCGGGTGATGTCGACCGCCCCCTCGGCCGGCCCGGCATCGGCGCGGGGCAGGCTGAAGTCGGCGAACGCTTCCGCGAGGCTCAGATCGAGCTCGGGTTCGGTCGGCGCCGGTTCGGGATCCGGGCCCGCCGAGGCCGGTGCTTCTTGCGCGGTCCCGGCAGACAGCGACGCAACCACGACCGGGGCGCTCCCGGCCGTTTCCGGCTGGGGCTCAGGCCGCGATTGTGGCTGCGGGGGCACGACGAGCGGCGCGGCTTCGCGGACTGCGGCAGTCCTCGGCACCTCTACCGGAGCCGGCCGGCGGCGAATGCCGCCGGTAGCCGGCTCCCGCTCGCCAAGCGGCTCCCCGGTCGGCACCAGGCGCGAGTCCGCGCCCCGCTGCGGTGGGGGCGTTGCCGACGGCTGTCCGGCATAAGCGGCGATCGCCGGATCGTCGCGGCCGATCTCGGCCGCGCGCGGAAACACTCCGAGGTTGGCCGCGGCCGCCTGCTGCGCTCGCGTCAGCCGCGGCATGTAGCGCAGGTAGGGCGCGATCCGGCTCGAGATGCGCTCGGGCAGCATGGTTTCGGCGATCGCCACCGCCTCGTCCGTCTTGTCGAGCGCCGCGAGCGCGAACGCCCGCGTGCGGTAGGCCGCCAGGTCGCGGCGCTGCAGTAACGGCAGCAGCGTCGCCTCCGAGGCGCGCTGGTCGCCGGCGATTGCCTGGCTCAGTGCCAGCCGGCGAACCACCACCGGGTCCGGGGCGACCGACAGCGACACAGCGTACTGCTGCTGCGCCTGGGCATTATCGCCGACGAGGTCGTAGGCGAGACCGCGTTCCGCCGCGTGGATCCGCATCGGCTCGCCGGCGGCTTCCGCTTCGGCGAACAGCGCGAGCGCCTCGAGCGCGCGGCCCCGGCGCGTAGCGACCGCGGCCAGCCCGGCCTTGACCGCCCCGTCCGCCGGCGAGATCGCCGCTGCGCGCGCAAAGAACCCGGCCGCCGCGTCGACGTCGTCTAGGCCGAGCGAGGCCCGCCCCGCCTCGACCAGCGCCGATAACGAACGCGGATCCTGGCCGAGCGCCCGCAAGGCTTCGCTGAGCCGCATGGCCGCAGGATCGGGCAGCGACTGCACGACCGGCTGCGCGTAAGTCTGGGCATGCGCGGCGGCGGGTACGACGACCAGAGCCGCCGCGCCCAACCACGCGAGATCGGCCACTCGAATCATGCACGCCCCCGTATCGCGGCTCGCCTGAACCGCACCTCAATCGCCGGGCTACTGATTGTTCTGGCGGCCCAGGAAGCGCGGGATGCGCAGCGAACTGCCACCACCTTCTTCCTCGTCATCCTCGTCATCGCTGGTCGCGCTGGCACGGGAGAGATTGGCCATCCGTTCGAACAGCGTGCTTCCGGCCCCCGGCGCGGATCGCGGAGCGGGAGCGGGAGCGGCTTCCTCGGCTTCCTCGCCTTCGGCCGCACCACCGAGCATCCGCCGGCGGCGTCCGCCGACCGCGGCCTGGACCGGCTCGTCGGCCTCGGCGAGGCGGCTGGCGTCGAGCAACAGCTCGTCCTGTTCCGCCGGCGGCGGCCCCTCTTCAGGTTGCGGGGCCTCGAGCGTGAGCTCGAACGCGTCGTCCTCGCCAGCCTCGGGCTCGCCGCCCGCTTCTTCCCCGGTTTCTTCGGGTACCGCGTTCGGATCGCGCTCGATCCTCATCGAGCCGAGCGAGGCATAGCCGGCCTCGCTTTCGTCGCCGTAGTGGCTGTCGTCAGCGGGTTCGGCGAGACCTTCCTCGTCGTATTCGTCTTCCTCGTCGTCGCCGTAAGGCTCGGGCGAGGTCGGGGCGGCGTAGGCGTCCTCAGCCGCTTCCGCGGTGCCGTAGGAGTTCTCCTCCTCCTCAAAACGTGCGGGCTGGCCGGGGGCCGACGCGACGGCGTCTCCGGCAAGCTCTTCCTCGGTCGGCAGCGGCAGCGCCGGCTTCTTGGGAGCGCGAACCGCACCGAACCCGCCGAACTGAGTTGCCGCGGCCTGCGCCTGCTCGGCGCTCTGCTCGATCCCGGTGGCGACCACCGAGACGCGGATCTTGCCTTCGAGGTCCGGGTTGAATGCCGAGCCCCAGATGATGTTGGCTTCGGGATCGACCAGCTCGCGAATGTGATTTGCGGCCTCGTCGACCTCGAGCAGCTTCATGTCCTCGCCGCCGATGATCGAGATGATCACGCCCTTGGCGCCCTGCATGCTGACACCGTCGAGCAGCGGATTGGCGATCGCGCGTTCCGCGGCCTCGAGCGCGCGGTTGGCGCCCTCGCCCTCGCCGGTGCCCATCATGGCCTTGCCCATCTCGCCCATCACCGAGCGCACGTCGGCGAAGTCGAGGTTGATCAGGCCCGGCATGACCATCAGGTCGGTGATCGAGCGCACGCCCTGCTGCAGCACCTCGTCGGCGAGCTGGAACGCTTCTTTGAAGGTCGTCTCGGCCTTGGCGACGAGGAACAGATTCTGGTTCGGAATGACGATCAGCGTGTCGACGTTCTTCTGCAGCTCCTCGATACCGGCGTCGGCAGCGCGCATCCGGCGAGTGCCCTCGAACAGGAACGGCTTGGTCACCACGCCGACAGTCAGGATGCCCTTGTTGCGCGCGACCTCGGCGATGACCGGTGCGGCGCCGGTTCCGGTGCCGCCTCCCATGCCGGCGGCGAGGAACACCATGTTGCAACCGTCGAGCGCGCGCTCGATCTCCTCGACCGTCTCCTCGGCCGCGGCACGGCCGACCTCGGGCCGCGAGCCCGCGCCGAGACCGCGCGTGATGTCGGGCCCGAGCTGGATGCGATGCTCGGCGATCGAGTTGTTGAGCGCCTGGGCGTCGGTGTTGGCGACGATGAAGTCCACGCCTTCGATCTCGGCATGGATCATGTTGGCGACGGCGTTGCCCCCTGCTCCGCCGACACCGATGACCGCGATCCGCGGGCGCAGTTCCTCGACGGAAGGCGGTCCGATGTTGATGCTCATTCGATGCTCTCCTCGGGGAGGCGTTGGGATCCCCGGTCTTCTCGCTTGTGCCATAAAGCGAATCGCCGGTGCAAAAGGTAAATGGAGCTATCCACAGGCACCGCGCGGCTCAGAAATACTCTTTCATCGCCGTCCACAGCCGCAACAGCAACCGGATTCCGGCGGGGCGATGGACCTGCTGGTAGCGCGAGCCGATGGCGCGGATATCGATCGGATCCTCGGCAGCGTAGAGCACGAGCCCGGCCAGCGTGGCGAAACCGGGCACGCCGTGGGCTTCGGGCAGGCCCTTGAGCGCCGGCGGACGGCCGATCCTGACCGGCTTGCCGAGCGCGGCCTGGGCATAGTCGGCGAGCCCGGCGAGCTCCGCGCCTCCGCCGGTGAGCACGACCTGCCGGCCCGTCCGGCCCGGCTGCCCGCCCGTGTACCCCTGCGCTTCGAGCGCGCGGCCGACTTCGCTGATCAGCCGGTCGAGCTCGCCGGTGATCACGCTGATCAGCTCCGCACGCGGGATCCGGTTGCGGTCGTCGGCGCCGCGCGCCGGGGGGCCGGCGCGATCCTCGTCCGGGCCGAGCACCGGGATCATCTCGCGATGGTCGGCCGGACTGGCAATCGCCGACCCGTGGACGCACTTGAGCCGCTCGGCCTGGAACCGGCGGATGCCGAAGGCGCTGGCGATCGCGTCGGTGATGTCGGCCGAACCCCGCGGAATCGCGGTCAGGCCCACGAGCATTCCGCCCACGTAGACCGAGACGTTGGTCACCTGGGCGCCGAGCTCGACCAGGGCCACGCCGAGATCGCGCTCCTCGGCGGTCAGGCAGGCAAGCCCGGTGGCCAGCGGCGACGCCACCGCCGCCTCGACCTCTAGGTGCGCGTTCTGCACGGCCTCGGTCAGGTTGCGCATCGGCGCGCCGTCGGCGAGCATGACGTGGATGTCGACCCCGAGCCGCTCGGCGTGCAACCCCTTGGGGTTGGCGACGCCGGCCGCGCCGTCGAGGAAGTAGCAGGCGGGCTGCGCGTGGAGCACCATGCGCCCGTCGGGCTCGAGCCCGTCGCGCGCGGCCAGCAGCAGGTGCTCGATGTCCTCTTCCTCGATCCGCCGGCCGCCGATATCGATCTCGACCGTGTCGATGCGGCTCGCGAGGCCGGCTCCCGAACAGCCGATCCACACGCTCGAGACATTGGTCCCGGCGAGCTTCTCGGCCCGCTCGATCGCGTCGCGCACCGCATACGTCGCGGCGGCCATGTCGGTCACGTAGCCGCGGCGGATGCCCTGCGCCGCGCGATGACCGCTGCCGAGCACGATCATCTCGCCGCTCTCGGTCAGCCCGGCGATCATCGCCGAGACACGGAACGAGCCGATGTTGACCGCGCCGATCACGCGCGCGATCCGCGGGCCGCTACGGGGCTGGCTCGCCATCAGCTGCCTCCCGTCTCGAGCGCCTGCTGCGCCCGGCCGGGCACGCGGATGTAGATCCGCGGCGCATTGCGCATGTCGAACGCCGCTACCTTGCCGCCGAGCAGTCGGTACAGTCCGTCGGCCCGCGCGAACTGCATCAGCGCGTTCGCCGACCTTTCCTCGCCCTGCGGAAGCGCGACCACCTGCCCGGTCCTGAAGGTCAGGTTCCAGCGCCGGTTGCCGACCCACTCCGCTTCGGCGACCTGCGGCCGGAGCGCGGGCGCCGCGTCGAGAAGTTGCGACAGCTCCTCGACCCGGGCCTGCGCGCCCGGACCCGAAATCAGCAGCATCTCGCGCGCCTCGGCCGCGGAAATCGGTTCGAGCTCGACGCCGGTCTCGTCGATCAGCACGAGGCGGTCGGCCTTGCGCAACGCGGCGTGCGGCTCGCGCTCGACGATGTCGACCACGATCGTGTCGGGCAGCTGGCGCGACACCCGTGCGTCCTTCACCCAGGCGAGTTCCCTGAGGGAATCGCGCAGGGCGTGGACGTCGACCAGCGGCATGGCCTGGTCGCGCTGGCCGAGGACGCGCTCGTAGACGCGCAGCTCGTTCATCCGCTCGACCCCGCGGACCTCCACCCGTTCGACTTCGTACCCGGCGTCTGCCGCCGCGTAGGCGAGCTGTCGTCCCGCGAGTTCGGTCAGCCCGGCCATGCTGGCGACGGTCCATGCTCCGGCGGCGGCGGCGGCCAGGATCAGGACCAGGAACGTCTTCTGCAGCTGCTCCTCGGTGAACGGCAGCACGCGCATCAGCGCGTCGATCAGCGAATTGGTCTTCGCCTTGGCCTTGCGGACCTTGGTACGATTGCCGTGGGCGCGGGCCTGGCGGCGCGCCGGAGCGGCGTTGCGGCGGATCGTCTGCGCCATCAGCCGCTCCTCTCCAGCTTGCCGAAATGCGCGAGCGCGTCCGCGATGATGATCTCGACCAGCTCGGGATAGTCGATCCCGCAATGCCTGGCCTGTTCGGGGACCAGGCTCAGCGGCGTCATGCCGGGCTGGGTGTTGGTCTCGAGCAGGAACAACCCTGCCTCGCCGCGCTGGTCGTCCCAGCGGAAGTCGGAACGGCTGGTGCCGCGGCAGCCGAGCAACCGGTGCGCCCGCAGCGCATAGTCGAGACACAGCGCGGTGATCTCGTCGGGAATCTGCGCCGGGCACACGTGCTCGGTCATCCCTTCGGTGTACTTGGCGTCGAAGTCGTAGAAGCCCGACTTCGGCACCAGCTCGGTAACCATCAGCGCGCGGTCGCCGAGCACCGCCGCGGTCAGCTCGCGCCCGCGGATGTAGGGTTCGGCGAGGAGCTGCGCGAACTGCTGCCACGGCCCGGTCGCGTCGCGGCGGATCGGGTTGCCGTAGTTGCTCTCGTCGGTGACGATCGCCACCCCGACCGAGGAGCCTTCGTTAACCGGCTTGAGCACGTAAGGCCGAGCCAGCGGGTCGCCCTCGTAGAGTTCCTCGCTGCGCACGATCCGTCCGCCCGGCATCGGCACGCCGTGCGGCACCAACGCGTGCTTGGTCAGCTCCTTGTCGATCGCGATGACCGAGGTCTGCAGCCCCGAGTGCGTATAGGGAACGCCCATCAGGTCCATCAGGCCCTGCACGGTGCCGTCCTCTCCGGGGACGCCGTGCAGCGCGTTGAACACTACATCGGGCCTAGCTTCGTGCAGCCGCAGCGCGACTTCGCGGTCCATGTCGATCCGCGTCACGCGGTGGCCGCGCGACTCGAGCGCCTTGGCGACGCCTTCGCCGCTCATCAGTGAGACCGGACGTTCGTTGGCCCAGCCGCCCATCAGGACGGCAACGTGGAGCTTGGGGAGAGCTACCATCGGCCGATCCTCTTGATCTCCCACTCGAGCGCTACGCCCTGGCTCTCGGACACGCGGCGGCGCACTTCCTCGCCCAGTCCCTCGATGTCGGCGCTCGTCGCATCGCCGGTGTTTATCAGGAAGTTGGCGTGCTTTTCGCTGACCTGCGCTCCGCCCATCCGGAGGCCGCGGCAGCCTGCCGCGTCGACCAGCCGCCAGGCCCTGTCGCCGGGCGGGTTCTTGAACGTCGAGCCGCCGGTCTTCGAGCGCAGCGGCTGCGATTCCTCGCGCGCGGCGGCGATGCGGTCCATCTCGGCGCCGATCGACTTGGGATCGCCGGGGACGCCCCTGAAGCGCGCGGCGACGACGATCGCCCCTTCCGGCAGGTCGGAGTGCCGGTAGCTGTAGTTGAGGTCCGCCGCGGGAACCGTGATCAGGTTGCCGTCGGGCAGGACGACGTCGCAGTCGACCAGGATGTCGGCCACCTCGCGCCCGTAGGCCCCGCCGTTCATCCGCACGAACCCGCCGACAGTGCCCGGAATGCCGCGCAGGAACTCCAGCCCGGCAATGCCCGCGTCGCGCGCGGTCGAAGAGACGAGAATGCCGCTCGCCCCGCCGCCGCACTCGAGCACGCAGTCGCGGCGCACTTCGACGGTCGAGAACGGCTTGCCGAGCCGTACCACCACGCCGGGCACCCCGCCGTCGCGCACGATCAGGTTCGAGCCGAGGCCGAGAGCCATCACCGGCGTGCCCTCGTCGAGGGCAGAGATAAACGAGACGAGATCGTCGAGGTCGGCGGGCTCGAACAGCCAGTCGGCCGGGCCACCGCTCTTGAACCAGACCAGCTTGTCGAGCGGCGCGTTGCGCGTCAGCCGGCCGCGCACTTCGTCCGGCACCCAGCCGGCGAAGCCGGGTTCGTCCTCCGAGCCGGGAGCGCTGCCGAGGCTATGCCACGATCCGACCTGGTCGGTCATGCCGCACCCTCCATCGCGTCCTGCAGCGGCTTGCCCCGCCGGGCTGCGATGGCGCTGGCGAGGTTCGCCGCCCACTTCGTGATGTCGCCAGCGCCGAGGCAGACCACGATATCGCCGGGAACGAGCAGCCCGGCCATCCGCTCGGCAAGGTCTTCCGGGCCATCGACTGGGGCCGCCGCGCGATGCCCGCGGTCCCTCAACCCCCTGACCAACGCGTCGGCGTCGACGCCGGCGATCGGTTGCTCCCCGGCCGGATAGACCGGTGCCACGAAAACCATGTCGGCGTCGTTGAAGCACCCCTGGAACTCGCCCATCAGGTCGCGCAGGCGAGTGTAGCGGTGCGGCTGGGCGACCGCGATCACGCGGCCCGTCGCCGCCTCGCGCGCCGCCGACAGCACGGCGCGGATCTCCACCGGGTGGTGGGCGTAGTCGTCGATCACGGTCGCGCCGCCGACGTCGCCGACGCGGGTGAAGCGCCGGCGCACTCCGCCGAAACGGGCAAAGCCCGAGCGGATCGTGTCGTCGCTGCAACCGAGCTCGGCCGCGACCGCGATCGCCGCGAGGGCGTTCTGCACGTTGTGCCGCCCGGGCATCGGCAAGGCGACGTTGGAGACGGTGCGGCGGTGGCCGTCGCGGTCGGTGTGGATCGCGTCGAACAGGTTGCCGCCCTCGTGCGAGCGGATGTTCTCGGCCCGCCAGTCGGCCTGGGCCGAGAAGCCGTAAGTGATCACGCGACGGTCGCGCACGCGGGCGATGACCTTCTGCACCTCGGGATGGTCGATGCACAGGATCGCCGCCCCGTAGAACGGGACGTTCTCGATGAACTCGACGAACGCTTCCTTGACCGCGTCGAAGCTGCCGTAGTGGTCGAGGTGCTCGGGATCGATGTTGGTGACGACCGCGTAAGTCCCGTCGAGGCGGAGGAAGCTGCCGTCGCTCTCGTCGGCCTCGACCACCATCCACTCGCTCTGGCCGAGCCGCGCGTTGGAGCCGTAGCTCTCGATGATCCCGCCGTTGATCACGGTCGGGTCGATCCCGCCGGCGTCGAGCAGTGCGGCGACCATCGAGGTCGTCGTGGTCTTGCCGTGCGTGCCGGCGACCGCCACGGTTCGCTTGAGGCGCATGAGCTCGGCAAGCATCTCGGCGCGGCGGACAACCGGAATGCGCGCCTCGAGCGCCGCGGCGACCTCGGGATTGTCGCGCTTCACCGCGGTCGAAGTGACCACGACCGCCGCGTCGCCAAGATTGGCTGCGTCGTGCCCGATCGAGACCTCGATCCCGCGACCGCGCAGCCGTTCGACCGAGGCGCCCTCGGCGATGTCCGAGCCCTGTACCGTGTAGCCGAGGTTGTGCATGACCTCGGCGATGCCCGACATGCCGATGCCGCCGATGCCGACGAAGTGGATCGTGCCGATGTCGGTGCCGACGCCTTTCACGGACGCCCTCCCGTCACGGCGCCCATCGACAAGCTCAGGGCGAGCGGGAGCGGGAGATCATCGGCGGAACTAATGGAGTCCACCTCTAGTCCCGCTCGTGCCGAGCCAGTCGAAGCACGCGCCGCCCCGCCCGCGAACGCCGTGCCGGCGGAGGCGGTGCCTTCGTTGGCGACCCGGATCACGTCCTGGATCGGCGAGCCGCCGAAGCTCTCGACGAGATCGGCGAGGTCGCTGGCGGCCTTCGGCCGGCCGCAGTTCCACGCTGCGTGGGCCGCGTTGGCCAGCGTTTCCGGATGTTGTGCGAGTGCCTGGATCTGCTTGGCCAGTTCCTTGGCGGTGAAGTTGTGCTGGCGGATGGCCCGAGCCCCCCCAGCCCTGACGATCTCGCGCACGTTGGCCGCCTGGTGGTCGTCGGTCGCGATCGGCAGCGGCACGAGGATCGCCGGACGGCCGACCGCGGTCAGCTCGGCGATCGTCGATGCGCCGGCACGGCCGATGAACAGGTGCGCATCGGCCAGCCGCGCCTGCATGTCCTCGAAGAAGGTGCCGAGCTCGGCCGGGATGCCGTGGCTCGCATAGCGCTCGCGCACCGCCTCGAGATCTTCCGCGCGGCACTGTTGGGTGACCTGCAGCCGCGAACGCAGCGCCGGCGGCAGCATGGCCAGGCCGTCGGGCACGATTTGCGACAGCACCCGTGCGCCCTGGCTGCCCCCGGTCACGAGCACGCGCAGCAGGCCGTCGGCGGTGAACGCCGGGAACGGCTCGTCGCGCAGCGCGAGGACCTCGGGCCGCACCGGATTTCCGACCAGGTGAACCTTGTGCAGGTGGCGGGGCTTTAGCCGGTCGACGTCCGTGTAGGCGGTGGCAATCGCGTCGACCCGGCCCGCGAGCAGGCGGTTGACGCGGCCGAGCACGGCGTTCTGCTCGTGGATCACCGAGGCGACCCCCGCCGAGCGTGCGGCCAGCAGCGCGGGAAGCGCGGGATAGCCCCCGAAGCCGACCACTGCAGTCGGCTCGAAGCTCTCGTACAGCCGCCGCGCCATGCCGCGTCCCTCGAGCACCGCAGCAAGCGCGCCGGGCCAGCCGAGCGGGTTCTTGCCGAAACGGCCCGCCGGCAGGACGTGCGCAGGCAGGAAGTCGGGCTTGCCGGGTATCGCCTCGCCGCGTTCGTCGGTGATCAGAGCGACGTGATGTCCGCGCCGTTCGAGCTCGTGAGCGAGCGCGAACGCCGGCGTCAGGTGTCCACCGGTACCGCCGGCGGCGAGCACATAGTGCCGCGAGACGGCGCCCGGTCGCGTGCTCATCGCTCGGCCTCCTTCTCGAGCGCCTCGCGCAAGTCGAACCGCTCGCGGCTGAGATAGGGGTTGCGGCGGGTGATGGCGAGCAGGATGCCGACGAGCAGGCACTGGGCGATGGTCGATGATCCGCCGTAACTGACCAGCGGCAGCGTGAGCCCCTTGGACGGGAACAGCTGGAGGTTGACGAGGATGTTGACGAAGGCCTGGCCGCCGAACAGCGCGATCAGCCCGGTCGCGCACAGCACGATGAACAGGTTGTCCTCGTCGAGCAGGCGAACGAGCACGCGGGCGACGATCGCGAGGTAGAGCAGCACCAGCACCGCGCAGATCAACAGGCCGAACTCCTCGCCGATGACCGAGAAGATGTAGTCGGTATGCGCCTCGGGAAGGATCATCTTCTTCGTCCCGAGCCACAGCCCCGATCCGGTCCACCCGCCGGCCATCAGCGTGCGGCTGGCGAGGTCGACCTGGTCGAACGCGGTGCCACCGCCGAGAAACGCATCGATCCGGTGGCGGGCGTTGTCGTAGAACAGGTAGGCCAGCACCAACGCCGCGCCGCCGGCCCCGGCCAGCATGCCGATCCGCTGCAGCGGCAGCCCGGCGAGCATGACCAGCACGAACCAGCAACCGGCGAACAGGATCGCATCGCCGAGGTTCGGCTGCAGCATCAGCAGCAGGATGACCAGTCCGGTGAGCGCGCCGCTCAGCGGAATCACCGGCAGCTCGGGGTCGCGCGCGCGCCAGGCGAGAATCCATGCGAGCGCGACGGCGAACGCGGGTTTGAGAAACTCGCTCGGCTGGAAGCGGATGCCGAGGTCGAGCCAGCGGCGAGCGCCGTTCACCTCGCTGCCGACCAGCGGCACCAGTAGCAGCGCGACGATCATTCCCGCGCACAGCACGATCGCTCCCCGCCGCACCGTGTCGCGCGGCACCAGCGAGGTTCCGAGCAGGACCAGCAGGCCGAGGAACTGGAAGCGCAAGTGCAGCCAGAAGAAATACAGCTCGCCGAGCGAGGTACCGTCGCTCGACAGGCGGCGAGCACTGGCGGGCGAGGCCGCCGCCACCGACACCGCGCCGATCGCCATCAGCATGAGAATGAGCGCGAGGAGCACACGGTCGATCTCGCGCCACCACTCGCGCAGCTGCTGCCGGCGGCTGCGCGGGAAGCGTGCCGTGACCTGCGCACGCTCACCGGGCCGCGGAATATAGGGGCGGAGCGCGGTCATGCGGCCGACCTCGCGGTGAACCCTTCACGATCCGCGTCGGACGCGCCGGTCAGCCCGGCCACCAGGCTGCGGAAGCTGTCGCCGCGGACCTCGTAATCGCGGAACTGGTCGAAGCTGGCGCAGGCCGGCGAGAACAGCACGACTTCGCCGGGCTTCGCCGCGGCGATGGCCCGCTGCACGGCCTCGCACAGCATCTCGCAACGCTCGACCGGCATGTGCGGCTCGAGGATTTCGGCGAAGCGCGGACCGGCCTCGCCGATCGTGTAGGCCGCGACGACATGGCCGAACGCGGGCGCGCAGTCGTCGAGGTTGTCCTCCTTGGGCAACCCGCCGCAGATCCAGTGGACGCGCGGGTAGGCAGCAAGCGCCGGGGCGGTCGAGGCGGGGTTGGTGGCCTTGCTGTCGTTTATGAACAGGACACCGTTGTGCTCGGCTACGCGCTCCATGCGGTGCGGGAGGCCGGGGTAGGTGCGGAGACCCTCCTCGATCAGGTGAGCCGGAACGCCAAGCAATTCGCAGGCCACCAGCGCGCAGTGGGCGTTCTCGAGATTGTGCGGCCCTTGAAGCGCCGGCCAGTTCTCCTGGCCCACAAGCGGATAGGTTTCCGGATCGACCGACGCGACGAACTGATCGAGGTCGTGAGCTTGTCTCACGGCCGTTTCCGTCGTCGCCGAGACAACGGCTGAACGGCCTGCGGACTGCATCCGCAAGAGCCGCCCCTTCGAGGCGGCATAGGACTCGAAGCCATCGTATCGATCGAGATGATCGGGCGTGATGTTGAGCAAAATCGCCACATCGCAATCGAGCGAATAGGTCAGGTCGATCTGATAGCTGGACAGCTCGAGCACGTAGACGCCACCTCCCGGCAGCGGCTCCTGCGCGAGTATAGGCAGGCCGATGTTACCGCCCATCACGGTCGGCACGCCGGCGGTCTTGAGGATGTGATGGACCAGCGCCGTCGTGGTCGACTTGCCGTTGGTGCCGGTAATCCCGACCACCTTGTGCGGCGGAAGGTCGCGGCGGGCTTGGGCGAACAGCTCGATGTCACCGATCAGCGGCACGCCGGCCGCCCGCGCCTTTTCGGCGATCGGATGGGTGTTGAGCGGCACGCCCGGCGAGAGCACCACGCCGTCGAACCCGGCGAGGTCGATCGCCAGCGGATCGGCGATCGTCACGCGGCCGGCCAGCTGGTCGCGCGGGCCCTCGCGGCGATCCCATGCAGTGACCTCGGCGCCGCTCGCCAGCAGCGTCTCGACGGTCGCCATGCCCGAGCGGGCAAGGCCGAGCACCGCGTAGCGCTTTCCCGCAAAGGCGCCCGAGACGATCATCGCAGCTTCAGCGTCGCGAGGCCGAGCACGGCTAGGACGATGGCGATGATCCAGAAGCGGATCACGACGGTCGATTCCTTCCAGCCGAGCTGCTCGAAGTGGTGGTGGATCGGGGCCATGCGAAATATCCGCTTGCCGGTGCGCTTGAACCAGAAGACCTGGATGATCACGCTGGCGGTCTCGATCACGAACAGCCCGCCGATGATGAACAGCACGATCTCGTGGTGCGCCGCCACCGCGATCGCGCCGAGCGCGCCGCCGAGCGCGAGGCTGCCCGTATCGCCCATGAACACCGCCGCCGGCGGGGCGTTGAACCACAGGAACGCGAGGCCTGCTCCCATGATTCCGGCGCAGAGCACGGCAAGCTCGCCCGCTCCGGGCACGTGCGGAATGCCGAGGTAGGCCGAGTAGTCGACACGGCCGACGAGGTAGGTGATCAGCAGGAACGCGCCCGCGGCGATCACCACCGGCATCGTCGCCAGGCCGTCGAGTCCGTCGGTCAGGTTCACGGCGTTACCGAAGCCGACGATCACCAGCGCGGCGAAAGGATAGTACAGGTAACCGAGCGGGACCGACTGGCCGAACAGGAACGGCACGTAGAGATCGGTATTGCTCGGCCCGACCACCGGCCCGACGATGATCCACGTCGCCACGCCGGCGACGACGAACTCGAGCAGCAGGCGGACCCTGCCCGAGACGCCCTTGTGGCTGCGCTTGGTGACCTTGTCGAAATCGTCGAGGAAGCCGATCAAGCCGAAGCCTAGCGTCACCGCGAGGCAGGCCCAGATCAGCGGCGTCGCCGGGTTCATCCAGATCAGCATCGAGACCGTCAGCGAGGTGAGGATCATCAGCCCGCCCATCGTCGGCGTCCCGACCTTGGCCTGGTGCGTCTGCGGCCCGTCTTCGCGGATCGGCTGCCCCTTGCCCTGGCGCACGCGCAGCATGTTGATGAACTTCGGCCCGATCAGCAGGCCGATGAACAGCGCCGTCAGCAGCGTCGCCCCGGCACGGAACGTCTGGTACCGGACGAGGTTGAACAGCCCTTCGAACCCGAGCCATTCGGCAAGCAAGTACAGCATTACAGGCGATTAGCCTTCCCTGGCGGCGAAATGGGCAACCACCCTGCCCAGTCCGACCGAATTCGACCCTTTGACGAGCACCGCATCGCCGCCGGCGAGACCGAATTCCTCGAGAGCGGCGATCGCTTCGCCCGGGTTCTGGCAATGGGCAAAGCCGAGTGGAATGCCAAGCGCGTTCTTCGGCGGTTTCCCCAGTTCGCGCGCCAGCGCGACCATCTCCTCGCCGACGAGGATCGCGTAATCGACACCGGCCGCCTGGAGCGGTTCGGCCAGTTGCGCATGGAACGCCGGGGCGAAGTCGCCGAGTTCCTTCATGCTGCCGAGCACCGCAATGCGCCGCGACGCAGGCGTCGCGCCCAACTGGGCCAGCGTCGCGCGCATCGAGGCGGGATTGGCGTTGTAGCTCTCGTCGATCAGCAGGGCGTGCCCGCCGGGGACCTTGAGCCGGTGGCGCGCACCGCGGCCCTTGAGGCCGCCCATCTCGGCAAGGGCCAGCCCGGCCGCGCCGAGATCGCCACCGGCCGCGTGGACCGCCGCCATGACGGCAAGCGAATTGGCTACCCAGTGGGCTCCGGGTTCGGCCACCGAATAGCACAAGCGCAGGTCGCCGAAGGCCGCGGTAACCAGCGAACCACCGTTGGCCGAAGGAATCGCGTCGAGCAGGCGGACATGCGCCTGCGGCGAGGTCCCGAAAGCGAGCACCTCGGCTCCGGCCGCTTCGGCCGCGCGCCTGAGACGTTCGAAATGAGGGCCGTCCGCGGGAATGACCGCGGTGCTCCCCGGTTCGAGCCCCGCGAAAATCTCCGCCTTGGCGTCGGCGATCGCCTCCTCGCTGCCGAGGTTCTCGATATGCGCCGGCGCGATCGTGGTGATCACGGCGACGTGCGGCCTGACTTGCCGCGTCAAATGAAGGATTTCGCCGGCGTGGTTCATACCCATTTCGAACACGCCGAAGGCGGAGCGCGACGGCATGCGCGACAGGCTGAGCGGCACCCCGACATGATTGTTGTAGCTGCGCACCGAACGGTGGGCAGCACCGCGGCCCGAGCGCTCGAGCGAGGCGAAGATCGCTTCCTTGACCCCGGTCTTGCCGACGGAGCCGGTAACGCCGACGATGCGCGCGGCGACGCGATCTCGTGCGGCGCCGGCGAGAAGCTCAAGCGCCCTTGAGGTGTCCTCGACGAGCACGTGCGGCCGGTCGATCGGCCTGTCGACGACCGCCGCGGCGGCGCCGTTGGCAAAGGCCTTGTCGACGTAGAGGTGCCCGTCGCTGCTCTCGCCTTTGAGCGCGAAGAACAGGTCCCCCGAGCGCACGTCGCGCGAGTCCATCTCGACGCCCGCGACCTGGAACGCACCGCTCGGCTTCCCGCCCGTCGCCGCGGCGATCTCCTCGGCATTCCACAACGCGAGCCGCCCGCGCTCCCGATCGCCGGTCGGCCAGCGTATGGTCTTGAGCACTGCATTCATTCAGTTGGCTCCTGCCAGCTCGGCCGCGCATTCGCGAGCGACCGTCACGTCGTCGAACGGAAGAACGCGCAAGGTTTCGCCGGAGCCGACGATCTGCCCCTGCTCGTGTCCCTTGCCCGCAACAAGCACGATGTCGCCCTCACGACTTTCGGCGATCGCGGCGCGGATCGCCTCGCGGCGATCACCGACCTCGCGCGCACCCGACGCCCCGGCGAGCACCTGCAAGCGGATGGCAGCCGGATCCTCGCCCCGAGGATTGTCGTCGGTGACGATCACCAGTTCCGAGTGCGCCGCGGCGATCTCGCCCATCTGGGCACGCTTGCCGACGTCGCGGTCTCCGCCGGCGCCGAACACGGTGATCAGCCGCCCCGCAACGTGCGGGCGTAGCGCGGCGATCGCTGCGGCCAGCGCGTCCGGCGTGTGCGCATAATCCACGTAGACGGGGGCGCCCGAAGCGGCGATCACCGCGCGCTCGAGCCGCCCGCGCACCGGCTGCAGCCGGCCGAGCGCATCGAACACCATGTCGGCTTCGGAGCCGGTGACCAGCGCGAGGCCCGCGGCGACGAGCGCGTTGGCCGCCTGGTAGGCGCCGATCAGCGGCAAGGCGACCTTGCGGCGGCGACCTTCGTGCTCGAGCTCGAGATCCTGGCCCAGCTGCCCGGGCGTACGCGACAGGAGCCGGATCGACTCTCCCGTCTCGCCCACGCTGAACACGGAAAGCGAGCGGGCCCGCGCCGCTGCCATGGCCCGCTCGCTCCAGGCGTCGTCGGCCCACACCACGGCCGCTCCGCCCTCGTCGACGACTTCCGAGAACAGCCGCATCTTGGCGGCGAAGTAGTCGTCCATGTCGGCGTGGTAATCGAGGTGGTCGCGCGACAGGTTGGTGAACGCGCCCGCCGCCACGGGCAGGCCCTCGTTGCGGTACTGCGCGAGCCCGTGGCTCGAGGCCTCATAGGCAACGTGGGTGACGCCCTCCCGTGCAAGGCCGGTCATGTTCGACAGGAACGTGACGATGTCGGGGGTCGTCAGTCCGGTCGAGACGCTCTCGTCCGGCGTGGTCACGCCGAGCGTGCCGATCGAGGCGGCGCGATGACCGCACATCCGCCAGATCTGCCGGGTCATCTCAACGGTCGAGGTCTTGCCGTTGGTGCCGGTGACCGCGACCACGGTGGGGGGAACCGGACGGAAGAACTGCGCCGCGAGGCGCGCGAAGGCCCGGCGTGGCTGCGCGTAGACGAAGTGAGCCGCGCCCTCGACCCGGGCCTCGGGCCGGGCGACGACGGCGATCGCTCCGGCAGCGACGGCTGCATCGATGAAGTCTTCGCCATTGGCGACGGTGCCCTGGAACGCACCGAAGACCGTGCCTGGCGCCACCTTGCGGTGGTCGATGGCGAACCCGGTCACTTGCGCGTCGCCGAAGTCCCCTGCACCCATACCGGCCGCTTCGGCGAGGCGGGCCAGCTTCATCCTTCGTCTCCGCGCCCGACCAGCGGCCTCAAGTCGCTTATGTCGACGTCGCGCGTCTCGTCGGGCAGGACCCCGAGCAGCGGCCCGATCCGCGGGATCAGGCGGCCGACCGTCGGAGCGGCGTTCCACGCCGCGGTGCGCTGGAACGAGCTCGCCTGGGTGCCCTTGGGCTCGTCGAACATGATGACCACCACATAGCGTGGCCGGTCCATCGGGAAGGCAGCCGCAAAGGTCGAGACCAGCGAGGTCCTGTTGTAGCCGCCGGCGCCCGGCTTCTCCGCGCTGCCGGTCTTGCCGCCGACGCGGAAGCCCGGGGCGTCGGCGTTGCGCCCGGTCCCATAGAGCGTGATCATGCGCAGGAGCTGGTTCATCCGCGCGCTGGTGCTGGCCTTGAACACGCGGCGTCCGCGGCTGGCCTCGCCGGGCTCGACCCGCTGCAAGGTCGCCGGGCGCCAGATCCCGCCGTTGACCATCGTGGCATAGGCGCTGGCAAGGTGCAGCGGCGTGACGGCAATGCCGTGGCCGTAACCGACCGTCATCGCGCGCAGGCGCGGCCAGTCGCCGCTTGCCCAGATCGGGAAGCCGCGAGCCGGCAGCTCGATGTAGGGCCGCTCGTTGAAGCCGAGATCGGCCATGAAGCGCTTAAGCCGGGCCGGGCCGAGGTCGTCGACGACGTGCGCGGTCACCACGTTCGACGAATGGATCAGCATTTGCGGAATGTTGAGCGATGCCCCCAGGTCGTGGCTGTCGCTGATCGTGAACCCGCCGATCGGGAAAGGCCGCGCCGAATAACGCCGCGACAGGTCGGTCACAGCGCCCGAGTCGATCGCCGCGGCGACCGTCAGCGGCTTGAACGTCGAACCGAGCTCGTAGACCTGGTTGGTGACCTTGTTGAAGACGCGCTTGCGGCCTTCGGCATCGAGATGGTTGGGATCGAACTCGGGCAGCGAGGCCAGGGCCATGACCTCGCCGGTATCGACATCGAGCACGATGCCCGCGGCGCCGACCGCGTTGACCGACAGCATGCCCCTGCGAAGCTCGTCCTCCAGCGCGCCCTGCACCCGCGCGTCGATCGACAGCGCGACCGGCTCGCCGCGCTGGGCGGGGTCGCGCAGGCGATCGTCGAGCGCCGACTCCATGCCGACGTGGCCGATACCGTCCTCGACGTATCCGAGAACGTGGGCGGCGAGCGATCCTTGCGGGTAGTGGCGGTCGGTCTCGCGCGGCAGCTCAAGAGCGAGCTCCCCGATCGCATAGACCTTGTTGGCGTCGGCCGGGAGCACGCGACGGCGGAGGTAGCCGGGCCGCCCCGAGGCGAGCTGACGGGCGACCGCATACTCGTCGAGGTCGGGGAAGATGCGCTTGAGCTCGGCCGCGACCTCCGCCGGCGAGCGCACCAGCGGCGGGCCGCCGTCGTCCATCGCCTGCGGGTTGTACCACAGCGCGTAGGCCGGGAAGGCGCGGGCCAGCGGCACGCCGTTGCGATCGGTAATTTCGCCGCGCGGCGGCAGCAGGGCATCGGCCATCGACCGCTCGGTCGGCGCCGGCTGCACCAGCCCCAGCCAGCCGATGCGCAGGAGCGCCGCGGCCGCGAGTCCCGCGAAGGCCATGGCAACCAGCAACACGCGGAGCTGCGCCACCAGCAAGGCCTTGCGGCGGATGTCCACCAGCCGGATCCGGCCGGGGGGCGCCTGTACCTGGATTGCCGCCGTGTTCACCGGCCGGCCTCGATCACCGCTCCGAGCGCGATGCGCGTCGGGCCGTCGGCCAGCCGGACGCTCGCGACCAGGTCTTCGGTCTCGGGCTCGAGGAGCTCCTCGTCGACCGGCTTGCCGGTAAGCGGCGAGACCAGTTTCGGGTACTCGGGCAGGTCGCCGCCGACCCCCGCGACGCGGATCGGCTCGGGAGAGCCGGGCGCGCGCGGGATTCCGAAATTCGCGAGCTGCCGTTCGTTGTCGAGAAACTGCGCGGCCGTGGGCGCGACGTAGCCGAAGTCGACGCGGTTCCATGCTGCCAGTTGCAGCTGGTTGGAGCGAGTTTCGAACTCGGTCTCCAGCAGGAGCTTCTGGTGTTCCAGCGCCACGATTTGCCGCTCGGCGCGGATCACCTCGCTGCGAACGGCATGCACCTTGAGGTGCAGCGTCAGGTACAGCATCGCGCAGACAGCCAGCGCTGCGAACCAGCCGATACGGCGAATGTGGCTCTGCGGGGTCATGCGGCCTCCCTCGCCGGGGCCGCGGTCCGCGCGGCCGCCCGCAACGTCGCCGAACGGGCGCGCGGATTGCGGCGGATCTCGGCCTCGCTCGGACGGACAGGCTTCGCCGGGCGGGCGAACGTCGGCGCAGGCCCCGGCCCGGCTTCGGGGAGATGGCGGCTGGTGCTGCCGGTTGAGCCCGACGCCTCGCGCAGGAACTGCTTGACGATCCGGTCCTCGAGACTGTGGAAAGTCACCACCGCCAGCCGCCCGCCCTCGCGCAGCAGCGTTTCGGCGGCGCGCAGTCCCACCTCGAGTTCGTCGAGTTCGGCGTTGACGTGAATTCGCACGGCCTGGAAGCTGCGCGTCGCCGGGTCCTTCGGCGCGCCCGGACGATAGCCGAGCGCCTTGCGCACGACGCGGGCGAGGTCGCCGGTCGTGTGCAGCGGCCGGGCGGCGACGATCGCGCGGGCGACGCGGCGGCTCTGCCGCTCCTCGCCGTAACGCCACAGCACGTCGGCAATCTCGGCCTCGGGCGCGGCGTTGAGGAACTCGGCCGCCGTCGGGCCCTCACGGCTCATCGTCATGTCGAGCGGGCCGTCGGCCGAGAAGGCAAACCCGCGCTCGGGCCGATCGAGCTGCATCGACGACACGCCGATGTCCATCGCCACGCCGTCGACGCGCGCGATCCCCGCTTCGGCGAGCGCCGCCACCATCTCCGAGAACCGCCGGGCATGTAGCACGAGCCGAGGCGGCGCCTCACGCGTTTCGGGCCACTCGCGGCCGGCGGCGATGGCGTCCGGATCGCGGTCGAACGCGTGGACCGTCGCCCCAGCGTCGAGGAACGCGCGCGTGTAGCCGCCGGCACCGAAGGTCGCATCGACGATCAGGTCGCCCGGCCGCGGATCGAGCGCCGCGACGACCTCGTCGAGCAGGACGGGGATGTGAGGCGCCGTCACTTGCGCCTCCCCTTCGCCGCGTCGGCCTGCCACTTGCGGCACGACGCCTGTGCGGCGGCCATCTCCGCGCCCATCGCGTGGAGCTCGTCGGGATTCCACAGCGTGAAGAACTCGCCGGCGCCGTGGAAGAAGATCGCGTCCCCGATTTTCCCCATGTCGGCCAGATCGTCACCGAGCACGAACCGCCCGCTCGGGTCGAACGGCACTTCCTCGTAGCCATAGAGCAGCATCGAGCGGGCATCGCGGTCGAACTCGCGGCCCATCCGCATCGCCTTCTCTTCCTCGCGATCGAGGTAGGCGTCGAACGTGTCGACGCGCGAGCGGCCGAAACCGATCAGGCAGGGCCAGCGATCGTGGCTGACCAGGCAGAGGACTCGCTCGCCCGCGCTCGAGGCGATCACGTCCTTGCGCAGGGTTGCCGGCAGCATAAAGCGGTTCTTCTCGCCGCGAAGCGAGAAGCCCTTTCCGCTGTACCTGACCGGCTGCTCCGCCACCCCGATGCGTCCCCTCTGAACCTTCAATTCGCCGGGCAAGCCTCCCCCGTCCGGGCGCGCGCCATCGCGCGGACCGTCACCCCCTCATGGGGATGCACTTCGGGCGGATTGTCCGATGGACTCGCTATCTATCGCGGGCGATCGCGGGAGAAAAGGGGAAAATACGGGATTTTGTGCCTTATCATCGCTTTTTGTCGTCGGTCGTGCAGATCGAACGCGAAGTTCGGGCGCGTGTCCATACCGCGAATCCCCACGTTTCCGTGGTAATCGGCCGCTATCGAACCGTTTTTTCGCTTGGGGCGGTCGTTCCCGCGATTTCCCGCAATTCGCCAAATCCCTGCTCGACCAGCCACGCCAGTGCTTCCGGCGCAGCGGGGTCCGGGTGGTAGAGGTCGAGAACGGCGGCGTCGGCCAAGGCCACGACGGAACCCTCCCCGACCCGGCAACGGGCCAGGAGGTCTCCGGCGTCGAGTGCGCAGTTGCCCTCCCCGTCGACCGTCGCGAACCGTCCGGGAAGGTTGAACGGGATCGACACCGCGGCGTCGCGAACCGAGGGGCCGGCGGGCTGTGCGTCGTCGAACTCTAGCCGCAGGCCCCAACGGGCAAGGATCGGCGAGAGAAGGATTACATCCTGCGGCCGCCGCCGGTCGCCGATGGCGAAGCGGGACTCGCCCGTCAGCAGGGGGTCGGCGAAAAGCAGGACCCGCCCTCCGTCGCGCACCCAGGCGTCGAGCGCGACGTTCTCGGCGGGCGCCAGCGCGCGGGGCTGTGCGAGCA
>JBIQKN010000145.1:1221-3442 GCA_044506565.1 Sphingomonadales bacterium | reverse complement strand
GCCCCCGCCGCCGCCTCCGCCGCCTCCGCCTCCTCCGCCGCCCTCGCCGGTCGGCGAACGCGGCTAGGCGAAAGCTCAGGCACGCCTACAGGAAGGGCGGCGCGATCCTCGCGCCGCCCTTTCTCTTTGTCCGGAGGTCGATTGGCGGCCGGGCGCGCGTGCGTTACCGGCTCGCCAGCTGCGCCGCGCGCTCGGAGTCGCGGCCGTAGACGTCGGGGAAATGGGCGAGGGTGGTCCCTTCGGGTACCGCGGTCAGGTAGGTCAGGTAGACCGGCACCGGCTGCGGCAGGTGGCGATACTGCTCGGGCGCGTCGCTCTCGGGCGCCAGCTCCTCGCCGAACAGCCACCGTCCGAGCCCGCGGGCGTCCTCGAGCCGCACGCAGCCGTTGCTGAACTGCCGCGCCGCCCGGCTGAACAGCCCGCGGTTCGGCGTGTCGTGGAGGAAGATTCCGAGGTCGTTGGGGAACATGAACTTGACCGCGCCCATCGAGTTGCCCGGCCCGGGCAGCTGGCGCACGCGCACCGTCTCCTCGCCCGCCGCGACGCGCCGCCAGTCGATCGTCTTCGGATCGACGACGCTGGCATCGACGGTCCAGTCCGACAGCACTTCGTAGCGCATCGCCTTGAGCGAATTTCCGGCCAGCATCCGCGGTGCGATCAGGCTAGCGGCGAGGTCGACCGGCAGGTTCCAGTAGGGATTGAGCGTGGCGTAGCGGATCATCCCCGCCATCATCGGCGTCGGCGTCTCCTTCGTGCCGACCACGACCTTCATCGCGCCCTGTTGCTCGCCCGCGTCGTAATAGGTCAGCTGCGCCGAGGCGGCGTTGACCACGACGTGCTTCGTTGCCGCGTCGGGGAGCAGCCGCGCCCGCTCGAGGTTGACCCGCAGCACCTCACGCGAGACGCCGCGCGTTCCGCCGTTGAGCGCGGCCAGCGTCCGCGGCCCGACCACTCCGTCGGCTCCGATCCCGTGCACCTGCTGGAACGCGCGGACCGCCTGCGCGAGCTGGTCGTCGAACCGCTCGCCGTCCGCCAGCCCGAGCCGCCGGCGCAGCAGCGCAACGCGCGCGCCGCCGTCCCCCTGGCGCAAGGTCGGCCCGGCGGGGATGTCGACCCGTGGCTGCCCCGCCGACCCGCCCAGCGCCGCCAGTTGCGCGCGCAGCCCGGTGTAGAGCGGGTGCATCCAGCCCATCTCGGCGACGTAGTCGGTGAACGAGGCCGCCTCGCCCGCGCGCCGCAGGACCTCCGCGTCGTCGAGCCGTTCGGGCCGAACCGCCTCGTCGGCGTAGTGCATCTCGATCCGCGGGCGGCGCATGTCCTGCACAAGTCGCACGAACGCGCGCGACAGCTCGATCTCGGCCTCGGCCAGCGCCTCGGCATCGGCGCCTGCCGTTCGCGCGATCAGCCGGCGCGCGTCGCGCAGCGCATAGTCCTCCGGATCGAGCCCATCAGCCCCGGCGCTGTCGACGATCTCGAGGAAGCGGAAGGCGGCCTCGTTCAACGCTCCGCCCGAAACCCATAGCGGCCGGAAGTCGCGCGCCGCGTAGAACTCCCTGAACGCCCCGCGTGCCTCGTCGCGCAGCGCCCGAGCCACGGCTGGGTCGCCCCCCCGCACGCTCTCAACGCCCGCGCGATCCTGCGCCGCCACGGGCACGGCACCCGACGCCAGCACGGCCGAACCGGCCATCAACACGGCCCAACAGGCCCGGGAAACGCTCCTCGAACGCACGATCACTCGGTTCTCCTGATGACGCTCCGATCCCGTGACCGGGCGGCCCGGCGGCCGCCGCCATCCTCGCCATTTCAACGACCTGCGCCTTAGCGCGTTCCGTCATCCCCGCAAAAGCGGGGACCGCATGGCGCAACCGTAACGCCCCGTCATCCGTGCCCGTCCCGCCACAGCGCCCATCCGAAGGCCCCGGCAAACGCCAGGTGCACGACCAGGAACGCTTTCGCCAGCTCGCGTGCCTCGCCGCTCGCGACGCCCCACACGTCGTTCGCCGCGACTACCGCGAACCCGACGAGGTTCCCCGCCAGCACCGCCCGCAGCCACGGCGACGGCGCCGCTCCGCGCGTCAGCCAGTTCAGCGTCGCGATCCCGAGCAGCGGCCCGCCGAGCAGCCGCAACAGCGCGATCAGCTCCCCCGGCGCATCCGCCGGGACCGCTCCGATCCCGAACTGCCGCGGCACGAACACCAGCGCGAGGCCGATAGCGGCGAGG
>JBIQKN010000145.1:0-1121 GCA_044506565.1 Sphingomonadales bacterium | reverse complement strand
ACCTCGGTCCGGAAGCGGTGCGCGACCGAGCCGCCGATCGCCTCCTGCCCACGGAACAGCGAGCCGTTGAGCACGTAGCTCGTCCGCCCCGGCTCCGACGGCATTGGCGCGTAGCCGAGCGCAGCCGCCGCGGCGATGCCCGAGCGCGCGTCGCGCCGGTCGACCTGGATCGCATCGTCGAGCCGGCTGATGTCGCCCGGGCCGAAGTCGGCCAGCGCGAGATTGCCGGCGGCGTCCGAGGTGACGTATGCCGTTTCGCCCGACTGCGCCGCCCGGCTCGCCGCCGAGCCGATGCCCGGCATCGTGTAAGTCGAGCTGGCCGAGCCCAGCGCGACCTGGTTGGGCCGGCCGGCGACCGCGCCCGCGCCGATTGCCACCGCCCCGTCGCCGGTCGCGATGGCGTTCGCCCCGAGCGCGATTGCCGAGGCGCCCTCGGCCCGGTTCTCGCTGCCGATCGCCACTGCGCCGGTGCCGGTCGCGGTGTTGTTGTAGCCCATCGCCACCGCGCCCTGGCCGGTCGCGACGTTCGGGTCGCCGATCGCCACCGCGCCGTTGCCGTCGGCCACGTTGCCCGCGCCGATCGAGACCGCCGCCCCGTTGCGCGCGATCGCACCGGTGCCCAGCGCCACGGAGTTGTCGCCGCTCGCGTCGGCGCCCGAGCCCATCGCGATCGCGTTGGCGCCGGTCGCCGTCGGCCGCGCGCCGCTGCCGTTGACCGCCAGGTACTCGGTGCGGGCGAGCGCCTCATCGGCGGTCGCCAACGCGTTGTCGGCCACTGCCTGCGCCAGCGTGGCGTTGGCCGCCGCCTGGTCCGCCTCGAGGCGGGCCTGGTCGGCCACCTGCTGCGCGGTCGCCGCGTTGGCCAGCGCGGCCTCGGCCACCTCGCGGGTCACGGTGCCGCTCGAAACCGCCTGCTGCGCCAGCGCGTGGGCATTGTCGGCGCGCAGTTGCGCGGCATCGGCCGCTTGCCGCGCCGTTGCGGCATCGGCGGAGGCCGCGTCGGCGGTCTGCTGCGCTGTCGCGGCATTGGCGAGCGCGGTGTCCGCGGTCTGCTGCGCCGTTCCCGCCTCGGCCCGCGCGGTGTCGGCGGTTTGCTGCGCTGTCGCGGCGTCGGCGAGGGC
>JBIQKN010000041.1:0-24188 GCA_044506565.1 Sphingomonadales bacterium | reverse complement strand
AGCGAGTTCGGCGAAGGCAAGCGCGTCGAGGGCCGCATCTTCGGCCGCGTCAAGGGCGGCTTCACCGTCGACCTCGACGGCGCCGTGGCCTTCCTCCCCGGCAGCCAGGTCGACATCCGCCCGGTCCGCGACGTGACCCCGCTGATGGACATGCCGCAGCCGTTCCAGATCCTCAAGATGGACCGCCGCCGCGGCAACATCGTCGTCTCGCGCCGCGCGGTGCTCGAAGAGACCCGCGCCGAGCAGCGCAGCGAGCTGATCGACAAGCTGGCCGAGGGCCAGGTGATCGACGGCGTGGTCAAGAACATCACCGACTACGGTGCGTTCGTCGACCTCGGCGGCATCGACGGCCTGCTGCACGTCACCGACATGAGCTACAAGCGCGTCAACCACCCGTCCGAGGTGATCAACATCGGCGACGTGGTGAAGGTGCAGATCATCCGCATCAACGCCGACACGCAGCGCATCTCGCTCGGCATGAAGCAGCTCGAGAGCGATCCGTGGGAAGGCGTCGCCGCCAAGTACCCGGTCGGCGCCAAGGTTCGCGGCACCGTGACCAATATCACCGAGTACGGCGCGTTCGTCGAACTCGAGCCGGGCATCGAAGGCCTGGTCCACGTCTCCGAGATGAGCTGGACCAAGAAGAACGTCCACCCGGGCAAGATCGTCTCGACCTCGCAGGAAGTCGACGTGATGGTACTCGAGGTCGACAGCGACAAGCGGCGCATCTCGCTCGGCCTCAAGCAGGCCCAGCGCAATCCGTGGGAAGAGTTCGCCGAGAAGCACCCGGTCGGCACGGTGGTCGAGGGCGAGGTCAAGAACGCCACCGAGTTCGGCCTGTTCATCGGCCTGCCCGGCGACGTCGACGGCATGGTCCACATGTCGGACATCGCCTGGGGCATCTCCGGCGAGGACGCGCTGGCGCTTCACCGCAAGGGCGAGGAGGTCAAGGCGATCGTGCTCGACGTCGACACCGAGAAGGAGCGCATCAGCCTCGGCATGAAGCAGCTCGAGAAGGGTGCGCCGGCCGCCGGTGCCGCCGGTGCCGGTGGGCTGCGCAAGAACGAGGTGGTCACCGTGACGGTTCTCGAGGTCCGCGACGGCGGGCTCGAGGTCCAGGCGGGCGACGACGGGGCGACCGGCTTCATCAAGCGCTCCGACCTCGGCCGCGACCGCGACGAACAGCGTCCCGACCGGTTCCAGGTCGGGCAGAAGGTCGATGCGATGGTCATCGGCTTCGACCGCTCGAAGAAGCCCAACTTCTCGATCAAGGCGCGCCAGATCGCCGAGGAGAAGCAGGCCGTCGAGCAGTACGGCTCGTCGGATTCGGGTGCTTCGCTCGGCGACATCCTCGGCGAAGCGCTGAAGAAGCAGTAAGCGCCGACCCAAACCCCCTAAGCCGCGTCATCCCGGCGAAAGCCGGGACAGCGAAAAGGCCCGTCCGCTCATCCGAGCGGGCGGGCCTTTCCTATTGGGCGCGAGCTTCCTAGACTCGCGCCATGCGAGCCCACTGCCAGTGCGGAAAGCTCACGGCGAGCGTAGCCGACGGCGCCGAGCCGATGATCGTGCTGTGCCATTGCCTCGACTGCCAGCGCCGCAGCGGCTCACCGTTCGGGGAGATCGCCTATTACCCGACCGACAGCGTGACCATCGCTGGCGAGGCGCGCGAATACACCCGACCGACCGACGAGGGAAACGTCCTCACCACTGGCTTCTGTCCCACCTGCGGCAGCACGGTCTATGCCCGGGCGAGCAAGTATCCGGCGATCGTCGGGGTTACGGTCGGCACCTTCGCTGACCCGGCGTTCCCGCTCCCTGCGCGTTCGGTCTACGAGCAAAGCCGGCATCACTGGATCGGGATGCCGGCCGGCGTGCCGCGGCATCCGCGCGGCCGTGGCAGCCAGGAGATTCACTCATGAAAGCAACCCCGTTCCTGATGTTCCAGGGCGATGCCAAGCCCGCTCTCGCACTCTATCGCGAAGCGTTTCCCGACTACGAGGAGCTGCTGCTGCAGGAGCACTCCTCGGGGCCGCAGCAGGGGCAGATCGCGATGGCCCGCATTCGCGTCGGCGGACTCGAAGTCATGCTCTACGACAGCGCGCCGATACATGCGTTCAGCTTCACGCCCTCGACCTCGACCTTCGTCGAGTGCGACAACGAGGCCCAGCTGCGAACGCTGGCGAAAAAGCTCGCCGATGGGGGCAAGGTTCTGATGCCGACCGACAACTACGGCTTCAGCCGGCTGTTCACCTGGGTCGCCGACCGCTTCGGCGTCTCGTGGCAACTCAACCTGGCGTAGGACGATGCTCGAAATCCACCAGTTCCCCTGCCTGAGCGACAACTACGGCTTCCTGCTGCACGACCCGGGGAGCGGCGAAACCGCGTGCATCGACACGCCCGACGCCGAAGTATACCTGCGCGAAGCGGAGGCCAAAGGCTGGCGGATCACGCAAGTCTGGAACACGCACTGGCATCCCGACCACGCCGGCGGCAACGCGGCGATCAAGGCCGCGACCGGCTGCACGATCACGGCCCCTGTCGTCGACGCGCCGAAGATCGCCGGTGTCGACCGCACGGTCGCGCACGGGGATCGGATCCAGCTCGGCGAGTGGCAAGCGGAGGTGATCGACGTCGGGGGCCACACAATGGGCCACATCGCCTACCACCTGCCAGAGGCACGGATCGCCTTCGTCGGCGATTCGCTGTTCGCGCTCGGCTGCGGGCGGATGTTCGAAGGGACGCCGCCGCAGTTCTGGGCCAGCCTTTCGCGCCTCAAGGCGTTACCCCCGGAGACGACGCTTTATTGTGCCCACGAATACACGCAGTCCAATGCACGCTTCGCGCTCCACGCCGATCCCGACAACGTCGAGCTGCAGGTCTATGCACGCGAGGTCGACGAGCGCCGTTCACGCGGGGAGCCGACGGTGCCGACGTCGCTGGGGCGCGAGCTGGCGACGAACCCGTTCCTACGGGCGGACGCCGAGGATCTGCGCAACCGTTGGGGCGGCGCCGACCCGATCGAGACGTTCGCGAAGCTGCGCGCCGCGAAGGACTCGTTCTAGCTTACGGAAGGCAACCGCTCGACGCCGGGCAAGCTTTCGCTGCCCGGCGTAACGGTGAACTTGGAGTCAGAGGCTCGAAATCGCCTCGTCGACCAGCTTGCGGTCGGCCTCGGCGTCGTGCTTCCTGGCGATCAGCTCCGCCGCCGCCGCGGTGGCTGCCTGAGCGGCGCGCGTACGGACTTCCTCGATCGCGGCGCGCTCGGCAGCGGCGATCTTTTCCTCGGCCATAGCCTTGCGCCGCGCGATCAGCGCCTCGCTGTCGCGCTTGGCCTTCTCGACGATCTCGTCCGCCTGGTGCTCGGCGGCTTCCTTCATCGCCTTGATCTCGGCCGCGGCTTCCTTGCCCTTGCGGACGTACTCGTCGCGCAGCGCCTCGGCCTCGGCGCGCAGCTTGGCCGCCTCGTCGAGTTGTTCGCGAATGCCCGCGATCCGGCTGTCGAGCGCCTTGGCGATCAGCGCGGGGACGCGGGCCTTGAGCATGATCGCGAAGACGATCAGCATCGCCAGCGCGACGAAGAACCCCGGGGTCAGCAGCGCAATCCCGCCGACGACGGCCTCGGCGTGATGCTCTTCGCCCCCCGACGCAGCGGCGTGTTCGGCAGTTGCGGTGGCGAGGTACTCAAGCACGGCTCATGGCTCCGGTCACGGCGTCGCGGGCGGCCTTGGCCGGCACCTTCGCACCGGTCAGCTTGGCGACGATTTCCTGCGCGGCCTCGACCGCCACGCTTTCGATCTCGGCGAGCGCGCTGTTGCGCGCCTCCGCGAGCGCGGCACCGGCCGCCTCGGTCTTCGCCGCAATCGCCTGGTCGGCCTTGGCGACGCGCTTTTCGGCTTCGCGCATCGCCTTCGCCTTGGCCTCGGCGGCGCGCGCCTGACCTTCGGCATGAGCCGCGTTCATCTGCTCGCGCCAGGCCTCCTCGGACCGGGCCGCTTCGGCCTGGAGCCGTTCGGCCGCGGCCAGATCGCTGGCGATCTGCTTGTCGCGCGCATCGACGGTCGACTCGACCTTCGACACGATGCCGCGGCCGACCACGAAATACAGCGTCACCAGCACCAGCAGCAGCCAGAACCACTGCGACTGATAGACCAGGGCGAGCTGGCTTAGTTGAGGCATTTCAGGACCCTTGTCCGCATCGGTGCCGCCCCGGCGCCTAGGCCCCGGGGCGAGAGAGATCAGCGGGCGTAGAGGATGATCATCGCCACGGCGAACGCCATCAGGCCGAGCAGCTCGGCCGCGGCGAAGCCGATGTACATCGTCGCGGTCTGGCCGCCGGCGGCCGACGGGTTGCGCAGAGCACCCTGGAGGAACGAACCGAACACGTAGCCGACGCCCGCAGCGGCGGCGCCGACGCCGATCGCCGCGAGACCGGCGCCGATGACCTGGGCAGAAGCGAGTTCCATGATATTACTCCGTTAGAAAAAGCGTTGAAAACTCAGTGAAGGTGGACCGCGTCCTTGATGTAGAGCGCGGTCAGAAGGGCAAACACGAAAGCCTGGATCGCGCCGACAAGCAGCTCGAGCGCGTTGACCCCGATCACGAACACGAAGCACAGCACCGCGATCGCCCAGCCGAGCGGGCTGCCGTCGATGCCGGCGTTGAGCCCCTGAACGACGAAGTTGCCGAACACCTCGAGCAGGATGTGGCCGGCGAACATCGCCACGAACGGCCGCAGCCCGAGGCTGAAGGGACGCACGAGGAACGAGACGAACTCGATCGGCGCGATCAGGATCTTGAGGACGAACGGCGTACCGTGAGGCACGAACAGCGAGAAGAAGTGCAGGCCGTGCTTCCAGAAGCCGACGCCGAGCACGATCGCGAAGCTGGTCAGCGATAGAACGCCGGTGATGGTGAACTGGCTGGTCACCGTGAAAGGGTGCGGGCCGACGATCGCCAGCGGCATCGCGCCTATCCAGTTCGAGAACAGGATGAACATGAACGCGGTGAACACCCACGGCAGGAACGCGCGTCCTTCCGGCCCGATGTTCTGCCGGGTAATGTTGCCGACGAACCCGGTCACGACCTCGACCGCCGCCTGCCACCTGCCCGGCACGAGCTGGCGACGCGTGCCACCCCACATGAACAGCACGATCGCCGCGGTGACGATCAGCATCCACAGCGCCGAGTTGGTGAACATGAACGGGCTTGCGACCAGCTCCTCGCCACCGATCGGGGCGATCGCGAACTGGTGCATCGGGTCAATCTTGGCGGCTGCGGCCACTTGCTTTCCGGTCCCTGGGCTGGCGCGCTAGTTCGCGCGGTTCTTGACGAGGCGCATGGCGTGGAGACACCCGCCGATAAAGGCGAGGAACATCAGGACGATGGTGATCCACGGCAGCGTGTTGAACAGGTTGTCGAACAGGAAACCGACCACGATCCCGCCGAGCGGATAGCCGACCATGGTCGAGATCACCTGCGTCGCGCGCGCCGGCTCGCTCGCGGCATCCGGTCGTTCCTTCGCCTGCCGCGCGTCCTCGGCAGCCCGCGCAGCGGCGATCCGGTCCTCGAGCGAATCGATGGCCGGGTCTTCCTGCAATTCGGGTTCGCGAGGCGTCGCCACGGGGGTCTGTTTCTTCCTGTCAGAGGCGGCAAGAACGAAGGTTGCGCGAACGCGCGGCCGGGGGTGCCCGGCCGGCGACGTGCCGCCCTTACGGACGAGGCTCAGGCAAGTCAACCGGGTGCGCCCCGGCGTATCGGGAAGGGTCAGGCAGGCCGCGCCGAGCGACCGCGCCGGGTCAGGAGCGCGGGCAGCGTGCGTCGAGCTGCGGCGGACCGGAGCCGCGCGTCTGCCAGCTGCCGTCGGGCGCCTGGTACTTCTCGCCCGGCGCGGTACGCGAGATCAGGATGCATCCCTGGGCGATCGCGTATTCCTGCAGCGTGACACCCTGCTCCTGCGCCTTCTGCGCGTAGTTCTCGCGCCGGCGGATGTTGATGTCGCTGGCGATCCGGCCGACCTCTGCCGGCTGCGAGCCGACGACGCCGAGATAGCCATCGGTCTTCTCGCCGATCTGACCGGCGGCGCGTGCCGCCTGGTAGGCCGGATCGCGCTGCGCCATCGCCGGCATCGGCAGCGAAAGCGCCGCGATCACGAGCCCGCCGAGAAGCGTCCGGGCGAAAGTGCGGTGGATGGCCATCTCAAAAGATCTCCGGGTTCTCTTCGATGTTCTGGCGAACATCGTCCGCAAGACGATAAATCACTTCCTGCGTGATGTTGACGTTGAGCTCGATCACAATCGGCTCGGCCGGCGCGTTGACTGTCACGCACCCGCCGGCGAAGGTCGAACCCAGCCCCACCATCACCCCTGCGATCGCCCTGCGCCTGCCCATCGCGGACTTATGCGCACGGCCTGCAGGCTTGGTCAAATCGGCACTCGTCATGGGGTTTCCTCGCTTTCGCGGCGCTGAATAACGGGTTCAGCGGGGATCAGGTCTTCGGGAGCCACGGGCTCGGGCGGCGGGCCCTCGGTTTCGCGGCGGAGCACGTTGCCCTGCTCGTCGATCAAGCCGAGTTCGCGCGGATCGCGGATAGCCGAGGGGTCGTAGAGCGCCTTGATCGAGCCGAGCAACGAATAGAACGGAGCCCGGACGTTCACGTCGACGCGAATCGGCAGCGCGGCGATCCTGCGTGTGAGGAAGTTCTTCTCCGCGGTCGCCCCCTGGCTCACGCCGTCGATTCGTACACGCGTGACGATCTCGCCGGTCAGGTCGCCGTCGAGCATGATGCGCATCTGGCGGTAATCGAGCGAGCGCAGCGCATCGAACGCGAAATTGGCAATCGCCCCCAGGTCTTCGTAGGTCAGCTGGCCGACGTAGGAGACGTTGCCGCCGGGCGGCCGCGAAAGCAGCAACCCGCCGATCACATGCCCGTTGCCGATCTCGTCGAACACCAGCGGCACCGTTCCGTCGAACGTGCCGGTCGCGCTCATGTTCTCGAGTTCCATGTACTCGACGAAGCGGCCCGCATCGAGGCCGACGACCTCTAGAACGTAGCGCCGTTCCTCGCTCGCGCCGATGTTGACCTCGACCGGGTGCAGCGTCAGCGTGCCGCCGAGGAACGGCCAGGTGCCGGCCAGCGACAGAACCTCGCCGTTGTCGAGGCCGATCGCGATTTCACCCTCGGTCACCTCGACGCCCGGGTTGAGCGAGCGCACGCGAAGCCGCTGGCCCGGTGCGGTGGTGAGGCCGAGCAGGTCGCTGAACTCGATCGTGCCGGAGGCGCCCTGCACCGGGCCGAAGGCCGCGGCGAAATCGAGCGAATCCGTCGAAAAACGGCCGCTGCTGGTCACCGCTTCCTCGGTCCAGTCGATCCGGCCGCTCCCGGTGATCGTCCCGCGTGCGTTGGCGATCACACCGAAGGCGAGCTCGGACAGCGCCTCGGGCTGGAGGCCTTCGTCGAACACGAGACCGTCGACCGCCAGATCGGCATGGCCACGGCCGGTCGAAAGATCGTGCAGCAGTTCGACCCGGCTGACTGCGCGCCCGCTGCGGGATTCGCGCAGCAGCGCCCGCGCGGTGATGCGGTTGTCCTCGAGGGCCAGCGAGGCACCCGTCGAGACCAGCGGCCGAAACCGCGCCGGCTCTGACCGGTCGGCCAGGCGGAACTCGCCGTCGCTGAGCAGCAACCGGCCATCGGCGTAACGCCACGCCCCGCCTGCGCCGAGCACATCGAGCGGGACCGCGTTCAGCCTGACGTCGGTGCCGGCGAACCGTCCTTCGAGACCCTCGCCGATACGCGCGTTCAGCTCCTCGATCGAAAAGGTGCTGGCAGTGTCGCCCGGGCCGAGCGTGACGAAAAGACGCCGTGCCGACACGGCGCCCGGGTAGGCGAAGCCGATCGCCCCACTGCGGATCGCGATCGGCGTTTCGCCGAGCCTGCCGTTCACGTCGAGCGAAGGCGCTCCGGCCGCGATGCGCAGCCCGCGAGCGTCGTAGCGCAGGATCGCTCCGCTGCTCGGCGGGCACAGCGTGAGGTCGCGCCGTTCGAGCGCGAGGTTGGCGAGTTGGAGCCGGTCGAAGCCCAACCGGGTGCACGCGGTCCACATCGCGAGTCCGCCCGCCTGCGACCAGGTACCGCTCAGGGGCAGGACGAGCCCGTCCGCGCGGCCTCCGGGCAAGGCTCCGCTCAGGCGTGCGTTGCCCGAGAAGGCGAACGCGCCGTTCCGGCCCTGCACCGCCTCCAGCCGCGGCAGGGCGACACTGGCGTTGCCGGCCTCATAGGGCGCCATGCTGATCGACACCCCGAGCCCTCCTGCCGGACGCTGGTCGACCCGCCCGGTGATCCGCGGGAGGCCCTCGCCGCCGGTGGCGAAGCTGCCCGAGAACCGCGGCGCTGCCGGTCCGCTCGCGGCGAACTGCGCCCGCGACAACGACAGCAGCGTCGCGCCGCTGCCCCCGCGCCAGGTCGCCTGCGGCACGAAGATCGTCGCCCTCCCCTCGCCCATCCGCAGCGTGGCCTCGGCGATGAGCCGGCTCGCTCGCCCTTCTGATGCGAGCTGACGGCGAATCCGCTCGAGGACCGGGGCGAACAGTGTGTCGGCGGCCGCGCGCGACGAGTCGGCCAGGGCGCGGTCGACGGCCGCGCCCGGACGCACGCCCTGGCCGTCGATCCGCGCGTCGACCTCGACCCGCTCGATACCGTTGCGCGTTCGGACGGCGCCGTCGAGCACAACCCGCGCGACCGTCGCCTGGGGCGCGACGAGGCCGGTCCCTTCGCCGCGGTAGCTCCCGGTCAGCGCGCCATCGCGCCAGCTCGCCCGAACGGTGCCGGCCACGGACGCCAGCTCCGCATCCCCGAGCGCGAGCGCGCCCGTTCGGATGCCGGCTTCCCCTTCGAAGCTGGCGAGCAGGCGGTCGGCGCGCCCGTCGATCTGCACGGCTGCCCCTTCGATCGCGATCCCTGTATCCGGACAGGCGAGGCCAGCGATGCGGAGTGGCCCGCTGAAGGCGGGCCGGGCGTTATCGATGCTCACGCGGCCGTAGAGCGTCGTCCGTTGCGTTTCGCATCCGCCCAGTGCGAGTGCCGGCGACACAGCCGCGAATTCGCCGACGAAGCCGCCGCGCAAGTGCCCGCTGCCGGCGAGCTTGATACCGATCGCGCCATGATCGCCGTCGAGACGGCCGCGACCGTCGTCGATCCGCAGGCGCAGGTCGGGAAACTCGAACGGCGCTTCCTCGCCGGTGAAGATCAGCGGGTCGAGCGCGCCGAAACTCAGCTTGCCGTCGCGGTAGGAGGCGTAGAGCCGAGGGCGCAACAGGCGAATCTCGGCGACCTCGGGAAAACCGAATCCATATCGGATGAAAACCTCGGCCCGCTCGACGGTGAGGTCCGGGCTGTCGGGATCACCGACCACCAGGTTGCTCAACACCTGCCGTCGGCCGCCGATCGATTCGACCTCGTAACTCGCTGGAATCCCGCGCTTGGCCAGCTCGTCGGAGATGAAGTTGTCGGCAATCTCCACGCGGTTGAACCACGCGATCGCGAGTCCGGCCGCAATGATGAGCAGCGTGGCCAAGGCGGCCCACGCCCCGACGCGCAGGCCCGTCCGCCGGGGGGGCACGTCCTGATCGGGATGCGACGCCATCGCCGGCACACTTGCGCGCGAAGTTCGGCAAAGGCAATGCATGAGGCTGGCGGCGCGGGGGGCGCACTTGGCTGAAGAACGGCCTGCAACGGCTGGAAAAAGCGATGGCGTCGGCCATCGCGCACGGCTGCGCGAGCGCCTGCTCGAAGGCGGAAGCGAAGCCCTCGCCGACTACGAGGTGCTCGAATACCTGCTGTTCGGTGCGCATGCGCGCGGCGACACCAAGCCGCTGGCCAAGCAGCTCCTCGCCCGGTTCGGCTCGCTCGCCGGAGTACTCGACGCCGAGCCGGGCGCGCTACGCCAGATCAAGGGCGTGAGCGAGGCGAGCGTCGGCGCGCTCAAGATCGTCCCGCTCGCCGCCCGGCGCATGAAGCGCAGCGAGGTGCGGCAGAAGCCCGTGCTCGGCAGCTGGCAGGCGCTGCTCGACTATCTGGCGATCGACATGGCGAACCTAACCGTCGAGCGGGTGCGCGTGCTCTACCTCAATACCCAGAACCGCCTGATCCTCGACCACCACGTCGGCGACGGCACGATCGACGAGGCCGCGATCCACCCGCGCGAAGTGATCCGCCGCGGGCTAGACATCGGCGCCAGCGCGCTGATCCTCGTGCACAACCACCCGAGCGGCAACCCCGAGCCGAGCCGCGCCGACATCCAGCTGACCCAGCGCATCGTCGAGGCCGGCCGCCACCTCGGCATCACGGTCCACGACCACGTTATCGTCGGCCGCGAGGGCCACGTCTCACTTCGCTCCAAGGGGCTGATCTAGCGCCGAACGGGCATCACGAAGCCGGCGTCACCCCGTGGCGGGCATAGAAGTCGGCCAGTTGCGGCGCCATGCGCAAGGCCGTCTCGATGTCCTTCCGCCCCGCCGGATCACCCTTCCTGAGGCGGACCACGCCGCGCAGGTAGCGCGATTCGGGGACCTCGGGGGCGAGCCGCAGCACGGTGTCGAGATCGGCCAGCGCCGCATCGTAGTTGCCCAGCCGGAACTGCACCATCGCGCGGCTGTCGAGCGCGGCCATCGGCGTTTCGGCGCGCTCGACCGCCAGCGTGCAGCTGCGGATCGCGTTCTCGACGTCCACGTTGAACAGGCCACGGAACCAGCAGTCGGCGTTGAGGACCTGCGAATTCTCCGGCTTGCCGGCGACCTGTTCGGCGAGCAGCGAAAGTGCGCCGTCGGTATCTCCGGAGAGGCCGGATACCGTCGCCCAGGTGTCGGCGTAACTGATCCTCTCCTCTTCGCGGATGGGCAGCCTGTCGAGCAGGTCGAGTGCCTCGGCTGCGCGCCCCGCGTAGGCCATTTCCCGCGCCAGAGAGAACGCCGTGCCGTTGAGCGGCTCGAGGTCGTAGGAGGCCTGGAGGTCGTCGATCGCATCGGCCCGGCGCCCCAGGGCCAGCAGCACCGCCGCGCGCCTGAAATGAGCCCAGGACGAAGGCGAGCGTTCGACCAGCTCGTCGTAGACCGCAAGCGCCGCGTCGTGCTCGAAGACGGTTTCGAGGAACAGGCCCTTCGCGATCAGGGGACCGAAATCGTCCTCCCGCGCGAATGCAATTCCCTCGTCAAAGGCCGCGATGAGCCGCTCGACCTTGGCGCGGCGCTCGCGCTCGTCGAGCTCCCAGCGCCAGGTTACGTCGCCCGAAGCGACGAGATCGGCGGCAGCGGCTTCGATCCGGCGCGCCTGGCGCTTGGCCTCGGCAACGTCGTCCGGTGCGATCTCGCCGAGCGTTTGCCGTACCTCGGAATGCAGGCGCAGTTCGGCGCCCGCGAGCGAAGCCAATGAGATGACCCGGACATTGCCGAAGCCCGTCTCGAGCTTCTCCGGAGCGGTCAGCGAGAAGCCCTTGCCGCCGTCAGGCAGGGTCATCGACGCGTCCACGACCATATAGGACGTCCCCGGGGTCGCCACGGGAATGGCGCGCCATTCGGGCCGCGCGCGATCGGGATTGAAGCCGATCTCGCTCGCGTTGGTCGGCAGGTCGACGACGAACTTGCCGTCTTCCCAGCGGAAACCGGGTGTGGAGACGCCCTCGATGACGATCCGGCCGAGCGCGCTCTCCTTGTCGTAGGCAATGTCGAGCGAGGTCAGGACACCGCCTTCGAAACCGTTGCGTTCGGTCAGGCTGCCGGCGATGCGGCGGCGCATTTCGGGGTCGTTCGCGTCCGCCATGGCCTCAACCGCGGCTCCGGCCAGGCCGGACAGCTCGATCGTCACGGTGAACAGCTGGGGAAGGTCGATGCCGGCGGAGTGATCGACCGCGACCTCCATCCGCATGTCGGGGACGGCCTTGTCGCGCTGGGGCATCGGCGCGAGATCGGCCCCTTCGACCCGCAGGGGCAGCGCGTAGTAGAACGGCGGCACGTCGCCGATATTCGACAGGCGCGTCGCGGTGGCGGTCCCGTCGAGCCAGTAGTCAACGCCGTCGATCCGCGCGCGGACGATGACGTGATCGAAGTCCCCCGGCAGCGGCAGGAGTTCGGGCAGCGCATCGCCGCCCCTCGTCGTCACCAGCGCCGGCTCGGCATCGATGTCCATCCGCCTGAGCAGCGCGAGCAGCAGGACCGACTTCGCCTTGCAGTCGCCGTAACGCTTGTCCCAGGTGAACTCCGCCGGCTGGGGGAGGTAGTTGCCGCCGTCGAGGCCGTCGAGCAGGTAGCTCACCTTGTCCTGCACGAGCCGGGTCGCGAGCGCGATCCGTTCGAGCGGGTCCCGGGTCGACCGCATGATGGTCGCCGCCTGCTCCGCAACGTCACCCTCGTCCGCGACTTCGGCCGCGGCGATGAAATGCGGCGCCATCACTCGCGACAGCTCGTTCCAGTCGGCGAAGCTGCCGACGCGAAGCACGGTCGGCCGCTGATAGCGCCAGGGCGCATCCTGCGGCACGGGCCTGGGCTCGGCGAGCGGAAGATCGACGCTCAGATAGCGATAGCCGTCGCGCAACTCAGGCTCGCCGAGCGCGGCATTGTCTTCCGCCTTCCAAAACATTTCCTCGTCGGCCGGCCAGCTGACCACGGTGCGGCCCCTGCCCACGCGCCACGGCCGCGCGCCGAGGAACTGCAGCACCTGCACCTCGTCGCCCAGCGCCTGGTCGTCGATCGAGACCGAGTAGGCGGTGCGCAGCACGTCCCCAACCCTGAGGCCCGGAATCGCCAGCGTCGCTGTCAGCTCGCCGTCGAGCAGGCGCGCTTCGAGGCCCTGCTCGCGCCGGATGACGTCGAATTCGGATCCGCTCGCGAGCAGATCGATGACCTCGCCGTCGCGGTAGATCTCCAGCCGGTGAACGGTCAGGTCACCCTTGTCGGGAAGCCAGCCGATGCTGAGCGTGTTGTGCTCGACCAGGGTCTGCGAATTGTCGATCCGAACCGCGTTGTCGTAGTAGGAGTAGGCGACGCCGTCCTCCAGCCGATGCTGGCTGTCGAAGATCAGTTCGGCCGGCCCGCGCTCGACGTCGAGACCGTCGAGGCTCGCGGGGGACACCCACTCCGGTGCCTTTCCGGTGAGGACCTTGTCTCCCGCCTGGGCGACGCCCGGCGGCAGCGCAAGCACCGCTCCGCAAAGCAGCGCAATCTTGAATCGCATTCATTGACCCCTGTCTTGCACGCCGCAGCTAAATCGCCCGCCGTGCGAGGAGCAGGTTAGTATCTTGCATATCGTAAGCAATCCCTCCCGTTGGGGCAGGACGGATAGGGACGACGGCAGTGTCGATTTGGCACGGCGCCGACTTGCCATAGGCGACCGTCGCCCCTAGCGGCTGCGGCATTCCGTCGGATTGGAGTCTTGCATGGTCCCCCGCTACGCCCGCCCCGCGATGACCGCCATCTGGGAGTCCGAGGCGCGGTACCGGATCTGGTTCGAGATCGAGGCCCACGCGACCGAGAAGCTCGGCGAGCTCGGCGTGGTGCCCGAAAGCGCGGGGAAGGCCCTGTGGGACTGGTGGGCCAAGCAGCCGGCGATCGACGTCGCCGCGATCGATGCCAAGGAAGCGGTGCTCAAGCACGACGTTATCGCGTTCCTCGACTGGATCGCCGAGCAAGTTGGGCCCGAGGCGCGCTTCATGCACCAGGGCATGACCAGCTCCGACGTGCTCGACACCACGCTCGCGGTCCAGCTCGCCCGCGCCTCGGACATCCTGCTCGAGGATCTCGACGGGCTGCTCGCTGCGCTTCGGCGCCGGGCCGAGGAACACAAGTACACGCCGACGATCGGCCGCAGCCACGGCATCCACGCCGAACCGGTGACCTTCGGCCTCAAGCTGGCGCAGGCCTACGCCGAGTTCTCGCGCTGCCGCGCGCGGCTCGAAGCCGCGCGCGCGGAGATCGCCACCTGCGCGATAAGCGGCGCGGTCGGCACTTTCGCCAACATCGCTCCCGAGGTCGAAGCGCACGTCGCCGAGCGGCTCGGTCTCGCCGTCGAGCCGATCTCGACCCAGGTCATTCCCCGCGACCGTCACGCGATGTTCTTTGCCACGCTCGGCGTGATCGCCAGCTCGATCGAGCGTCTGGCGATCGAGATCCGCCACCTGCAGCGAACCGAAGTGCTCGAGGCCGAGGAGTATTTCTCGCCCGGGCAGAAGGGCTCGAGCGCGATGCCGCACAAGCGCAACCCGGTGCTGACCGAGAACCTGACGGGGCTCGCCCGAATGGTTCGGTCGTATGCCCAGCCGGCGATGGAGAACGTCGCCCTGTGGCACGAGCGCGACATCTCGCACTCCTCGGTCGAGCGGTTCATCGGCCCCGACGCGACCATCACGCTCGACTTCGCGCTCGCCCGCCTCACAGGGGTGATCGACAAGCTGCTCGTCTACCCCGAGCGTATGCAGAAAAACCTCGACCGGATGGGCGGCCTGATCCACTCGCAGCGGGTCCTGCTCGCATTGACGCAGGCCGGCCTCGCGCGCGACGACGCTTATCGGCTCGTCCAGCGCAATGCGATGAAGGTCTGGGAAAGCGACGGAACGCTATCGCTGCTCGAACTGCTCAAGGCCGATCCCGAGGTGACGGCGGCGCTCAGCCCGGCGGAGCTCGAAGAGAAGTTCGACCTCGGCTATCACTTCAAGCAGGTCGACCGGATCTTCGAGCGCGTCTTCGGCTAGAGCGCGCCGCCGGCTCCGAAGACGCCGATCAGCAGCGGGTCGCGCGTCGCATATGGGTCGGCGCGAATGGCCGCTTCCTCGCGCGCGATCTCGCCCCAGATGGCATCGTCGACCTGGCGCGCGAAAGTCATCGCCATGCCGCCGACGTCGACGCCGGTGAGCCCGGCAATCAGCTGGCCGACGAGCGGATCCTGCGCCGCCCGCAGCGCCTCGCCGACGCCCGGCACCATCGCGTCGATCAGCGCGGTGCCCATCTCCTGGCGCAGGAAACTCGAGGCCGCCGTCGGCCCGCCGCGGATCAGTGCGATCGCGTTGGCGTAGCCGACGGCGCGGACAGCATCGGCGACTATCGGGGCGGCACGATAGGACGCGTCGACCGCCATCCCAGCCGCCACGTTCTCGAGCCGGCTCTTGAACAGGGCGGACGTGAGGATGTTGGCGAGGACGTTGCCGCGGTTGCCAAAGAACCGGTCGAGACCGATCTGCGCCACTTGCTGGTCCCAGTAGCCGCCCGGAGCTGTGAGCCGGACGAAGGCGCGTTCGCTCGACAGCACCAGCAGGCGACGGATCGCCTCGGTGAAACTGATCGGCTCGGTGGTTGCGCAGCCGGGCAACGCCAGCGCCGCGGTGGCGGCGAGCGATCCGGCGACGAAGGTTCGGCGGGAATGGATCGGATTCGGGAGCATCATCCTGTGCTTTCTCCTGTCGGGCGCTTGCCCCGCCGCCTGGCAACCGCCCATATAGGCGGCCTCGCATGAACCGTGCCCGACTGATCATCTTCAACGCCGCGCTCGGTCCGCTCGACTACCGCGTTCCGGAGGGAATGGAGATCGGGCCGGGCTCGGTCGTCGTGGCCCCGCTCGGACCGCGCCAGATCGTCGGAATCGTCTGGGAAGCCGAACGGCTGCCCGCAACCGAGGTTCCGGAAAGCAAGCTGCGTCCGCTCGTCGGGACGCTTCCCGTACCTCCGCTCCGAGCTGAGTTGCGCCGGCTGATCGAATGGACCGCGGACTACTACTGCGCCTCGCTCGCTTCGGTCGCGCGCATGGTGCTCGCGAGCGGCGGCGCACTGCGCGGCCCGGCGACGACGATCGAATATCGCCTAAGCGGCGGCCTGCCCGAGCGGATGACCCCGCAGCGCCTTGCCGCGATCGAGGCGCTCGAGGGCGAACAGGCGACGATCCGCGAGCTCGCCGGGATCGCCGGGGTCAGCGAGGGGGTGCTGCGCGGGCTGGTCAACCAGGGTGTGCTCGAACCGGTCGAGGTCGACTGTGACCGCCCCTACCCCCGCGCCGCAGCCGATTTCGCGGTACCCGAGCTGTCGGGCGAACAGGCGGCCGCAGCCGAGCGCCTGGTGGCGTCAGTGCGCCGCGGCGGCTTCGCGCCGTTCCTGCTCGACGGCGTGACGGGGTCGGGCAAGACGGAGACCTACTTCGAGGCGATCGCAGAGAGTCTGAGGAAGGGCGAACAAACGCTTGTTCTGCTTCCCGAAATCGCACTGACGGAGGCATTCCTGCGCCGCTTCGAAGAGCGCTTCGGCGCGGCCCCAGTGGCGTGGCACTCCTCGCTCAAGTCGACCGAACGCCGCCGCGCCTGGCGCGCGATCGCGGCAGGGACCGCGCAAGTCGTCGTCGGTGCGCGCTCGGCGCTGTTCCTGCCTTACGCCGACCTCGGCCTGATCGTCGTCGACGAGGCGCACGAGATCAGCTTCAAGCAGGACGACGGCGTCCGCTACAACGCCCGCGACGTCGCGGTGATGCGCGCCCGGTTCGAGGGGATCCCGGTCGTGCTCTCCAGCGCCACCCCCGCGCTCGAAAGCCTGCAGATGGCCGAGAGCGGGGTCTACGAGAAGCTGGTCCTGCCCTCGCGCTTCGGCGGCGCCGAGCTCCCCGAGATCCGCACCGTCAACCTGACCGAGGAACGCCCGGAGCGCGGCCGATGGCTCGCGCCGCGCGTGATCGAGGCGCTGCACGAGCGGCTCGCCAAGAGAGAGCAGTCGCTGCTGTTCCTCAACCGCCGCGGCTACGCCCCGCTCACGCTGTGCCGCTCGTGCGGGTTCCGCTTCAAGTGCCCGAACTGCAGCGCCTGGCTGGTCGAACACCGCCTGAGCCGGCGCCTCGCCTGCCACCATTGCGGCCACGAAACCGCGCCGCCCGATCGCTGCCCCGAATGCGGCGAGCCCGACTGTCTCGTCGCCTGCGGCCCCGGGGTCGAGCGCATCGCCCACGAAGTCGAGGAACTGCTGCCCGGCGCGCGGCTGGCGATCGCCACCTCGGACACGCTCAATTCGCCCGACAAGGCGGCCGAGTTCGTCACCCAGGTCGAACAGCGGCAGATCGACGTCATCGTCGGCACCCAGCTCGTCACCAAGGGCTTCCACTTCCCCGAGCTGACGCTGGTCGGCGTGGTCGACGCCGACCTCGGCCTCGAAGGCGGCGACCTGCGCGCAGCCGAGCGCACCTACCAGCAGGTCGCGCAGGTCGCCGGCCGCGCCGGGCGCGGCGCAAAGCCGGGCGAAGTGCTGATCCAGACGCGTCATCCCGAGGCCCCGGTCATCGCCGCGCTCGCGGCTGGCGACCGCGACGCCTTCTACGCCGCCGAGACCGAGGCTCGCCGCCACGCCGGAGCGCCGCCGTTCGGCCGCTGGGCGGCGATCATCGTCTCGTCGGAAGACGAGGCCGAGGCGCGCGAGGCCGCGCAGCGGATCGGCGCGGCGCGGCCGCATCTTGACGACGTGATGATCCTCGGCCCGGCCCCCGCCCCGCTCTCGCTGCTGCGCGGCCGCTACCGCTACCGCCTGCTGCTCAACGCCCGCCGCAGCGCCGAAGTGCAGCGCGTCATCCGCGACTGGCTCGGCGCGCTAAGCTTCCCGCAAGGCGTCCGCATCGCGGTCGATGTCGACCCCTACAGCTTCGTCTGACCTCCGCCGCGCCCACCAGTTGCGCACCACATTCCCGCGTCGCACCGCGCGCACGACGAGCCAGGCGCCGTAGGCCGTCGCGACCACCATCGTGATCGCCGAGGCTTCGAGCCCGAACGCCCCGCCCGAAAGGATCGGGTCGCCGACGAGGCGCGACTCGACCCAGCCATCGAGCGCGAGGCCCGAGATGGGGACATCCCAGACCAGCCCCTGGGTCACGTTCCAGCCCGCGTGCAGGCCGATCGCCAGCCACAGGTTTCGAGTCAGCATGTAGGCGCCGCCGAGCAGCACTCCGGCCGCCAGAGCGATCGACAGCGACGAGATCAGCGTCGCGTTCGGATTGACCGCATGCAGGAAGCCGAACAGCAGCGCCGACAGCGCCAGCGCGACCCAACTGCCGCCGAGCTCTTCGAGCCAGTGGAACACGATCCCGCGCAGCAGGATCTCTTCGGTTACCCCGGCCATCACGCCGGTCACGACCAGGATCGGCAGCCAGTCCTCCGCCGGGCTCAGCCCGAGCGCCTGATAGCTGCCGAGCAACGCGGCGACGCCGACGATCGCCGAAAATACCATCGCGCCCTGCAGGAACCCGCTCCCGACGTCGCGCGCGCGCACGTCGAACGGCAGGTCGTCGCGCGGCTGCTCTCCCAGGCGGACGATGATCAGCTTGTACGCGAGCACCATTATTACCGTGGCGACCAAGGCGAAGAGCAGGTCGTTCCCCCTCGCCAGCTCATCCACGGGAGTGCCCGCGAGATAGCTGACCGCGCCGGCCAGCGACTGCGCTGCGACCATGATCGCAACCGCGAGTACCAGCGTGACCAGGGGAAACTGCAGCACCCGCTTCCACAGCGGCTTCGGGCTCGGGACGACGGCCGCTTCCGCTGGATGTTCTGTGATGTCCATCGACCTCTCCTCTCCCGCGCAAGCCTTGCGCAGGAGCAGTGTGGCGGCAAGGCGGTCGCGGGCTTCTTACCCGTTTTCGTAGAGCGCCCGCGCCTCCTCCGTCAGCCGGTCCATCGCCCAGCGCCAGGGCCGCGGGCCCCAGCTGATCCGTGCTACGCCGGCCTGCGCCAGCGCCGGGATCTCGAGCGCGTCGCCCTTGATCACGTTGACCGGCAGCGGCGAGGCCGCGCAGACCTCGGCGATCAGGTCGATGTCGCTCACGCCGGGAATGAAGAAGCTGTTAGCCCCGGCCTCGGCATAGGCGTGCGCCCGTTCGAGCGCCTCGCCGAGCAGCGAGCGGTCGTTGGGGTTCTCGCCCGCGATCAGCTTGCGCAGGAACAGGTCGGTGCGCGCATTGACCCACAGTCCGCTCTCGACCACCGCCGCCACGCGCTGCGCCTGTTCGGCAATCGGATGCAGGCCCGGCCCGCCGATCTCCTGGTCCTCGAAGTTGCAGCCGACCACGCCGGTCTCGGCGAGATAGCGCGCGTGTTCGGCGACACGGGCCGCATCGACCGCGAAGCCGCCTTCGAAATCGGCGGTCACCGGCAGGTCGACTCCCTGTGCGATCCTCCGCGTCGCGTCGAGGAACAAGTTGAACGGCATGCCTTCGCCATCGGGGAACCCGTTGCTCTCGGCCACGCCGTGGCTGCCTGTCGCGATTGCCTTCGCACCGCCCGCCGCAACCGCTTTCGCGCTGCCGACGTCCCACACGTTGTAAAGCAGCACCGGATCGCCCGGCACGTGCAGCGCGGCAAAGGCCTCGCGATTCGCGGTCATGATCGATTCTCCTCAAAATGAGGGACAGTCCCCCTTTTTCGAATGGCGGCTGCCCTATTCTTCGAAAAAGAGGGACTGTCCCTATTTTCGTTCGCGTTCGAGCAGCTTGCGCTTGATGTCGAGCCCGTAGGCGTAGCCACCGAGCGAGCCGTCCGACCTGACAACGCAGTGGCACGGAATCAGCACCGGGACATGGTTGGCGCCGTTGGCCGAGCCGGCCGCGCGCACCGCGCGCGCGTTGCCGGCCGCGGCGGCGACCTCGGCGTAGGAGCGAGTCTCGCCCGGCGGGATCCGACGCAGTTCCTGCCACACTCTCTCCTGGAACGCGGTGCCGCGCACGTCGACCGGTATGTCGCGCCCGCTTGCCGGGTCGTCGACTGCGGCGATCACGCGCCGCAGCAGGCTTTCGAATTCCGACCCGCCCTCGACGAGCTCGGCGTTGGGGAACAGCCGCTCGAGTTCCTCGCGCCCGCGGCCGAACGACAGCCGGCAGACGCCCTTGTCGGTCGCCGCGACCAGCATCGGCCCGAGCGAGCTTTCGACCACCGCCCAGCGAATCGTCACGCCCGCGCCGCCCCTGACCCACGCCGACGGCGCCATGCCCAGCCTCCCCTGCATCGAATCGTAGAACCGCGAGGCGCTTTCGAATCCGGCGTCGTAGATCGCGTCGGTCACCCGCCCGTTCGCGGCAAGCGCTTCGCGCGCGCGCTCGGCGCGCAACGCGCGCGAATAGGCAGCCGGCGAGAGCCCCGTGGCGCGGGTGAACACGCGCTGGAAATGCGTCGGTGAATAGCCGATGCGCGCAGCGAGGTCGGCCAGCGCGAGCGGCTCCTCGGTCTGCTTGATCGCCTCGATCGCGGCGAGCACCGCGCGCTCGTCGCGCGCGACGTCGTCGGGCAGGCAGCGCTTGCACGGACGCAGCCCGGCCGCGCGAGCGGCGGCGCCATCGGGGAAAAAGCGGACGTTCGCGCGCGCCGGGTGCCGCGCCGCGCAGCTCGGCCGGCAATAGATGCCGGTCGAGAATACCCCGGTGACGAAGCGTCCGTCGTAGGCCCGGTCGCGGCGCAGCACCGCTCCCCAGGCTTCGTCGTCGATGATCGCGGGGGCGCTCATTGTCCGTCTCGCTCGATGCGCGCGGCAAAGCAGCCATACGCGGCGTTGTGGGCATCGATATAGGCAATCCGCGCATCCGCAAGGAGGGCGCGGATCGCCTCGTCGGCCTCGCCCGGCAAAGCGAGCTTCGCATCGGCCAGCGCGTTTTCGCCGTCGAACCCGCGCAGGCTCAGCGTGCGTCCCTCGAAGCATGGCGGGCAGCGGTCCTCGTAGACCGCCGCCTCCCGCGCTTCCTCGCGCACGAAGATCGCGAACGCGGCCCGGTAAGGGCTTTCGACGTCGTGATGCACGTGATGAAGCAGCAGCAGCCGCTCGCCGGCCCGCGCGTCCTCGAGCGTCACCCGGCACGGATAGCCGCGGTCGGCATCGGCGATGACGCGTGCGGCGCGATGCCGCGCGAGTTCGTCATCGCTCATGGCCCGCAGCGGAGCAAATCGGGCGGGGGCCAGTCCTTCTATGCGATATGTCATGGGCAGATCCTTTCTGCCCGCACCAATAGCCCCGTCGGCGGAGACGATGCGTCCCGCGGCTTGCGCTCAAAGCCGATCGCCGCGAGAAGGCGAGCGATGACGCGCCGCTTCATCCTGCCGGCCCGAATGCTCGCGCTCGCGGCGCTGATGCTGCTCGTGCCGTCGGCTGCCCTGGCCGATCCGGCGGACATCGACGCTGCCTCGCGCGGAGTCGTGCGTGTGGTGATCGTCGAGATCAACGGCGACCAGGTCGTTCCGGTATCGCACGGCACGGGCTTTGCGGTCGGACCCGAAACGGTCGTCACAAACGCCCACGTGGTTGCCGAAGCCCGGGCCGACGACGAGCTCGCAATCGGCATCGTCCCTTCGGACGGGGCGAGCGCGGTCTATGGCCGGCTCGTCGCGATAAGCCCGCGGACCGACCTTGCGCTCGTCAGTACGACCTCCCCGTTGAGGCTGCCCCCGCTGACTATCGCAGCCAACGCCAACGGCGACAGCGGCAGCGTCACCTCGGTCGGCTATCCGATGAACGTCGACCGCGCGCAGGGTCTGTCGATCAGCGATATCTTCCGCGCCCAGCCGCCGGTAAAGAGCACCGGCTCGCTCGCGGGCCGGCGCCCGACGCGCGACTTCGATTCGCTGCTGCACACGGCGCCGATCGCGCGCGGAAGCAGCGGGGGGCCGCTACTCGACGACTGCGGACGGGTGATCGGGGTCAACAGCTTCGGCGCCGAGAGCAGCGGAGCCGAGGCCGAATTCTACTTCGCGGTCTCCGCTCGCGAGCTGCTTGCGTTCCTGCGCGCCAACTCGATCACGCCGCAGGTCAACGGCATGCCTTGCCGCAGCCTCGCCGACCTCGAGGCCGCCGAGCGCGCGCGCGCCGAGCGTGAGCAGATGGTCGCGCAGGCGCGTGCCGCAGCCGACGAGCAGGCCATGTCCCGTAGGCGCGACGCCGAACGGCGCAAGATCGAGTTCGCGCTCGCGTCGGAACGCGAGAACGGCATGGCACTGGCGCTGGTGCTGCTGATCGCCGCGCTCGGGGCCGGCGGGGCGGCCTTCGTGTTCCACGAGCGCGGCGACCGGCAGAAACTCAAGATCGCCGCGGCGGCTGGAGGCGTCGCCGTCGCCGGCGCGCTGCTCGCGTGGATTCTGCGGCCGGGATACGACGAGGTCGAGGGCCGGCTGGAGGAGGTGCTGCGCGCGGAGACCGAAGCCAAGGACAACGGCCCGATCGAGCCCGAGACGTCGGGCGCGCTGGTGTGCGTGCTCGATCCCGAGCGCAGCCGCGTCACCGGGGAGGCTCCCGCCGACCTGCCGTTCGAGTGGAAGCCGGATGGCTGCGTGAATGGGCGGACGCAGTACGGCCTCGCCGACGGCCGCTGGACGCGGGTCCTGGTGCCCAACGAGGAGGCCGTGGTTTCGATCGCCCAATTCGATCCCGACGCGCGCGAATATCGCGTCGAACGCTACCTGCTCGACAGCGAGACGATGGCGCGCGCGCGCACTGCCCGCTCGGAGATCGAGGCCCCGGCCTGCGGTTCGGGCGAGGAGGCCGCGCTCGAGTTCGGCGCGCGGCAGAGCGCGATCGTCTCGCTTCTACCCGAGAGACCGAACGAACGGCTCGTCTATCGGTGCTCGGCGGGGTCGCGGCCTTAGGCTGCGGCCGTCGGCAAATCCCGGTCCCCACCCGGCTTGCATCGCCTGCGACCCGATGCTAGGCGCGCGCCAGCTTTGCCGGGGTGCCTCCCAGCGCCCCGCCTGAAAGCGCACATTCCGTTCACCAAGGGACCCCCTCGCGTGGAGCTTTCCGCAAGTATCAAGGCCAGCCTTTCCGGGCGTTACGCCGCCGCGCTGTTCGAGTTGGCGAGCGAGGCCGGCAAGGTCACCGCCGTCGAGAGCGACCTCGAAAAGCTGGCCGCCGCGATCGGCGAATCGGCCGAACTGCGCGCGCTGGTGCGCAATCCCGCGGTCGGCCGCGAGGCGCTCGGCCGCGTGCTCGCCGGCCTCGGCGAGAAGCTCGGGCTCGACCCGCTGACGCGCAACTTCCTCGGCGTGCTGGCGCAGAACCGCCGCGCCGGCGAACTCTCGGCATCGATCCGCGCGTTCCAGGCCATCGCCGCCGCCCAGCGCGGCGAAGTCACCGCCGAGGTCGCCTCGGCCCATCCGCTCAGCGACGACCAGGTCGCCACGCTCGAGCAGAAGCTCCGCGCCCGCGAGGGCCGCACCGTCAAGCTCCGGACGAGCGTCGACCCCGAGCTGCTCGGCGGCCTCGTCGTCACCATCGGTTCGCAGCGCATCGACAACTCGATCCGCACGCGTCTCAATTCCCTCGCGCAAGCGATGAAAGGCTAACAATGGAAATCCGCGCCGCAGAAATCTCCAAGGTCATCCGCGACCAGATCGCCAACTTCGGCACCGAGGCGGAAGTCTCGGAAGTCGGTTCGGTGCTGTCGGTCGGCGACGGCATCGCGCGCGTCCACGGCCTCGACAAAGTGCAGGCCGGCGAGATGGTCGAGTTCGGCAACGGCGTGCAGGGGATGGCGCTGAACCTCGAGGCCGACAACGTCGGCGTCGTGATCTTCGGCTCGGACGCCGAGATCAAGGAAGGCGACAGCGTCAAGCGGACCGGCACCATCGTGGACGTCCCCGTCGGCAAGGGTCTGCTCGGCCGTGTGGTCGACGCGCTCGGCAACCCGATCGACGGCAAGGGCCCGATCGAGGCGACCGAGCGCCGCCGCGTCGAAGTCAAGGCGCCGGGCATCATCCCGCGCAAATCGGTGCACGAGCCCGTGCAGACCGGCCTCAAGGCGCTCGACGCGCTGGTGCCGATCGGCCGCGGCCAGCGCGAGCTGATCATCGGCGACCGCCAGACCGGCAAGACCGCGGTGGCGATCGACACTTTCATCAACCAGAAGCAGATCAACGCCGGCAGCGACGAGTCGAAGAAGCTCTACTGCATCTACGTCGCGGTCGGGCAGAAGCGCTCGACGGTCGCGCAGATCGTCCGCCAGCTCGAAGAGAACGGCGCGATGGAGTACTCGATCGTGGTCGCCGCGACCGCGTCGGAGCCCGCGCCGCTGCAGTACCTCGCGCCCTACACCGGCTGCGCGATGGGCGAGTTCTTCCGCGACAACGGCATGCACGCCGTGATTGTTTACGACGACCTGTCGAAGCAGGCCGTCGCCTACCGCCAGATGTCGCTGCTGCTGCGCCGCCCGCCGGGCC
>JBIQKN010000040.1:21320-24274 GCA_044506565.1 Sphingomonadales bacterium | reverse complement strand
GACCCCGCCCGAGGTTGAACCTTCCTTCGCGATCGAACCGGCCTCCCGCACGATTGCAACCCGGACTGCCGGCAAGGCCGAACGTGGTCACGCTGCGTCTCGACGCACGCTGGCAACTAGTGCCGAGTCACCTCGCTACACGCCGTAACCGAAATCATCGACACATTCGATGGGGCAGGCCTTCGTCCCGGCCGCCTGGTACGGCTCGAGCCTCAAGCGCGACCAGTGCCGCACAGCCTCACAGCAGGAAGTCCCAGACGACCAGGTCGTGCGTCCCGAGCAGGCGGATGAACACGTCCGCCGACCCGTCTCCGTCCGTGTCACCCTCGACGAACGTGTCCCCGTTGACATGTACGAAGTGCAGTTCGCCCGCGGTGCCGGTGAAATCGCCGTCGCCGATCCAGGTGAACGCCTGGTCGCCACCAGTGGTGACGTCGGCATCGACGCCGATGAGGCGAATGACTTCCCCGAGCGATTGGTCGAAGTCGGCAATGGTGTCCGCCCTTCCACGCGACGAGCCCAGATCGCCCTCGAAGAACACGAACGCGTCGCGCCCTCCTTCGCCCGCCAGCCAGTCGGTGCCCGCACCGCCGATGAGCCGGTCCGTGCCTGCGCCGCCGAACAGGGTATCAGCACCGCCGTCGCCGACAAGCCGGTCGGAACCGCTGTTGCCGTACAACGTATCGCCGCCCTTGCCGCCCCGGAGGTGGTCGTGGCCGAAGCCGCCCTCGATCGTATCGGCGCCCCTGTGCCCCCTGACGAGGTCGTTGCCGGTTCCGGCGTCGATGGTGTCGTCCCCGCTGAACGCCTTGATCACGTCCTTGCCGTCAGTCCCGGTTATGGTGTCGCCGGCGGTCGTCCCGTGCAGCTCGTCACCGGGCCCGTCGACTCCGAGCACGGTCACGGTCACCGTGGTGTTGCTGCCGCCGTTGAGCGTGTAGCTGAAGCTGTCGCTCGCCGAGAAGTTGGTGGCACCGGTGGCTGTCGCCGTCGAGGCCGAAACCAGATAATCGAACTCGCCGTTGGGATCGTAGGCGATCGTGCCGTCGGGGTTGAGCGTGACGGTGGCACCCGAAGCCAGAGCCACCGGAATACCGACCGAAACCGCCGAGCCATTGATCTCGATCACGTTCTTCGGCCCGCCGTCGTCGTCGGTATCGTTGCCGACCACAGGGATGTCGGTGACGACGTCGGCATCGACCGTTGGCGCATCGGCTACCGCGACCGGTGGGCTGTCGATCGTGCTGACGGTCACGGTCGACGTGAAGTTGAGCGTATCGTCACCGCCGTTGGCGGTGCCGTCGCCGTCGACGATCGTCCAGGTGATCGTGCGGTCGCCGGCCGTGGGCGCGATGCCGCCGCTGTTGGTGTAGGTGATCGCCTGCAGCAACTGCGACACGCGCGCCGGCGTCGCAGCGGCCGAGAAGTTGAACACCAGACCGCCGCCACCGGCCCCACCGCCGGAGAACGTGGCAATCTCTTCCGCGCCGACGAGGATCGTGCCCGGGGTGACGGTCACGTCGCCATCGCTCTGGACACCGAGCACGTCCTCCGCCGCCACGAGGCCCGAAGTGATCGCTACCGTCAGGCTGCCGCCCGCGAAGTCGGAGCTGTCGATGTCCACCACCAGGCCGTCGGCGCCGTCGTCGAGCGTGACGGGCCCGTCGCCCTCGGTCCAGGTCACCGTCTCGCCTGCCGGGTCGGTCGATTCCGGCGGGTCGTTGACCGGGTTGACCGTCACCGAGACCGTCGCGGTCTCGGTCACGCCGCCCGCGGTGGTCACCGTGTAGGTGAAGCTGTCGCTGCCGTTGAAGTCCGCGTCGGGAGTGTAGGTGACGAAGTCGTCGGTCGCGTCGCCGGGCGTGCCGTTGTTGTCGATCGTAACCGTGCCGTTGGAGGCGGACCCGACCGAGGTGATCGCCCGGTCACTGTCTTCGAAGCTGTCGTTGCCGAGCAGGTCGAGGACGTTGTCGACACTGTCTTCGTTCACGCTGACGCTGTCGTCGACAATGTCGGCGACGGCATTGACCGTGACGGCAACGGTCGCGGTCTCGGTTACTCCGCCCGACGTCACGGTATAGGTGAAGCTGTCGCTGCCGTTGAAGTCGGCGTTGGGCGTGTAGACGAAGTAGTCGTCGGTCGCGACTTCGGCGGTCCCGTTGTCGTTCAGCGTGACCGTGCCGTTCGAGCCCTGGGTGAACCCGGTGATCTCGTGGTCGGGGTTCTCGAACGTGTCGTTGCTGAGCACGAAGACGTCGATCGCCGTATCCTCGTCGGTGCTGACAAGGTCACCGGCGATATCCGCGACCGCATCTATGGTTATCGTCACGGTGTCGGTGTCGGACAGCGCGCCGCCCGTGCCGTTGAGGCCCTGGTCGCTCGTCGTGATCGTGAGCGTCGCTGAACCGTTGTAATCGGCGACCGGCGTGAAGGTCAGCCCCGCGCCGAGCGCGGCGTTGATCGCGTTCGCCGTCCCGGTGAAGGTCATCGTCGCGTTGCTGGCGCCGTCACCTACCGAGAAGGTCAGTCCGGTGAGGCTGGCCAGCGTCAGCGTTCCATTGGTCACGGAAAGCGTGACCTGGAGCGCCTGCGTCGCCGGATCGGCGTCGGCGTCGCCGACAGAGAGCGCGTTGGAGTTCGCGGTGCTGAAGACGACCGAGGCGTCCTCGAGGGAGTCTTCTTCGCCGGGCACCGTGTTGACGGGCGCATCGTTGATGCCGGTGACCGCCACCGTGGTGGTGATTTCGTCGGAATGCAGCAATCCGTCGAATACCGACGCCGAGATCGTGCGCGTGCCCGCGGTTCCGTAGAGCGTCGGGTTGTCGCCGCTGGTCGAGAACTGGACGAGCTGCAGCGCGGCCGCGTATTCGGCGACGGTGCCCGGACCGCTCAGGGTCATCACGCCGGTCGTCGCGTTGTAGGAGTAGGCAATTCCCGAACCAGCTATGACGCCG
>JBIQKN010000040.1:0-21220 GCA_044506565.1 Sphingomonadales bacterium | reverse complement strand
TCATGTCGTTGACGTTGCCGACGTTGGCGAACAGCGTGGGCTCGGTGCCGGGTGTGGCAGTCAGCGAACCGCGATAGATCGCGTGGATGCCGCTCTGGCCGGGCTCGATGCTGCTGACGTAATAGAAGCCGGTCTCTTCATCGACGTGGATGTGCATATAGTTTCTGTTGCCGCCGTCTTCGGAGGCAATCTGCGTGACCGTGATCGAGCTGCCGGAGACGGTCGCCCGGAAGATGCCGCCGGTCTCGCCGTTGGTCCCGCCGTTGAGCTGCGTCGTCGTGAACCAAAGCTCGCCGGTCGTGGTGTTGATGTCGACGTCGGTGATCTTGCCGAAGAAATCCTCGAAGTTCCCCGGGTCGGGGGCGCCGATGCCGCTGCTAAGCGTTTCAGCATAAATTCCGCTGAACTGTAACTCGGTGATCGTGTTGCCGGTCGCGTTGGTGTCGCTCGGCGAGATGTTCTCGATCATGTGAATCGAGTTCTGGTACAGCGTCGTGCCGACCACGTAATTGCCGCTGCCCGGAGGAACCTCGACGAAATCGTTGAAGCTTTCGGTCGAGACGACGAAGGCCCGCCCGTTGGCGATGTCGAGCACGAGTTCGTTGGCCCAGTTCTTGCTGCCCAGGTCAGCGTCGAGGCCGAGCTCGGCGAGCTGGACCGCGGTCTGGTTGGCCGTGTCGTAGCCTACCCGAAGCAGATCGTTGTCGGCCGTGAAGTAGATGTGGCCGTTAGTCCGGTCGATCTGAATGCTGGTGATGCCGTCGCCGTCGGCCGTGCCGGCCGGCTGGTCCTGCCAGAGGATGGTCATCGTCGGCGCGCTGCCGGGATTGTCGAGCAGGTCGCTGATGTTGCCCTGCAGGATGCGGTCGAAGGTCCCGCTCGAATCGACGACGAAGAACTTGCCGGCGACGGTGTCGAACAGAATGTGCGTCGGCGACCAGAAGCGCTGCGTGAACGTCGTGCCGTTGCCGTCGTTCGACGTGTTCTGAAAGTGATGCCCGACGTTGTAGCCGAGGCCGCCGGCCTGGGTCGCATCGGCGTTTACGGAGAACAGCCCGTGCCCTCCGCTGATCCCCGCGATCCACACCTGGATGTCGGGCGCGACATGACCGTTCGTGCCTTCGACGGGATCTGTGTGAGGGCTGTTGTCGTTGCCGCTCCAGTTGGCGGCGTTGTTGACGTTCGCGAACAGGACGTCGGCCTGGTGGTTCCAGGTGCGCTCGCCGAAAGTGACGTTGTCCGCGGCCAGGGCGACCGCACTGACCCCGTTGACGAGGCCGGTGTTGGCGAGGCTGCCGTTGAACGTCGTGTTGCCGTCGCCGAACTCGATCGCGTGGAGGAACGTCGTCGGCGTGTCGGCGCCGGTTCCCTGGTAGACGTAGATCGCCTCGCCGGTGTCGGCGAGCTCGAGACCCGCTGCAGTCAGCTCGGCTTCGGTGATCGTGACGATCGTGCCGGCGGGGAGATCGCTCGCTGCGGTCCAGGTGTACGTGCCGTCCCCGCCGCCGCTGGGGCCGAAGGAAGTGGCATTCCAGGATCTGTCGGTGACGTAGATCGTCGTTCCCGAGCCGACCGGCGCGAGCAGCATGAAGCTGATCGAATCGCGCGCCATGTTCTGGATACCGCCGATATGCGGATCGTCGGAATCCTCGCTGTCGACCTGGATGACGGCGACCTCACCGGGCCTGAGAATACTGGCTACCATGTCGAAAACCCCCAATCCAAACTGGCGCCGGGGGCTGTCCCCATCCCCCGCTGTGACGGGGCCTAATCGCACAGTTGTCAGCCCGCCGCCAGCACCGCGTGAATACCGTCGGGCCTTCGCCACGATAGCGCGTCACGCCGACGCGATCTTGTAGGAAAGCGTCAGGCAGCGGCCGCCGTCGATGACCGCAGCGATCGACCGCTGCCGGCGTTCAAACCCGTTTGACAGCTTTCGTGCATACGCTCAGTATGAACAGGGCACAGGGGGAATCATCTGATGTTTGTGCGGCTCGCCAGACGGTCGGGACTCGTCGAAGCAGCCGCCGCGGGCGGCTGCCGCGATCTCGCTTCTCCGCACGCCGCCGTCGGCGGCTTCGCCACCATCTCTGAACGGGAGTAACGCCATGGGACAGCCCTATGTCGGCGAGATCAGGATGTTTGCCGGGAACTTCCCTCCGAACGGGTGGATGTTTTGTGAAGGGCAGACCTTACCGATTTCGGAGAACGAAGTTCTCTTCCAGTTGATCGGCACGACTTACGGCGGGGACGGGGCGGAGACTTTCAACCTGCCCAATCTTTCCAGCCGTGTGCCGATGCACATGGGAACCGGCCCCGACGGTACGACTTACCAGATCGGCGAGATGGCCGGCACCGAGAGCGAAACGCTGTCGGTGCAGCAAATTCCCTCCCATAACCACGCGCTGATCGCCTCGTCGGGCGGATCGACGCTCTCGCCACAGGGGGCCTTGCTGACGGCACCGACCAGCACCCAGCAAGGGGTGATGATCTACAACGACACGGCGACCCCGAGCGTGGCGCTTCATCCGAATACGCTGCAACCGAGCGGCGGGAGCCAGCCTCACGAGAACTGCCAGCCGTTCCTGTGCATCAATTTCATCATTTCGCTGTTCGGAATCTTCCCCAGCCAGACGTGACGGACGGGCCGTCCACCGAGCCCGCTTCCCTTCGACCGGAGACCGCGCATGTCCGACCAGTTCCTCGCCGAGATACGCATTTTCCCGTTCAACTTCCCGCCGACCGGGTGGGCGTTCTGCAACGGGCAAGTCATGCCGATCTCGCAGAATACCGCACTGTTCTCTCTGCTGGGCACGACCTATGGCGGCGACGGCAAATCGACTTTCGCCTTGCCCGACATGCAGGGCAATGCGCCGATGCAACCGGGGCAAGGACAGGGGCTCAGCCTGCGCGACCTCGGAGAGAGGTCTGGGGTCGAGAGCGTCACCCTGATCCAGAGCGAGATGCCCACCCACGCGCACAGCGTTCAAGGAGCGATCACGGTCGCCAATACGGACCAGCCGGCGGGAGCCACGCTGAGCCGCGGCCAGTTCTCGTTCCAGGGGAACAGCGGCGCCGTGCCCTACTATTTCACGGGCGCGCCCGACACGGACATGTCAGTTCAGGCCGTCGGCGTCGGCGGCGCAGGGCTGCCGCACAACAACATGCAGCCTTACCTGACGCTCAACTTCTGCATCGCGCTGCAGGGTATCTTCCCGCAGCGCCCGTGAGCGCCTTGCCGCCATTGCTCCTCGAGACCCCTTGAAGGAACCGAGACATGTCCGAACCCTTCCTCGCCGAGATCAAGATCGTGTCGTTCAATTTCCCGCCGAAGGGCTGGGCGCTGTGCAACGGGCAACTTCTGCCGATCAACCAGAACCAGGCGCTGTTCGCGCTGCTGGGTACGACCTACGGCGGCAACGGCCAGACCAACTTCGCGCTGCCCAACCTGCGCGGACGCCTGCCGATTCACATGGGCACAGGCCACACGCTCGGCGAGGCGGCGGGGTCGACTGCAGTTACCATCACCACCCAGCAGCTGCCGGCGCATACTCACCAGATGAGAGCCAAGGGCGGACAGGCGACGCTCGCCGGCGGCGCGCTGCCGACGCCGGTCGGCACCAAGTCGCTGGCTCAGGGGGCCGCGGCCTCCAACCCGGTGGCGAACGTGAACGCGTACTCGACCCAGGCAACCGGTCTCACGGCGCTCAACGCGGGCTCGATCAGCAATGCCGGGGGCAGTCAGCCGCACAACAACATGATGCCTTACCTGACGCTCAACTTCGTCATCGCGCTGCAGGGGATCTTCCCGTCGCGAAACTAGGGGAAAAATTGCCGGCGTCGCTTGCCTCGCACCGCAGGTAAACACACCGGGTCGCTCGCGAATGGACAGGGGGACTACGATGGCCGAACAGATGACGTTTGTGAACCGGCGCAAGCTCTTGCTCGGTCTTGCGGGCGGCGCGGTCGTGGCGGGAGGAATTACCGTTCAGCAGACGGGCGTCGCAGACAGGTTTGCCGACCTGCTGAGGCCAGCCGGGCTCGGCCAGCGCGGCGTAAGCCTCGCGCACGGCAGCAAGGACGACTGGGCGCTCCAGGTCGGCACGATGTTCACCGCACACACCGGGCACGTGCTGAAGCTGGTCGATGTCCGCGGCTTCGCCGAGCGGAGCCGGCGCCCGCTGGGCCTGCGCGCGCAGGCGTTCGTCGCGCGGTTCGACATCACCGAAGGCGGTCCGCTCGTCGGCGACCACCTGCTCACGGTCAATCACAACGAGGGCGGGGTGTTCGACGTCCTTCTCTCCGCGATGAATCCGGAGCGCCCGTTGCGGATGCTTGCCGTCTTCAACTGATCGATGCCTCCGCCGCTGAAGGCCGCTGCCGAATTCGGCGTCAGCTACCGGCCGTTCACCGAAGACGACCTGCCGTTCGTCGCCGAACTCTACGCTTCTACCCGGCGGGAAGAGGTCGCCGCGACCGGGTGGCCGGCGGAAATGCAGGAAGCCTTCCTCGCTCAGCAGCACGAGGCGCAGCACGCCCATTACGCGTTCCACTTCGCCGACGCCGAATGGCTGATCATCGAGCGCGGCGGCGAGGCGATCGGCCGGCTCTACCTGCGCGACCTGTCCGAGAACCTGCACATCATCGACGTCGCGCTGTTGCCGCACAGCCGGCGCCTGGGGATCGGCACGGCGATCCTGCAGGACATCCTCGACCTGGCCGGGACCAGGGGCAAGGGCGTGACCATCCACGTCGAGAAGTACAACCCGGCGCGCTCGCTCTATGCGCGCCTCGGCTTCGAGAAGATCGAGGACAAGGGCGTCTACGATCTCTTCAGGGCCTTGCGCTAGAATCAACATCCTGCCCTGGAAGAGCCGGGTTCGCGCGGCGGCTTGCCCTGCCTCGCTCGATCGCAGGCGCGCTTCGAGCCGGCCGGGCGCCGCGATCCGGCAGTCGCACACGCACCTCGGCGCTTGTAAGCCGCGCCGCTCCAATGACCGCTTGCTAATGCGATTGCTTCGCATTAGTCGCGCCCCGACAGATCAACTGGATCGAAATCGCGACAAGGGGTCCGCAATGCGCTTTGCCAAATTCCTGCTGCTCACCTGTTCGGCCATGGCGCCCGTATCCGCGCTGGCCGAAGAGGACGTGGCCGACGTGGACCGGATCGTCGTCACCGGCGACGTTCTCGTCAGCGGCGCGGCGACCAAGACCGACACCCCTGCCATCGAAGTGCCGCAGCCGGTCACGGTAATCCCGGCCGAGGTATTTGAAGCCCAGGGCGCCGTGTCGATCAGCGACACGCTGAACTACGTCGCCGGCGTCCAGGCCAACCCCTACGGGCCCGACAGCCGCGTCGACGGCGGCTTCGTACGCGGTGTCAGCGCTCTGCAGTTCCGCGACGGAATGCGCGACATCTTCAGCTATTACGCGAGCATCCGCGCCGACCCGTACAACTTCGGCAGCGTGCAGGTCCTGCGCGGCCCCTCGTCGATGCTGTTCGGCTCGGGCTCGCTCGGTGGCATCATCAATCTCAATTCGAAGCTCCCCCAATTCATGCCCGAAGGCGAGGTCTCGGTTCGCTACGGCTCGTACGACCGGATCGAGGCGCTGGCCGATGTCACCGGACCGCTCGGCGGCGAATTCGCCGGTCGACTGGTCGCGCGAGTGCGCGATTCGAGTACCCAGACCGACTACGTTTCCGACGACCGGGTGATGGTCTCGCCGTCGCTGACCTGGGCGCCGACGATGGACACGAGCGTCTCGCTGCTCGGCCTCTACCAGGAGGACGACGGCGGCTCGACGAGCCAGTTCCTGCCGCTGGTGGGCACGATCCTGCCCAATCCGAACGGCCGGCTGCCCAACGACCTGTTCATCGGCAAGCCCGGCTGGGACCGGTACGACGGGCGGCTGCTGCAGGGCACGGTGCTGCTCGACCACCGGTTCTCCGACGTGGTCTCGATCAGCTCGAAGGCGCGCTACATCGACAGCGACCTGACCTACCTGACGCACTATCCGGACAGCTACACCAACCCGGCCAATCCCTACGTGCTGGTCGACCGGACCACCTGGCTGCCGATCCTCGACGCCGACGACAACCTGCAGCCCGATCCCGACCGTCGGACGATCGGGCTCTATTCGGACGGCAGCATCGCGCGGATGGAGATCTTCACGACCGACACCAACGCGCGGTTCACGTTCGACACCGGGGCCGAGGTCGAGCACCTGGTGCTCGCCGGGGTCGACTACACCTGGAACCATGTGCGCAAGACCGGCGGCTACGGCTACGAGTACATCGACATCTACGACATCGATTACGCCGCGCTGTCCGACTACGGAGGGGGCCTGCCTCCCGGTGCCGCTCCCTACGAAGACGTCGAGCAGCGCCAGCTCGGGTTCTACCTGCAGGACCAGGTGAGACTGTGGGACCGCGTCTCGGTGGTGCTCGGCGCGCGCTACGACGAAGTCTGGTCGAGCGCGTTCGGCGGGCCGAAAATCAAGGACGACGCGCTGACCTTCCGCGCCGGGATCATCGGCGACATCGTCAAGGGCGTGTCGCCGTTCTACAGCTACACCGAGAGCTTCGAGCCGATCGCCGGCACCGCCAGCAACGGCCAGCCGTTCGTGCCGCAGCAGGGCCGGCAGCACGAGCTGGGGATCAAGTTCCAGCCGAACGATGCGAGCATGATCACGGCGACGGTCTATCACATCAGGGAGACCAATCGTCCGGTCTCCGACGACTCGACGCCCGATCCGTTCGACCAGGTCCAGGCCGGCTCGCTGACTTCGAAGGGCTTCGAGCTCGAGGCCCGCACGCTGCTCCCGGGCAAGCTGCAGCTGATCGCCAATTTCAGCTACAACGAGGCCGAGATCGACGGCACCGACGTGCAGGTCGACGACGTGCCGAAGGAAAACGCATCACTCTGGGCGCTCAGGCCGTTCTCGATCGGCTCCGGGGCGGTCCTGACGCTCGGCGGCGGCGTGCGCTACCAGGGCGCGCACCGCTCGTTCGGGTTCGCCTTCCCCGACGGTATCCGCACGCCCTCGAACACGCTGGTCGACGCCTATGCCGAGCTGGCGTGGCGCAACTGGGCGCTCGAGCTCAACGCGACCAACTTGCTGGGAGAGGACTATTATTCGGCCTGCCTCGCGCGCGGCGACTGCTTCATGGGCGCCGAGCGCAACGTCTACGGCACCGTGAGTTACCGCTTCTGATGGGCGAGGCCTCGCCGCTGCTGTGGATCGCTGCGGCGCTCGGCGCCGCGGGAGTGGTCGTGCTGCGCCGCGCGTGGGCGCTGCCGAAACGTTCGGCCGGATGGAACGCCGCGGGCTGGGGCTTGTTGTCCATCTCTACCGTCGCGGCCGCCAGGGCCGAGGGGGCCTGGGGTATTGCCCTCGCTGCCATGGTGGCGATGGGCGCGGCGCTTGTGGCGCTCGCGCTCGCCGGCCTGCGGTCCCCGCCCGGCCGTGCACCCGTATCGAACCGGCGCGTCGGCCTGTTGCCCGAGGCAGGCGAGCCAAAGCGGATCGGTCGGAGATTCGGTACGTTCGGGCTGGTCATCTTGGCCGGGCTGCTCGTCTCGATCGCTCTCGCGACGGCGGTTCGCGGACTCGGCGGGCTGCTTGGCTGGCACGAGGCCAACTCCAACGCGCTCGCGCTGTTCGCGGTGCCGGTGCTGTGGGCGGTGCTGTGCACGGTGCTGCTGATGCAGACCCGGCGGCGTGACCAGCTCGTCACGCTGCTGGTTTGCGCCCTGCCGGTCGTCCCGGTACTGCTGACAGGAGCCCTGTCATGACCCTGGCCCCCAATCCCGACACCGTGAAGCGCGCGCTTTCTGCCCACGCGGCGATCGGCCTGCTGGCCGGCGCGCTGCTCTACATCGTCTGCCTGAGCGGCTCGCTACTGGTGTTCTACGAGGAATGGCAGCGGTTCGAGCAGGAGCCGCCGCCGCAGATGACCGAGATCGATCCCGATGCGGTGCAGCGCGGGATGGAGGCGATCCTCGCGAGCGAGAGCGGGCAGACGCCGACGACGCATTTCTACGTCGACCTGCCGGTCGACGAGCTACCGACCACGCGGGTGATTACCGACACCCAGCAGGTGCACCTCGACGCCGAGGGCAACCTCGCCGGCCCCGAACGGATCGAATGGTCGAACTTCCTCTACGGCCTGCACTACACGCTCAACATTCCGGTGGCGCAGGGACTGGTCGGGATCACGATCGTCGGCATCCTCGGCATGCTGATGATCGCGCTGGCGCTCTCGGGGCTGATCGCGCACCCGAAGATCTTTCGCGACGCCTTCCGCCTGCGCGCGCGCCACAACGGCGGCGTCGCGCTGGCCGACTGGCACAACCGGCTGAGCGTGTGGACGCTGCCGTTCACCCTGGCGATCGCGGTCACCGGCGCGGTGATCGGCCTTGCGACCGTCGCCTCCTACGCGATCTCGGCGCGCTACTACGGCGGCGACACCGAAGCGTTCTACGCGACGATGTTCGGCGAGGAAGGCGAGTCCGACGCGGCCGCGGCCCCGCCGCCGAACGTCGCCGCGGCGCTGCGCTACATGGAGGCGAACTATCCCGAGCTGCGGCTGACTTACGTCGTCGTGCACGAGCCGGGCACCGCCGGCCAGCACGTGCAGATCGTCGGCGAGCATCCGCGCCGGCTGATCTTCGGCGAGTACTACATGTTCGATGCCGCGGGGAACTTCGAGGGCACCGCCGGGCTCGCCGACGGCGCGCTCGGACAGCAGGCCGCGGCTTCGAACTACAACCTGCACTTCGGCAACTACGGCGGCCTGCCGGTCAAGATCGCCTACGCCCTGCTCGGCCTCGCACTGACCGCGGTCTGCGCCACCGGGACCTTCATCTGGCTGGGCAAGCGGCGCCGACGCGGCTTTGCCGAGCCGCGGCTCCGCGCGGCCTGGCATGCGGTAGTCTGGGGCACGCCGGCCGCGCTCGCTCTCACGCTGGCCGTTCGGCTGACGCTGGGCCACACGGCGCCGTTCGCGGCGATCTTCTGGCTCGGCCTCGCGGTGGCGGTCCTGCTCGCTGCAGGCGCCGCAGGCCGCGCACCGCGCGGCGTCGAAGCGACGGTGCAACAGGCCTGAGGGGCCGGGGGAACCCCGGCCCGCCCGGCCTCAGAAGTCCATCCCGACCTTGAGTCCCACCGTCCGCGGCTTGATCACGTAATCGTAGAACACGCCGCCGGTCGTGCTGACGTTGTCGGGGTCGCCGCAGGTGGTCTCGAGGCACTGGACGGCCGTCGAGTAGCGCCCCAGGCTGTCGAACAGGTTGGTGGCGAACAGCTCGATCCGGTACGTGCCGTTGTCCGCGCCGACGCTGAAGTCGAACGTGGTGTAGGCCGGGAAGCGGCCCTTGATGGCGTTCTCGAGGTTGCGCAGGTCGCTGCGGCGGCTGCCGATGTGCGACAGCGCGCCCTGCACGTGCGCATCCCACATCCCGCTCAGCGGGAATTCGTAGCGCGCGATCGCGTTGCCCTTGAACTTCGGCGTCAGCGGCAGCCTGGTGCCGCGCGGGGCGAGCACCGAGTTGGGCTCGGGATCGAGGTCGCCATCGGTCTGGCTGTCCGGCGCGGACAGCGTACAGTCGAACGGGTTCGCCGCGACTGCGAACTGGCAGAAGTCGCGGCGAATCTCGGCGTCGTTGTAGCTGCCGTTGAGGTTGAGGGTGAACCCGCCCTGCCGGTACCCGAAGTCGAGCTCGACGCCGCGAATGCGCGCGATGCCGGCATTGCGGATCTCGGTCAGGCCGTTGGGGCCGAGGAACGACAGCTGGATGCCGTCCCAGTCCTGCTGGTAGATCGAGCCGTTGAAGCGCAGCGGTCCGAACTGGGTCTTCCAGCCGATCTCGTAGTTGTCGAGCTCGTCCGCGCCGTACGGCGGCAGCGTACCGCGGCGGTTGATGCCGCCCGGACGGAAACCGCGCGACCAGGTCGCGTAGACCAGCGCGTCGGGATTGATCTTGTAAGTCAGGTTCAGCTTGTGGATGAAGTCGGTGTCCGACGTCTCCTTGTCGAGGTTCGTGCACGGGCTGCCCGCGACCACCGGCGGGCGCACCGGCCCGTCGAGCACGCCGCACCCGGCAACGCCCGTGCCGTCGCGCACGATCACTCCCGGCGTGCCGAGCGGGTCCTCGCGGTCGCCCGAGAAGGCCTCGGCGTAGCCGAAGAAGCCGACCAGAGAGTTCTTGTAATTGTACACCCGGACGCCGCCGGTGAGCGTGAGTTGGTCGGTGATGTCGAAGCTCAGCTCGCCGAATGCCGCATAGTCGCGGTCGACGCGCCGCTGCTTGGTCAGCCAGATGTCGCTCTCGGTCCCTGGCACGACGAACATGTCGATGATGTCGTCGATGATGTAGTTCTGCTCGATCAGGTGCGACTGGCGCTGGGCGAACAGCCCGGCGATCACCCGCCAGCGGTTCTCCGCCGGCGAACTCACGCGCAGTTCGCCGAACCAGCGGCGGTACTTGTCCGCACCCTCGATGTACTGGTTCGGGCTGACGAGGTCGTAGTTGTTGTCGTAGAAATAGGCGCCGTAGCCGTACAGCGCATCGTAGAAGTAGGCGTAGTCCGAGTAGTCCTGGAACACCTCGTCCTCGCGCCACAGGTAGCCGCCGGCGGCGACCATGTCCCAGCTGCCGAGCTTGCCTTCGATCGTCAGCGCGGCCTGGATCCATTCGTCCTTGCTGTACTCCGGATTGTACTGGACGACCTGCAGCTCGTCGTTGACCGCCGAGCTGCGCTCCTGCGCGAACACGCCGTTCGCCTCGGTCACCTGCCCCATCACGGTCGGGCGGATGGTCCAGCTCTCGTCGAGGTCGATCCCGAGCGCGACGCGCGCGCCGTAAGTATCGACGTCGTTGTAGTTCTCTTCGACGAAGGCCGCGTTGTTCTGGGTGATGCCCGAGGTCGGATAGGTCCGGCTGCCGGGGATATTGTCGATATAGCCGGCGTCCTTGCGGTACCAGCCGACGACGCGCAGCGCGGCGTTCTCGCTGAGGCCGAAGTTGAACATGGCCTCGCCGACGCCACCGATCCCGCCGTGGGCAACCGAGTTAATCTCGAAATCGGCGCTGCCGTAGGTTTCGCCGGGCTCGGGCGGATTGGTGACGAGTTTGACCGTGCCTGCCATCGAGCTCGCGCCGTAGAGCGTGCCCTGCGGTCCCGCGAGCGCTTCGACGCGGTTGAGGTCGTAAGTATGGATGTCGAGCGCGCCCTGGATCGTCGTCACCGGCATTTCGTCGAGGTAGGTGCCGACCGTCGGCAGCGAGGCCGAGTGATTGGCGTTCTCGCCCGAGGACACGCCGCGGAAGTAGATCTGCGAAAAGCCCGGCCCGCCCGACTGGATGGTCACCGAAGGCAGGAACTTGACCACATCGCGCATCTCGTTGACCTGCAGGTCGTCGAGCGCCTCGTTGCCGAGTGCGGTGATCGCCATCGGCACGTCCTGCAGATTCTGCTCGCGCTTGAGCGCGGTGACGAGGATGACGGTGTCCCGATCGTCGTCGTCCTGGGCGACGGCGGCCGGGGCTATGGCCAGCAGCGACGCGCCGGTCATCAGGGAAATCGCGATGTGGCTGGTCTTGGTCGAGCGCGGAATTGGCATCAATAGAGCTCCCGTCTGCGTCCCGAATAGGGAATGCGCCACAAGTCGCAGGCGGTAACAACAGAAATCAGACAGAACTCTGCCTCGAAGCGAACAGATTGTGCGCAACTATGACATTTGCGTCACGGCCCGCTCGCGCGCGGCATAAGTCTCCGGCAAGTCGCCTAGCGCGCGCCTGAGCGGTTCGAGCCAGGGCTCGAACGGCTGCCACTGGCCGACACCGTCCTTGTTGAGCGGCCGGCGGACCTGCTCGCTCGACGCGGTGCGCACGGGACGGCTCGACCTGTAGAACTCGAGGCATGCCGCCTCGAACGGCAGGCCGAGGTAGTCGAGCACCGCACGCACTTCGGCTTCCGGCTCCTCGAGCAGGCGCTCGTGGATTACCCGGTGAACCCTCCCCGGGAGCACGCGGTCGTAGTGGTCCATCGCCCGCACGTAGTCGGCGTAGTAGCGGCCGATGTCCTCGAGATCGTAGGTGAACGCCTGGCCCTTGGCGAAGTGCTGGCGGAAGTTCGAGAAGCAGCAGTCGAGCGGATGCCGCCGGGCATCGATCAGCTTCGCGTTGGGCAGGATCAGGTGGATCAAGCCGGCGTAGGCCCAGTTGTTGGGCAGCTTGTCGGTGTAGAACGGCTTGTCGGTCTTGCGCTGGACGCGGGTGCGCTCGAGGTATTCGGCGCCGAGGGCGGCAAGCTTGTCCCGGTCCATCGCCTTGACCGCTCCCGGCCAGTCGCGCGGAACCAGCCCCTGCGCACGAGCTTCGCGCGCGGCGAGGAACGGGATGTCGGGCAGCTCCATCGTCCCTTCGACCTGCGAGTGGCAGGACAGGATCTGCTCGACCAGCGTCGAGCCCGCCCGCGGCAGGCCGATGATGAAGATCGGATCCGGCGACCGATCGCCCCAGTCCTCGCGTACGGCGAGAAATTCGGGTGTCAGCGTCGCGATCGTTCGGTCGACCTGGGCGGTGACCGCCTCGGGGTCGTAGCCCTGCTCCTGTTTCCTCAAGGCATTGCCGGCCGCATAGTGGTGGAACGCCTTCTCCGCTTCGCCCGCGTCGGCCCACGCCTTGCCGAGCGCGAAATGGAGGTGCAGGCGATCTTCGGGCGCCAGGTCCTCGCCGCCGTCGAGAGCGGCCTCCATCGCCGCGACGTCCTCGTCGCCGAACTGGACCGTCTTGAGGTTGGCCAGGCTCCACCAGACCTCTCCGAGAGCGGGCTGGGCCGCCAGGGCGCGACGGTAGGCCGCGACGCTCTCTTCGAGACGCGCGACCGTCTTGAGGATGTGCCCGTAGCTCATCCACAGCTTGGCATGGTCGGGGAACGCCGGCGTGAGCTCCTCGTAGAGCCGGAGCGCCTCGTCGTAATCTCCGATCCTCCCGCGCGCGACGGCGAGCAGGTTGCGGCTCGACGGGTTGGCCTCGCCGCTCTCGAGCACCCGGTCGAGTTCGCTCGCGGCCTCGGCGAAGCGGTTCTGGCGGTAGAGCAGCGAGGCCAGGTTGGCCCGCGCCGCGACGAACCCCGGCGCCAGTTCGAGCGCGCGGCGCAGCAGCGTCTCGGCGTCGCGCAGGCGCCCGACGCGCAGGGCGAGTTCGGCCATCAGGCGGATCGCGGCCACGTCGAGCGGCTGGGCGCGCAGCCTGCCACGCAGCAGCGTCTCCGCACGCGGCAGGTCGCCTGTGTTGAGCGCAGTGGCGATGGCGAGCATTTCGGGCTCGTGCGCGGTCGCGCGAACCGATTCGACCTCGGCTTCGGCGGCCTCGTCGTCGCGGCCGAGGTGGCGCAACGCACGGCCGAGCAGCCGCCAGGCTTCGGCGTTGGTGTTGTCCTCTTCGACCAGGGCCCGCAGGCGCTCCGCCGCCTCTCCGGGGTTCTGCTGCACGAAGCGGTCTAGCGCGATCCCCGGTTGTGCCATGGCCGGCGCTCTAACACGATTGCAGCCGCCCCGGAATGATGGCCAAAGGACGGGCATGAGACCGCTCGAGAGATTCGCCGCCGCCCTGGTCCTGGTCGCTCCGGTGGCCGCCGCGCAGGCCGAACCCCAACCCTACCCGGCCGCCGAGGCGCAAACGCTCGAACTGACCCGCGAAACCATCGCGCTGCGGTCGGTCCAGGGTGAGGACAACCGCACCCCCGAAGTCGCGCAGGCCTACCGCCGCGCCTTGCTCGCAGCCGGCTGGTCGGACGACGACATCGAGATCGTCCCGGTCGACGACACCGCCTACCTGATCGCGACCTGGCCGGGGAGCGACCCGTCGCTGGGGCCGGTGGTGATCTCGGCCCACATGGACGTAGTCGAAGCCCGGCCCGAGGACTGGCAGCGCGACCCGTTCACCCCGGTGATCGAGAACGGCTACATCTACGGCCGAGGGGCGAGCGACACGAAGTTCGAGGCCTCGCTCGCGGTGGCGTCGCTGATCGAGCTCAGACGGCAGGGGTTCCAGCCGCAGCGCAGCATCGTCGTCGCCTATTCGGGCGACGAGGAGACGACGATGAAAACCTCGAAGCTGATCGCCGAGCGGCTGAGGAACGCACACATCGTGCTCAACGTCGACGGCGCCTCGGGCCTCGCCGACGAAGCGACCGGCGCGCCGCTCTACTGGACATGGCAAGGCGCCGAAAAGACCTACATCGACTTCCGGCTCGAGGTGACCAACCCCGGCGGACACAGCTCGGCGCCGCGCCCGGACAACGCGATCGCCCAGCTGGCGCAGGCCGTCGGGCGGATCGCCGCCTATCGCTTCCAGCCGGAGATCAACGACGTTACCAGGGCCTACTTCGAGCAGGTCTCGGCGATCCAGTCCAATGCCGGACTGGCCGCGGCGATGCGAGCCTTCGCCGCCGATCCGACGGATGCGGCCGCGATCGAGAGGCTCCGCGGCGACGTCGTAATGAACGCGGTGATCGGCACGACCTGTGTGCCGACGATGATCGACGGGGGCCATGCCCCCAACGCGCTGCCGCAGCGCGCGACTGCGGTGATCAACTGCCGGGTCTTCCCCGGCCACGACAACGCCGAGATCCAGGCCGAGCTCGAGCGCGTAGCGGCGACGCCGGAGGTTACCTTTACCGACATCACCGGCGATACCTCGACGGCGTCCCCGCCCTCCCCGCTGCGTCCCGAGTTCATCGACGCGTTCGCGAAGGGCGTTCGGGCCGCATGGGGAGACGTGCCGATCTATCCCGCGCAGTCCTCGGGCGCGTCGGATTCGATGTGGTACCGCGCGCTCGGCGTCCCGAGCTATGGTGCGAGCGCCAGCTTCATCAAGGAATCCGACGAATTCTCGCACGGGCTCGACGAGCGGATGCCGCTGAGCAACATCCGGCCCGGGATCACCTACTACCTCACGGTTCTCGAAGAACTCGCCGCCCGCTGAGCCGCTGGCCGGGCGACGTTCCGTCCGGCGACCGCCGGCGTGCATCCCGTCTTGGTAAACTGAATGTTAGGATAACCATCGTATCGGCCCCTTACGTGTTGTCACGTAGTTCGAAGACTTGGGTAATTCGAAGATTCCAGGGGACCAGGAAATGATGATCCACTTCAACAGGGGCCGTACCGGCAAGCGCCTTGTCGCGCTTGGCGTCGCCGCGGCCTCGCTTTCGGCGAGTAACGCGGCTTCGGCCGCTACGCAGGGTTCGACGGGCGCGACCTCGACGGGCACCGTCACGATCACCGCCTCGGTACCGAGCCGGGCGCGGATCACCGGCCTTTCGGACGTGACCTTCGCAAACCAGGACCCGACCACGGCGGCCTCGAGTGCGCAGAGCGTCTGCGTGTGGAGCAACACCGCCACCAAGGGCTACACGGTGACCGCTACGGGGGATGGCGCCAGCAATGCCTTCACGCTGAGCAACGGCTCGAAGACCGTGGCCTATTCGGTCGCATGGAACGCGTCGAGCGGGCAGACTAGCGGCACCGCGCTCAACACCGGCGTGGCCTCGGCGGGGCTGGTCTCGTCCGCGACCCACCAGACCTGCACCAGCGGTCCGAGCGCCTCGGCGAGCCTGATCGTCGGCATCGACACCGCCAACCTCGGGTCGATGGACGCCGGCAGCGATTACACCGGCGTTCTGACCCTGGTCGTCACGCCGCAGTAAGCGACTGACCGCAAAACCTTTCGAGTTGAAGGACCTGCTGCCCGCTCCGCGAATTCCGCGGGGCGGGCAGTCCTCGTTTCGATAACCGCTTGTTTACCATTCCTGTTCATATCGTTAACCATGATCAAGGGGAAACCCCTACGCGCCGCGGCGATCGTCGCGGCCCTGGCCGGGTTGGCGATACCGACCGGAGCGCACGCGCAGCTCCAGTCGCGCATCTCCGGGCTGTCCGACGTCAATTACGGCACGATCAATGCGTTCGTCGACCAGACCAACAGCCAGAACGTCTGCGTCTACAGCAGTTTCACGCTCTTCGGCTTTCCGCTTGTTCAGAGGCCCTATTCGGTCGTCGCGACCGGCAGCGGCGCGGGCGGCGCGTTCACGATCGCCTCGGGGCCGCGCACCTTGCCCTACGAAGTGCGCTGGGCGGATGCCGCCAATCAGACCACGGGCACACTGCTGACAGCAGGGGTTACCGCATCGGGCTTCACAGGCTCGAACAATTCGAGCTGCGGCGGCAGCGAAAATGCCAGCCTGATCGTCACCATCACCGGGACCTCGCTCGCATCGGCCAGCGCTGGAAGCTACTCGGGCGTGCTCTCGATCACCATCGTGCCGAACTGATCCGGGGCGAGCGGGGGCATGCTCGACATCGTCGACAACCGCACCTGCATTCGCAGCATGGCGCTGGTCTGCACGCTGCTCGCGGCAGGCGCCGCCTGGCCCCACCCGCTCGCTGCCCAGGAATCGAGATCGCCGGTCATCACGGTCGGCGAGCCCGAGGGTTTCGAGAACCTTACCGAAACGCGCACGCTGCTGGTCGACGTCTATTTCGGCGGAGAGCGCCGCGGCGAAGCGCGGATCAGCACGACTCCGGGATCGATCCGCTTCGCCGATCCCGCCTCGGTACTCGCTCTTCTCCCGGAGGTGACCGATCGCACCGAGATCGAGGCGGCGCTGGCAGTTGACGGTCTCGCAGCCAATTCCCAGCTGGCCTGTTCGACGACCACCGATCCGGCGCGCTGCGGTCGGCTGAGTCCCGACGTCGTGGGCGTGATCTTCGATCGCGACCGCTTCCGGCTCGACGTGTTCCTCAATCCGCGCTTTCTCGCCGTGCGCGAGAACGTCGAAGAAGCCTACATTCCCGAGCCGCAGGAAGGCCTGGCGATGATCAACCGCGTCGCCGCGGTGGTGTCGGGCCGGTTCGACGAGGGAGAGACCTTCTACAACTTACAGGACAGCATCGTCCTCGCCAGCGGCGAGCGGCGGCTTCGCGCGGACGTGTCCTACGCGGATGAGATCGGCTTCGGCGCCGAGCGTGTCGCGCTCGAGTGGGATCGGCCCGGACTGCGCTACTCGGCGGGCGCGCTGTGGGCGCCGGGGAGCGAGATCAGCGGACGTCGCAAGCTGCTCGGGCTCGGCGTCGAAAGCCAGATCGACACGCGGCTCGACCGTGACGAGATTCTCGGCAGCCCGCTGGTGGTCTATCTGGACCAGCGCGCCCGGATCGACGTCCTGCGCGACGGTCGCGTGCTCTATTCGGCGATCTACGAGGCCGGCAACCAGGAGATCGACACCTCGACCCTGCCCGACGGCTCGTACAACGTCGTGCTGCGGATCGAGGAACCGGGCCGGCCGGCGCGCGAGGAACGGCGCTTCTTCACCAAGAGCCGGCGCATCCCGTCGCCGGGCCGGACCGACTTCTTCGCCTTCGCCGGGATGCTGATCGACAACGTCGCGCAGGGGTCCCTCCACCCGACCGAGCACCCCTACGTCCAGGGCGGCGTCGCCCACCGGCTGGGCACGAGCTGGGCGCTCTCGGGCGGGGTCGAGGCCAGCGACCTCGGCGGGTCGGCCGAAATCGCCGCGACCTGGCTCTCGCCGCTCGCCCTGGTCCGCGCCGCCGCCGTGGCCGACGACGACGGCACTTACGGGGGGATCCTCCAGGTCATGTCTGCCGGCAGTTCGCGGCTGAGCTTCAACTTCGACCTGCGGCGGATCGAGAGCGACGGTGCAAGCCCCTCCCCAATCGCGCCCCTGCTCCTGCCGATAACCGGCGCGCCGGGCTCGATCGGTCTCGGCGACTACCAGGGCAGCTATACGCAGGGCGGCGGGGTCGTGTCTTACAGCCTCGCGAACCTGCGCCTGATGGGCACCTTCCACTACCGCGACGACGAGAGCGACCGCGTTCGCTACTCGATCGGCCCGTCGGTCGAGTGGGACGTGATGCGCGAGGGGCCGTTCACGCTGACCTTGCGGGGAGACGCAACCGCCACCGACCGCGGCAGCGCGGGCTTCGCCGGGCTGCAACTGCGCATGTTCGGCGCCCGCGCGTCGCTGACCGCTCTCGGCGGCGCGCGCGCCTCCGGCATCGAAGGCGACGAACTCGGCGAAGGCCCGGTCGCGGCGCTGAGCGGCTCGCTTACCCGCGGCCTCGCGGGTGGCGAGCTGGCGCTCGGTGCCGGCCTCGATCACCAGCCGGGCCAGGACAATCTCGTCGCCTCGACCGAGTACCGCCACCAGTACGGCACCTTCGCCGGCGACCTGGTGCACAGCGGGGGCCCGCGTGACGACGTTACCCAGTACACGCTCGGTCTCCAGACTACCTTCGCGGCGGGTGCAGGCGCGCTCGAGGTAGCCGGCAAGACCACGACCGAAAGCCTGATCGTCGCGCGCGTCGAAGGTGCCCGCGACGGCGACCGTTTCGAGGTGCTGGTCAACGAGCAGCTCGCCGGAACGATCGAGGGCGCTGCCCCCTTCACGCTGGCGCTCCCGCCATACCGCGCTTACGCCGTCCGTATCCGTTCGGTCGGCGAGGGGCTGATGGCCTATGACAACTCGGCGCGCCGCATCGGCCTCTACCCGGGCACCGTCGCGCGGCTCGATTGGCGCGCCTCGCCCGTGACGATCAAGTTCGGCCGCCTCGTCGAACCCGACGGAACCCCGGTCGGCGGCGCCTCGATCACCGGCAAGGGCGTGTGGAGCGAGACGGATGACAAAGGCTATTTCCAGATCGAAGCGGCCGACGATGCCGAACTCACCGTGACCACGCGCGAGGGGCGGTCCTACCCGCTCGAGCTTCCGCGCGCGGCGCGCGGCCAGTCCGACATTGTCCGCATCGGCGCCATCGAATGCTGCAGGGAAAGCGGCGAAATCCGCCTCGGTGCGCTCGACCTCGGGCGGCAATCCAAAGACAAGGGACCCCAATGATGACCAGGACGCTCTTTACTCGTGCGCTGGCATTGGCGCTCGGGCTCGGGCTCGCCGCGCCGGCCAGCGCCGACATGGTGCTCAGCCAGGTGATCGTCGACCTTCTCCCGGGCAAGCCCCCGCGCGAGGACGTCGAGGTGTTCAACGACGGCGAAGAGCGGATGTACGTGCTGGCCGAGCCGTTCGAGATTCGCCACGCGGGAATGCCCGACGAGGAGCGCGTGCCCGTGACCCAGCCGGAGGAATCCGGGCTGATCGTGTCGCCGCTCCGGCTCGTTCTCGAGCCCGGCGAGCGGCGTACGATTCGCATCGCGGCGATCGGCGACCGTCCGGCGCAGGACCGCGTCTACCGCGTGACCATCCGCCCGGTGGCCGGCACGGTCACCGCCGAGACCAGCGCGCTCAAGGTCTTCGTCGGCTACGACACGCTCGTGCTCGTTCGTCCCGAGCAGATCAGGGCAGAGGTCGACGGCGGCCGGAACGGGCGCGTGCTCACGCTGCACAACACCGGTAACGCCGCCCAGGAGCTGTTCGACGGCAAGCAGTGCGATGCCGCCGGCGCCAACTGCCAGAACCTGCCCGCCAAGCGCCTCTACCCGGGCGCCACATGGGAGCAGACCCTGCCCTACGACACCGAGGTAACCTACCGGACGGCGGTCGGCCCGCAGATGGGCGAGCGCACGTTCTAGCGCTCCGCGCCGCCTCCGCCTCGGTCAGATCGGATAGTGACCGGGCTCGGTCTCGACCGTGATCCAGCGCAATTCGGTGAAGGCGTCGATCCCGGCCTTGCCGCCGAACCTTCCGTAACCGGACGCCTTCATCCCGCCGAACGGCATCTGCGCCTCGTCGTGCACGGTCGGGCCGTTGACGTGGCAAATGCCCGACTGGATACGCCGCGCGACCTTCAGGCCACGGGCGATATCCCGCGTGAACACCGAGGCTGAAAGGCCGTATTCGGTATCGTTGGCGAGCTCGATGGCTTGCTCCTCGTCGCGGGCGCGGGTGATCGCCACCACCGGGCCGAAGCTCTCCTCGCGGAACAGCCGCATCTCCGGGGTTACCTTGTCGATCACATGCGCCGGCATGAGCACGTTGTGGGTGGTCTCGCCGCCGGTGAGCTTGGTCGCGCCCTTGCCGAGCGCGTCCTCGATCAGGCTCGTGACGCACTCTACCGTGCGGGCGTCGACCACCGCGCCGAGTGGCGTCGTGCCCTCGCGCGGATCGCCGACCGCCATGCCGCCGACCTTGTCCTTGAACCTGGCGGCGAAGTCGTCCGCCACCGCGTCGACGACGATGATCCGCTCGGTCGACATGCAGATCTGGCCCTGGTTCATGAACGCGCCGAACGCCGCCGCCTTGACCGCCTCGTCGAGGTCGGCGTCCTCGAGCACCACGAGCGGCGCCTTGCCGCCGAGTTCGAGCAGCACCGGCTTCAGGTGCTCGGCCGCGCGCTTGGCGATGATCTTGCCGACCTTGGTCGAGCCGGTGAAGTTGATCCGACGGACCTCCGGCGCATCGATCAGTGCACCGACGACCTCGCCCGCGTCTTCCGGCGCGTTGGTCACGATCTGCACCGCGCCTTCGGGGAAGCCGGCCTCGGCGAATGCCTCGACGATCAGCGAGTGCGTGCGCGGGCAGTTCTCGCTGGCCTTGAGGATCACGGTGTTGCCGCAGGCGAGCGGCACGGCGATCGCCCGCACGCCGAGGATGATCGGCGCGTTCCACGGCGCGATGCCGAGAATCACCCCGACGGGCTCGCGCAGCGCCATGGCCAGCGTTCCGGGCTTGTCCGACGGGATCACCTCGCCGCCGATCTGCGTCGTCAGCGCCGCGGCCTCGCGGACCATGCCCGCCGCGAGCATCAGGTTGAACATCGCCCACCCGGCGGTCGCCCCGATCTCGCCCATCATCGCCTCGACGAACTGGTCCTTGCGCGCCTCCAGCGCCGCGGCGGCCTTCATCAGCACCGCCCGGCGCGCATTGGGGCCCTGCGCCGACCACGCAGGGAACGCAGCGGCCGCACGCTGGGCGACTGCCGCCATGTCGGCCGACTTCATCGCCTCCGCTTCGGACGCGACCTGGCCCGTCACGGGGTTGGCGCGGGTGAACTTCATGATCCTCTCCTCTCCAATCGGGGCCTCGTGACACCGGGGCGGGGCCCCGAGCGCCGCTCGCGGTCGCTGCCCGAAATCAGGTATCCACGTCGAACGGGTTTGTCACCCCGGGCAGCGCCGGCGGTGGCGGAGCGGGTGGGATTCGAACCCACGATACGGTTTTGCCGTATACACACTTT
>JBIQKN010000144.1:0-3565 GCA_044506565.1 Sphingomonadales bacterium | reverse complement strand
CCATCGCTTCGGTCGCCCCTCGGGCCGCCGCGCGGCGTGTCCTGGCGCGACAGGCTTTCGAGACGCTCGCGCGCGGCTACGAGGGCGCCGCGCGAGGACGCCGCACGGAGGGCTGGCGTGCACCAGGATCCTCGGCTGACACCGAGATCGGCGTGGCCGGGGCGCTCTTGCGCGACCGCATGCGCGACCTCGTCCGCAACAACCCGCATGCGGCCAAGGCGGTGGCGGTGCTGGTGAACAACATCATTGGCGCGGGCATCATGCCGCGTGCCGCCAGCGGGGACGAGGCGCTGGACCGCCGCGTCGACGCGCTGTTCGAGCGCTGGACGGCGGAGTGCGACGCCGATGGCCAGCTCGACTTCTACGGGCTTCAGACGCTGATCTGCCGTGAGATGGTCGAGGCCGGCGAAGTGCTGGTGCGCCGTCGCCTGCGTCGCGCCGTGGATGGCATTGCCGTCCCGCTGCAATTGCAGGTGCTGGAGTCCGACTTCCTCGACGCCACCAAATCCGGCGCGCTTGGCGCCGGTCGGCTGGTGCAGGGGATCGAGTTCGATCCGCTCGGTAGGCGCCGGGCCTACTGGCTCCACGCCGAGCATCCGGGCGACGCCTATGGCGCCCTGCAAAACGGCCTGCAGAGCCGCCCGGTCCCGGCGAGCGAGATCGTGCATGTCTATGAGAAGCAGCGCACGCAGGCGCGCGGCGTTCCCTGGGGCGCGCCGGTCATCCGCGCCCTTCGTGACCTCGACGATTACGAGGTGGCCGAGATCGTCCGCAAGAAGACCGAGGCTTGCGTCACCGCCATCGTCTTCGGCGACGACGAGGCGCAGCAGGGCATCGCTCCGGCGGTGGTCGACGCCGACGGCAACCGGGTCGAGCAGTTCGAGCCGGGGCTAATCGCCTACGCCCGCGGCGGCAAGGACATCCGCTTCAACCAGCCCTCGGCCACCGGCGGCTACGGCGAGTATAAGCGCGCGAGCCTGCATACCATTTCGGCCGGGTTCCGGGTGCCCTACGAGCTACTCACCGGCGATCTCAGCCAGGTGAACTACTCCTCCATCCGGGCGGGGCTCGTCGAGTTCCGCCGGATGATCGACGCTGTCCAGTGGCAGCTCTTCATTCCGATGCTCTGCACCCCGGTCTGGCGCTGGTTCACCGAGGCCGCATGGGCCGCGGGACAGATTCCGACGCCGGACGTCCCGGTCGAATGGTCGCCGCCCAAGTTCGAGGCGGTCGATCCACAGAAGGATGCGATGGCGAACCTGCTGGCGATCCGCTCGGGCACCATGACTTTGGCCGAGGTGATCGCACAGCAGGGCCGCAATCCCGACGCCGTGCTGGCTGAGATCGCCGCGACCAACGCCAAGCTCGACGCGCTCGGGCTGGTGCTCGATAGCGATCCCCGCCGCGTCACCAAGACCGGCAGCGCGCAGGCGAGCGACCCGGCAACCAATCCGCAATCCGACCCGGGGCAGCCGGACTCCGCCCAACAGGACTGACTTCATGGACACGATGATCGAACTGCCGGCGCTTCGCCGGTCGGCGGAGCTTGCGCCGAACACTGTCGACAACGACGCACGCACGGTCGAGGTGATCTGGTCGGCGGGCGCGCGCGTCCGGCGGGCGAGGTTCTTCGGCGAGCCCTATGACGAGGAGCTGAGCCTCGACCCTGCCCATGTGCGGCTAGAACGGCTGAACGCGGGTGCGCCCTTCCTGAAGGTTCATGAGATCGACACGCTCGACGCCGTCATCGGCTCGGTCGTGCCGGGTTCGGCGCGGATCGAGAACGGGCGCGGCATCGCCCTGGTGCGGATCAGCGAGCGGGCCGATGTCGAGCCGATCTGGCGCGACATCCAGGCCGGGCACATCCGGGCGGTCTCCATCGGTTATCAGGTCCACCGGTTCGACATCTCTAAGCCCGATGGCGGTCGCGAGCTCTGGCGGGCGGTTGACTGGACTCCGTTCGAGATCTCGGCCGTGCCGGTCGGCGCCGATCCTGCCGCGGGCTTCCGCGCCAAGGGCGAACACCACGATTGCGTCCTCCATCGCCGGGACGCCCCCACTGAGCAAGGAGCATCCCCGATGACGGAGAAGACCCAGACTCCGGCCCCGACTGAAGAGGTCGTGGCCGACCCGACAAGCGAAACGGCAGCGACCGAGGAGACCACCATGACCGACGAAAAGACCGGCGCGGCCGAGGCGCAGGCCCATGCCACCGACACGCGCAGCCAGCCCGGGCCCTCGAACCACAGGTCCGCGCCAGCGAAACCGGAAGCGCCCGACACCGAGGCTGTCGCGACCCGCGCCCGCGAGGCGGAGCGCGACCGCGTCTCGACCATCTACGATCTGGTGGGCCGTTTGAACCTCGAGCGCAGCTTCGCCGAGGATCTGGTGAAGCGCGGTGTCGGTGTCGACGAAGCTCGCCGCCTGATCGTCGATCAGGTCGTCGCGAAGTCGGACGAAACCCGGACCTTCGGCCAGGTGTCGGTCCCGCTCGGCGGGCGCGACGAGCGCATCACCCGCCGCGACGCGGTGGCGAACGCGCTGCTGCACCGCTACAGCCCGACGCTCTTCCCGCTGGAGGACGCAGCGCGTCAGTATCGCGGCATGACGCTCTTGGAACTCGCCCGCGAAAGCCTCGGCAATATCGGAGTCAATACCCGCGGCCTGTCGCGCGACGAGGTTGCGACCCGCGCCCTGCATTCGACCTCGGACTTCCCCGAGATCCTCGCCGCCGTCACCAACAAGACCCTGCGGCAGGCCTACGAGGCCTATCCCCGGACCTTCTCGCTCTTCTGCCGCCAGGTGCTCGCCACCGACTTCAAGGCGATGCACCGGGTGCAGCTCGGTGAAGCGCCGCAACTGCTGGAAGTCGGCGAGAGCGGCGAGTTCAAGCGCGGGACGCTGGGCGAGAGCAAGGAGAGCTACAAGGTCAAGACCTATGGCCGGGTGGTCGCGATCACCCGCCAGACGCTGATCAACGACGATCTCGACGCTTTCACGCGCATCCCGGCGATGTACGGCAACTCCATCGCCCAGCTGGAAAGCGATGTCGTCTGGGGGATCATTACCGCGAACCCGGCGATGGCCGATGGCACGGCGCTGTTCCACGCCAACCACAAGAACCTCGCAGGCACCGGTGCGGCGCTGGATGTGAGCAGCGTCGGTGCGGCACGCGCCGCCATGGCGAAGCAGACCGGGCTCGACAAGAAGACGGTGCTGAACATCCGTCCCGCCTTCCTGATCGTGCCCGCCGCGCTGGAATTGAAGGCCGAGCAGCTGGTCGCCCAGAACCTCGTGCCCGCCCAGAGCGGGAATGTCGTGCCGCAGTCGATCCGCACGCTGGCACCGATCAGCGAGCCCCGGCTCGATGCCGCCAGCGAAACCGCCTGGTATCTGGCGGCGAGCCCGAACCAGATCGACACCATCGAATACGCCTATCTCGAGGGCCAGCAGGGCGCTTACATCGAGACGCGCAACGGCTTCGACGTCGACGGGGTCGAGATCAAGTGTCGCCTCGACTTCGGCGCCAAGGCCATCGACTGGCGCGGCCTCTACAAGAACCCGG
>JBIQKN010000039.1:0-24925 GCA_044506565.1 Sphingomonadales bacterium | reverse complement strand
CGCGAGGTGTGCACGAAATGGTTGGGATCGGAGAACTTCGTCGGCGGGACGAGGACCAACTCGGCGCCGAGCGCGCGCAGCGTGTCCATCTTCTCCTTCGACTGGTTGTCCGGCATGACGATGATCGTCCGATAGCCGAGCGCGTTGGCGACGAGCGCTATGCCGATGCCCGTATTACCCGCGGTTCCCTCGACGATCGTCCCACCGGGCCGCAGCGTGCCGTTCTTCTCCGCGTCGCGGATGATCCACAGCGCTGCGCGGTCTTTCACGCTCGCGCCGGGGTTGGCGAACTCGCACTTCCCCCAGATCTCGCACCCGGCGGCTTCGCTCGGGCCCTCGAGCAGGACGAGGGGCGTGTTGCCGATGAGATCGAGCGGGCTGGAGAGAGCGGCCGGAGCGGTCATGGCGCGGAGTTAAGACGAGCCGCGCCGGCCCGCAATGCAAATGCGCTTGGCGCGGGTGAAATCGGCCTTTGATCCTCTCCGGAACGGGAAGGTCAGTCCTCGGAGGCGATCCGCACGCGCAGCCCGTCGAGTTCGTCGGTGAACGGGATCTGGCACGACAGCCGCGAGGTCTCGTCGCGGTCGTCGCTCGAATCGAGCAGGTCGTCCTCGTCGACGGTCATCGGCGGCAGCAGCGCCGCGAACTCCGGATCGACATGGACATGGCAGGTCGCGCACGAGCAGCATCCGCCGCACAGCGCCAGCAGCTCGTCGAAGCCGTTGTCGCGGATCGCCTCCATGACGGTAAGCCCGGCAGAAGCCTCGACCTCGCGGGTTTCGCCGGAGCGCGTGGTGACGATCAGCTTGGGCATGGTGTTCCTTTCCGCTGCCGGGCTGCTACGGAACGCAGCCCGGTTTGGTCAAGCGAAGGGGACGCGGGTTTTGCGCCGAGAAGATATTGTTGCCGGGCTCGACGCCGTCGCCGCGAGCGATCAGCGCATCGCTTCCGCGCTCGAACGCGCCGGCTATCCGGCAGAGCGGATCAGGGAGCGCGGCCATCGCACGCTGCTGCGCACGATCGTCGGCCAACAGGTCAGCGTCGCCGCGGCGGCGAGCGTCTGGCGCAAGCTCGAGACCGCGCTCGGCGAGGACATGGCGCCCGAAACCCTGCTCGCCGCCGACTTCGACACGCTACGTGCGTGCGGGCTGTCGCGGCAGAAACAGGGCTACGCCCGCTCGCTGTGCGAGCTCGAGGTCGCCGGCGAGCTCGACCTGATGAATCTGCCGGCCGACGACGAAGAGGCAATCGCGCAACTGGTGCGGATCAAGGGCATCGGCCGCTGGTCGGCCGAGATCTATCTGCTGTTCGCCGAGGGGCGACCCGACATCTGGCCTGCGGGTGACCTCGCGGTCCAGGCCGGGCTCGCCCGCATTCTCGGGCTCGACGAGCGGCCGAGCGAGAAGGCCACGCGCGAGCTCGCCGATGCCTGGCGGCCGCACCGCGGCTCGGTCGCGATCCTGACCTGGCACTGCTACAACAATCCGGCGCTTTAGCCTTCCAAACGGCGACCACACCGCCTAGGTGTATGGCTGACATCATACACGTGGGGAATTGCCCGTGAGATTCAGGACCAAGATCCTCGGCTCGCTCGCCCTTGCCGCGAGCCTTGCGGCAATCGCGGCCGCCGCCAATGCCCAACAGGGAGAAACCATGTCGACCAGTACCGCGGCCGAGGCCGTCGCATCCGTTCCGCTGATCCCGCGCGAAGCGCTTTACGGCAACCCGACGCGCTCGTCGGGCATGGTCAGCCCCGACGGCAAGTGGCTCAGTTGGATGGCCCCGCACGAAGGTGTGATGAACGTGTGGATGGCGCCGGCTGGCGATCCTTCTGCCGCCAAGCGGATGACCAACGCGACCGACCGGCCGATCCCGCAGTATTTCTGGGCGCCCGACGCGCAGAGCCTGCTCTACGTGCAGGACAAGGACGGTGACGAGAACTACCTGCTCTACCAGGTCGATGTCTCGACCGGCGAGGAACGCGTGCTGACGCCGTTCGAGAAGACCCGGGTTAGCCTCGTGGGCACCTCCAACACGATCAAGGCCAAGATTCTCGTCGGGCTCAACAACCGCGACCCGCGCTTCCACGACGTCCACCTGCTCGACCTCCGGACCGGAGAGCTGACCCTGGTGCGCGAGAACACGGAGGGCTTCATCGGCTTCCTCGCCGACGATTCGCTGACCCTGCGCTGGGCGCTGGCGCAGAACGCCGCCGGCGGCATGGACATGTACGAGATCGTCGACGGCAAGGTCGCCGAGACGCCGCGCGAGAGCACCGGGCTCGAGGACTCGCTGAGCACGACGGTCGCCGGCTACACGACCGACGGCAAGACGCTGTACTGGATCGACAGCCGCGGGCGGAACACCGCCGCGCTGATCGCCGAGGACACCGAGACCGGCGAGAAGCGGGTGATCGCCGAAAGCGACAAGGCCGACATCGGCGGGACGATGTCGGATCCGGTGACCGGCGAAGTCGAGGCCTATTCGGTTTACTACCTGACCAACGAGTGGACCGCGCTCGATCCCGACGTGAAGGCCTCGCTCGAGTGGCTCGACGCGCGGCTCGAAGGCGATTTCGGCGTCCAGTCGCGAACCGAGGACGACACCAAGTGGGTCGTGTGGAACGACCCGCTGACCGCGCCGAGCAAGGTCTTCCTTTACGACCGGCCGGCAGGCACGCTGACCGAGTTCTACACCACCCGGCCCGAACTCGTGGGTGCACCGCTGCAGCCGATGCACCCACTCGAGATCCCTGCCCGCGACGGCCTGAAGCTGCCGAGCTACCTGACGCTGCCGCCGGGCAGCGACGCGGACGGCGACGGCGTGCCCGAAGCGGCGGTGCCGATGGTGCTGCTGGTTCACGGCGGCCCGTGGGCGCGCGACGGCTACGGCTTCAACCGCGCGCACCAGTGGCTCGCCAATCGCGGCTACGCCGTGCTTAGCGTCAACTTCCGCGGCTCGACCGGCTTCGGCAAGGATTTCGTCAACGCCGCCAACCTCGAGTGGGGCGCCAAGATGCACGACGACCTGATCGACGCAGTCGAATGGGCTGTCGGCAACGGGGTGGCGCAGCGCGACAAGGTGGCGATCATGGGCGGCAGCTACGGCGGCTATGCAACACTGGTCGGGCTGACCTTCACCCCCGACACTTTCGCCTGCGGGGTCGACATCGTCGGCCCGAGCAACCTCGAGACGCTGCTCGAGACGATCCCGCCGTACTGGGAGCCGCAGGTCAAGCAGTTCCACGAGCGCATGGGCAACCCCAACACGCCCGAGGGCAAGCAACTGCTGGTCGACCGCAGCCCGCTGTACAAGGCGGATCGCATCAGCAGGCCGCTGCTGATCGGCCAGGGCGCCAACGACCCGCGCGTCAAGCAGGCCGAGAGCGACCAGATCGTCGAGGCGATGCAGACAGCGGGTATCCCGGTGACTTACGTGCTGTTCCCCGACGAGGGCCACGGTTTCGCGCGGCCGACCAACAACATCGCCTTCAACGCGATCACCGAGAACTTCCTCGCCACCTGCCTCGGCGGGCGGGCCGAGCCGATCAGCGGCGAGCTCGAGAAGTCGACCGCGCAGATCGTCACCGGGGCGGAGTATGTGCAGGGGCTGGCGAAGGGGGGATAAGGAAGGGGCCCTCATCCGACTCCGACCAGGCCCCCTGCGGGGCCAGGTATCCGTATCCTTCTTCCGCCAGCGGGAGACGGATAGCGCAGCTTGCTCGCCAGGCGAGTTGGCGTGGCTTGGATGAGGCCCTGCCCTTACTCGCGCACGCGCGCCGCGCCAGCCCTGCCCGCGTCGCTGAGGAACGGTTCCAGCTCGTCCCACGGCACCAGGAACGTCGCCCGGCACAAGCCGGCAACATGCGGCACGTTGGGCACGAACAACAGGCCGTCGCGGTCGAGGCCGAGCGACCAGAACCCCTGGTCCGCTATCACGTCGCCGCACTCGGCATGATAAGCCGACTGCTCGCCCTCCACCCCTTCGGGCTCGTCGATCGGCTCGCGGGCGACGATCACCTCGCGCAGCGGCGCGCGGACCGTGAAGTAGTCTTCGCTGGCAACCGATGAGGCGTGGTGCTCGCGCGCTTCGTCACTGAGCCAGTCGAAGAGTTCGACGGCGGCCCCGCTTTGCCGGTCGAACGTCAGGAACGTGTAGTAGGCGTTCGGGTGCGCACCGCCGCAGTAGGTCTCCGAACTCTCGCGCACGCCGAGAAAAGCGGCGTCGGCCATGACCGGCTCGAGGAACTCGAAGTACGACCCGTCGGTGCCGTGGACCGAAATCGCCCCGGCGAGGCAGTCGGCGAAAGGATCGGCCGCTGTCCCGCTCGGCAGCCTGCCGCGGAGCGCGGCGAGGATTCCCGGATCTCCCGGCTGCTCGGGCGTATACTGGAAGGTCTCGATCGCCACGTCCTCGCGGAATTGCTCCGGTGGGACGAGTGTGTGGAACTCGTAGGCGAAGTCGCCGAGCTGCCCGGGCCGCTGGCGGATCTCGAACAGTCCCTGCAGTCGCGGAGCGATGTAGGCTTCGGAACCGCACGGCCCGCCCCACTCGCCCTCGGTCCAGGCCACCGGCGTCAGCTCGAACGCAAGGCTGCGCCGTCCCTGGCGCCAGGTGCCGCGCAATCGGCTCGCCGACTGCTCGGTGAACTGCCACGTCGCGCCGGTGGCACTGCCCTGCGTGTGCTCGGTCCAGCGGCCGCCGTCCTCGTCCTCGACCAGCGACAGCGGCTCGAGCCGGGAGCGATAGTAGTACGATCCGCGGCCCCACCCACCGCCGCCCGAAGTGTCGAAGCAGGCGCGAACCGGGTAGCTGCCGATGCGTCCCTCCCAGACGCCGACCCATGCCGGCTTGTCCTGGGCGACGGCGGGTGTGGCCAGCAGGGCCGCGACGAGAAGGGTCGAAAGGCTTCTCATGCGACCAGCCGATCGATCGCCCAGGCCATGTTGACGTCGCGCCGCGAGAGGCCGCCCGCATCGTGAGTGGTGAGCGTGATCTCGACGCGGTTGTAGACGTTGGACCACTCGGGATGATGGTTGTCCCGCTCGGCCAGCAGTGCGACCCGTGTCATGAAGGCGAAGGCCTCGCTGAAGTCGACGAAGCGGAAGCTGCGATAGATCGCGCTGGCGTCGTCGCGCAGGGTCCACTCGGGCAGCTCGCGGAGCGCCTCGGTACGCTCGGTCGGCGTGAGTTGCGGGACAGTCATCGCGCCTCCTTCGAATGCGGCCTTGCTTGTCGGCCCCGGCCTTCTGCCCTAACCGGGGCCGCCATGGAACCCGCGAGCCTTTCCGCGACGGACCTCGCCTGCCGCCGCGGCGAGCGTCTGCTGTTCCGCGGGCTGTCGTTCGCGTTGCAGCCGGGCGAGGCGCTGCAAATCGCAGGGCCCAACGGTACCGGCAAGTCGAGCCTGCTGCGCATTCTCGCGGGGTTGCTGCGGCCGTGGGCAGGGACGGTCGGGCGGACCGGCGAGGTGGCACTGCTCGACGAGCGCCTGGCGCTCGACGGCGACCTGCCGCTCGGCAAGGCGCTCCAGTTCTGGGAGCGGGTCGACGGCATCGACTTTGGAGCGCACCCCGCAACTCCCCTCACCGGCGGGGAGGGGCCGGGGGTGGGGGTTCCGACCTTGCCGGAAGCGCCGAACACCCCCACCCGATCCTCCCCCTTTAGGGGGAGGGAATATGCGGTGGAGGGTCTCGGTCTCACCGGGCTGCTCGACGTGCCGGTGCGGTTTCTCTCGACCGGCCAGCGCAAGCGGGCGGCGATCCTGATGTCGAACGCTCGCGGCGCGGGCCTGTGGCTGCTAGACGAACCGCTCAACGGGCTCGACGCGCAGGCCGGCGCCAGCTTTCAGCGGCAGGTGGCCGACTATCTGTCCCGCGGCGGAATCGCCGTGGTCGCCTCGCACCAGCCGTTCGACGTGCCGGGGATGCGGCGGCTCGAACTCGCGGACTACGCGCCGTGAGCGTGGTCGCGGCGCTGCTCCGGCGCGATCTTGGGCTGATGTTCGGCGGTGCGGGTCGAGGGGCGACGCTGCTCCCGGTGCTGTTCTTCGTCGCGGTGGCAATGCTCTACCCGTTCGCAGTCGGTCCCGCTTCCGACCTGCTGGCGCGGACAGGAGGCGGCGTCGTGTGGATCGCGGCGCTGCTCGCCTCGATTCTGCCGCTCGATCGGCTACTCGCGCGCGACGTCGAACGCGGGGTGTTCGACCAGCTCTACCTGCGCGGGGTAGCCGACGAGCTGGCGATAGCCGTGCGCCTGCTCGCGCACTGGTTGAGCTTCGGGCCTCCGCTGATGCTGGCCGCGATACCGGCCGCAATGCTTCTCGGGCTCGACGGCACGACGCTGCGGACGGTCGAACTCGGCCTGCTGGCAGGAACTCCCGGGCTGGCCGCGATCGGCCTGGTCATCGCGGCGTTGACGGTCGGGCTGCGCGGCGGGGCGGCGCTGTCGGGCCTGCTGCTGATCCCGCTCGCCGTGCCGCTGCTCGTTTTCGGGGCGGGCGCGTTGTCGACCGGCGGCGCGGGCGGGATCGCGCTGACGGGGGCGATCAGCCTGGTGCTCGTGGCGATTGCGCCGTTTGCGGGAGGGGCGGCGATCCGGGCGGCGCGGGAAGGATAGCCATGAAGCGCCACGCTCTCTCCTTGCTCATCGGCCTCGCCATTATGGCCTGTTCGCCGCAAGACCAACGCGTCGGGAACGCGGCCCATGCGACGTTCGAGCCGGAAATCGAACGCAGCCTCCGGATCAGGAGGGATCGCGGCCAGCCGATTCCGATGGCCACCTCGGCGATCTACATCGACAGCGTCGTCGCCCACCACAACCGTTCGGAAGCGAGCACGATCGTCTGGCGAGACGACGACGGCCACTGGCTATGGAGCCAGGTTGCCGAGACCGCCTCGGAAGGATCACTGGAGGTCGATCGGCGGCTGGACTATGCGCTGACGCGTCAACTGTCGGAGAACGACGCCGGGACGTTGGATCGCCTGCTTGAAGCGAGGTCACTCTTCCGGGGCGACGCGAGACTGAGCGGCGAACCGAACGTCGGTGCCGCATTCCATGTGATGGAGATCGTGACGCCCAGAGGCCGCATCGTCTATCGGTGGACCGGCAGGCTGCTCGGCGAGGCCGGAATGATTGCCGATCTCGCTCTCAAGCGGACGGACTGACGGCCCACCATCCACCGTTCCGGCGATAGACCGGGCGTTTCCACACGCGCCCCGGCGCGAGACCTCAGGAATAAGGCGGCTTGTGCAGCCCCTTCGGGCTCAGCGTGAAGATCTCGCAGCCGTCCTCGGTGATGCCGATCGAGTGCTCGAACTGCGCCGAGAGACTCTTGTCCCGCGTCACCGCCGTCCAGCCGTCGCTGAGGAGCTTCACCGACGGCTTGCCGAGGTTGATCATCGGCTCGATAGTCATGAACATGCCGGGCCTGAGCTCGGGCCCGGTGCCGGCGCGCGCGGCATGGACCACTTCGGGCGCATCGTGGAACAGGCGGCCGAGACCGTGCCCGCAGAAATCGCGCACTACGCCGTAGCGGTACTGTTCGGCATGGGCCTGGATCGCCGCGCCGATGTCGCCGAGGCGCGCGCCTGGCCTGACCTGCGCGATCCCGATCATCAGGCACTCGTGGGTCACCTCGACCAGCCGACGAGCCTTCAGCGACACGTCGCCGACGAGGTACATGCGGCTCGAATCCCCGTGCCAGCCGTCGAGCAGCGGGGTCACGTCGATATTGACGATGTCACCCTCGCGCAGCGTCTTCGACGAGGGAATCCCGTGGCAGACGACATGGTTGACCGAAATGCAGCACGAATGCGTATAGCCGCGATAGCCGAGCGTCGCCGGCACCCCGCCGCCGTCGAGAGTCATCTCGCGCACGACGCGATCGATCTCCTCGGTCGACACGCCGGGACGGACGACCTCGACCATTGCGTCGAGAATCTCGGCGGCCAGGCGGCCGGCCTTGCGCATGCCCTCGAACCCCTCGGGCCCGTGGAGCTTGATCGAGCCGTCGCGGTAGACGGACATGTCGGCGGTGACGTGCTGGTATTCGGTCATCGGCGCCATGTAGGGCGAAACGCGCTCAATTGCGAGCCGTGAAAGCCTCGCGGTAATCGGGCTTGACCACGGCGAGCACCGCGTCGTCGATCGGCAGGTTCACTTCGTAGGGGCCTTCCGCGTAAGGCCCGGCCACGTACGGCCCGGCGTAGAGCGTCAGCCGGTCGAAGGTACGCCGGTTCGACGATCCGACCAGCACCCTGAGCTCGGAAATGTCGGGGCACTTGTCGAACTCATCGTCCGAGTCCTCGGGCACGGGCGCACCCCGACGCTTGGCCCGTTCCTGGTCGAGGCGATCGCAGAAACGGTCTCCGAGCGCCTCGCCCAGCGCGGCCGGAGAGGTAAACAGCGCCGCTGCATCGACCGACCGCTCGGCCTCCTTGTCCCACACGAGCGAGCGAATCGTGTAATTGCCGTGGGCGCCGCCGGTGTAGGTCGCGACCTCCGCCGACAGGCTGAGCCAGCCGGGCAGGTCGCTGACCACCTTCCATTCGGCCGAATAGCTGAACTTGTTGTAGGGGAACCCTTCGTCCCGCGCCGCACGGCGGGCCGCAGCCGCTTCGGCGGCAAGGTCCTCGCGCTGTTCGGCGAGATCCACGTCGAGCAGCGAGGCCAGCTCGACGATCCGCCCGGCCTCCGCGGGGTAGGCGTATTTGAACAGGAAGTCGTCGGTCTCCTCCGCCACCGACCGAGCACCACTGCTCGATACGGTCTCCGTCTCCGTGGGAGTCGGAGAAGGCGTGGCCGTCGCCGCCGGATCCGTGGCGTCACCGCCCTGGTCCGGATTACAGGCCGTCAGGGTGGCCGCCAGAGCCAGGGCCCAGATCGATCGCATCATTGCCCCGCCTTTCCAAAACGCGCGCGAACGGGCAAGCGGCAATCCATGAACAGGCACGAATTGATCCAGCCGGACCGCGGCCAGGAAGCGACCGCGATCCACCTCGTCAACAAGGACGGCTTCGCCGCGTTCGCCCAGGGGCTGAGCGCGCCGCAGCGCGCCGCGTTGGCCGGGCAGAAGTTTACCGGCGCCGGCTACCAGGTGGGCATCGTGCCCGACGGCGACGGCTGGTTCGCGGTCGGCGGCGTCAAGGATCCGGCCACGCTGTCGAGCTGGTGCCTGGCCAAGCTTGCCGAGGAGCTTCCGGCCGGCAGCTATCGCCTGGCGAACGCCGCGCCGGGCCCGGCGCTGCACGGATGGCAGACCGCGCAATACCGGTTCACCCGCTATCGCGAGGAGAAGGAGCCGCAAGGGCCGCGCATTCTGCTGACCCGCGAGCCCAAGGCCATCGAGCCGGCTCTCGCCGAAGCGCGGGCCGTCGTGTGGGTGCGCGACCTGGTCAACACCCCGGCCGAGGACATGGGCCCGGCCGCCCTCGAGGCCGAGGCGGAAAGGCTCGCCAAGGCGCACGGCGCGAAGCTCTCGGTGACGAAGGGCGAGGCGCTCGAGCGCGAGTACCCCCTCGTCCATGCCGTCGGGCGCGCTGCCGGACGCAGCCACGCACCGCGCATGCTGCACCTGACCTGGGGGGACGAGAAAGCGCCGGTCCTGGCGCTCGTCGGCAAGGGCGTCTGCTTCGATTCCGGCGGCCTCGACATCAAGCCGGCGGCCGGCATGTTGCTGATGAAGAAGGACATGGGCGGCGCCGCGCATGCGCTCGCGCTCGCTGGCCTCGTCATGGGCGCGGGGCTCCGGGTGAGATTGCATTGCCTGGTTCCAGCGGTCGAGAACGCGATCGCCGGCAACGCGTTCCGGCCGGGCGACGTGCTGAGGAGCCGGAAGGGACTGACGGTCGAGATCGGCAACACCGACGCCGAGGGCCGGCTCGTGCTGGCCGACGCGCTGGCCCGGGCGAGCGAGGAACAGCCCGAGCTGGTCATCGACTTCGCCACGCTTACCGGGGCCGCCAGGATTGCCCTCGGCCCCGACCTGCCCGCGCTGATGGCGCGGCGCGACGAGACCGCCGAGGCACTGCTCGCGGCCGGCAAGGCCCACGACGACGAGTGCTGGCGCCTGCCGCTGCCCGAGGCCTATGCCGAATGGCTGAAGTCCGACATCGCCGACACCAACAACGCGCATGCCAACGGTTTCGCCGGCGCCAGCGTCGCCGGGCTGTTTCTCGACAGGTTTGTCGGCGAAGGCATCGACTGGGCGCACTTCGATACGTTCGCCTGGCGGCCGACTGCCAAGCCGGGCCGGCCCAAGGGCGGCGACGCGCTCGGCCTCCGGGCCGCGTGGCACATGCTCCGCGCGCGGTTCGGGTAACGGCCCCGGTCGGCCGGGAACATTCGCCTCACGCCACCGCTTGCTCCCCCGGGCCGCCGCGTCTAATCGCGCGCCAGCACGAAATCCGCAGGTACCTACGATAGCAGACCAACCCGCCAGCACCCCGCAAGGACCGTTCGCGCTTGCCGGGCCCGCGCCGAAGGCAGACCCGCGCATCGTCCCGTTGCGCGGCGATCTCGCGCACATCGGCCTCGCCGGGAAATATTTCGTCCCGCACTATGCCGTGCCGCAGCCGCGCAGCGTCATGCCGGGCGGCGCAACGCTCTTCGCGGCGCCGGCCGAAGATGCCGAAGAGATCTGTTCGCTGATGGAGGGTGACAGCTTCGAGGTCCTCGACGTCACCGGCAGCTGGGCCTGGGGTTGCCTCGGGCTCGGCGGGCCGGTGGGCTACATCCACGTCGACCGGCTCGAGGTCCTGCCGTGATGGCGTATACGGTATTCATCGACGGAGCCGCCGGCACGACCGGGCTCGAGATCGCCGATCGGCTCGCCGACCGCGCCGAGTTCGAACTGGTGACGCTCGACGATGCCCGCCGCAAGGACCCTGCCGCCCGGCGCGAGGCGCTCAATGACGCCGACTTCGCGATCCTGTGCCTGCCCGATGACGCGGCGCGCGAGGCGGTGGCGCTGATCGATGCGGGGAGCAAGGTGCGGGTCATCGATGCCTCGACCGCGCATCGCGTGGCCCCGGGATGGGTTTACGGGTTTGCCGAGGTCGTCGGCCATACGGTCGTGGCCGAGGCGCAGATGGTGTCGAACCCCGGATGCTATTCGACCGGGTTCATCGGGCTGGTCGCCCCGCTCGTGCGCGCAGGGCTGTTGCCGGCCGACTGGCCGTACACCTGCAACGCCGTCTCGGGCTACTCGGGCGGCGGCAAGTCGCTGATCGCGCGGTTCGAGGACGATGCCGACATCGCCTGGCGCGGCTACGCCCTCGAACTCGGGCACAAACACGTCCCCGAAATGCAGCAGCGCTGCGGCCTCACGCGCGCGCCGCTGTTCTCCCCGGCGGTGATCCCCGCGCATCGCGGAATGGTGGTCGAGGTCCCGCTTCCGCTCGCGGCTATGCCCGGTGCCGGGACGCCCGAGGCGATGCGCGAGTGGCTCGCCGCGTTCTACGGAGCGAGCCGTGTGGTGCGGATGGGCGCGATGCCCGACGACGGCGAGCTGCTGCTCCGGCGGTCGGCCGAGCCGAACGACGCGATGGAGCTCCACGTCTTCGCCTCGCCGGACGGCACGCAGGCGCGCCTCGTCGCGGTGCTCGACAACCTCGGCAAGGGCGCAAGCGGCGCGGCGGTGCAGTCGCTCAACCTGATGGCCGGGCTCGAGGAAACCGCCGGCCTTCGGCTGTGATGCCCAATTAAGCGGCAGCAAGTGCCCGAAACTTGCACATCACCGGGTGTCCCCAGCGCGCAATATCGCGTCGGGGGCGGCGCCTGATCCACGCGTATCGTTGCGAATCCGCCCTTTCGCCGCGCAACGCGATTGTCTACCTCCTGCGGCAGCGCCTTGGCACGATTCTTGAAGAACAGTGCCGGGGGATGGTGAAAGCCGTCCGGCGTTCGCGCGCCCGGACCAGACTTGGGCAGGGGACCAGTGAAAAAGATCGAGGCCATCATCAAGCCGTTCAAGCTCGACGAAGTGAAGGAGGCGCTGCACGAAGTCGGAGTCTCGGGAATCACCGTGACCGAGGCCAAGGGTTTCGGCCGGCAGAAGGGACATACCGAGCTGTACCGGGGCGCCGAGTACGTCGTCGATTTTCTGCCCAAGGTGAAGCTGGAGGTCGTCGTGCCCGACGCCCAGGCCGAGCAGGTCGTCGAGGCGATCGCCGCGGCCGCGGCCACGGGGCGCATCGGCGACGGCAAGATCTTCGTCTCGAACATCGAGTCCGCGTTGCGAATCCGCACCGGCGAGAAGGACGAGGCGGCGATCTGAGTTTTCCCCTCCCGAGTTCCCGCGTCTGCGGGGAAATCGGGAGGGTACGGGAGCAGGCCGGCGCCGGCTCCCGATGCCTACCCCTATCCCTCCGCGTCGGAGGGGCCGTTCAATTAACCCCACCCTGGGCGGGAGGGGACAAGTCCAGGAAGGAATACCATGGCCAGTGCAGCGGACATCGTGAAGCGGATCAAGGAAGAGGAGATCGAATGGGTCGATCTTCGCTTCACCGATCCCAAGGGCAAGTGGCAGCACCTGTCGATGGTCTCGAAGGTCATCGACGAGGATGCGCTCGATGAAGGCCTGATGTTCGACGGTTCGTCGATCGCCGGCTGGAAGACGATCAACGAGTCCGACATGATCCTCAAGCCCGACCTCGACGCGGTGTGGATCGATCCGTTCAGCGCGACCCCGATGATGATCATCAACTGCGACATCGTCGAGCCGTCCACCGGCGAGCTCTACGGTCGCGACCCGCGCTCGACTGCCAAGCGGGCCGAGGCCTACCTCAAGTCGACCGGCATCGGCGACACCGTCTACGTCGGCCCCGAAGCCGAGTTCTTCATGTTCGACGACGTCCGCTTCGAGGACGGCTACGCCGGCTCGGGCTACCAGATCGACGACATCGAGCTGCCGACCAACACCGGCTCCGAGCTCGAAGGCGGCAACCTCGCCCACCGGCCGCGCGCCAAGGGCGGCTACTTCCCGGTAGCCCCGGTCGACAGTGCGCAGGACATCCGCGGCGAGATGGTCTCGACGATGCTCGAGATGGGCCTGCCGTGCGACAAGCACCACCACGAGGTCGCGGCCGCGCAGCACGAGCTCGGTCTGACGTTCGGCACGCTGGTCGAGACCGCCGACCGGATGCAGATCTACAAGTACGTCGTGCACATGGTTGCGCACGCCTACGGCAAGACCGCCACCTTCATGCCCAAGCCGATCAAGGACGATAACGGCAGCGGCATGCACACCCACATGTCGCTGTGGAAGGGCGGCAAGCCGCTGTTCGCCGGCAACGGCTACGCGGGCCTCTCGGACGCCTGCCTGTACTACATCGGCGGCGTCATCAAGCACGCCAAGGCGCTCAACGCGTTCACCAACCCGACCACCAACAGCTACAAGCGGCTGGTGCCGGGCTTCGAGGCGCCGGTGCTGCTCGCCTACTCGGCGCGCAACCGCTCGGCCTCGTGCCGTATCCCGTACGGCTCCGGCGAAAAGGCCAAGCGGGTCGAGTTCCGCTTCCCCGACGCGATGGCCAACCCGTACCTCGCCTACTCGGCGCTGCTGATGGCCGGCCTCGACGGGATCCAGAACAAGATCCACCCGGGCGAGGCGATGGACAAGAACCTCTACGACCTGCCGCCGGCCGAGCTCGCCGAGGTGCCGACCGTATGCGGCAGCCTGCGTGAGGCGCTCGAGTCGCTCCAGGCCGACCACGAGTTCCTGCTCAAGGGCGACGTGTTCTCCAAGGAGCAGATCGACGCCTACTCCGATCTCAAGTGGGAAGAGGTCAGCCGGTTCGAGACCACTCCGAGCCCGGTCGAGTTCGACATGTACTACAGCGCCTGATCCTTCGGGAGACGCTGCGAATGACGGGGGCGTCCGGTCCAACCGGGCGCCCCTTCTTCGTTTGGAGACGGGACGAGGGCCGAGATTCCTGCGAGCGCCGACGGAAGGCTCAGTAGTCCCGCCGGTACTCGGCGCGGACGCTCTGCCGGCCGATCGTGCTGACGCTGGCCAGTAGCGACAGCCAGCTGGTCACGCGGAACTCGACCTCGGTGGCGCTGTAGCCCTGCCCGTCGGTGATCAGTTCCCCGTAGAAGCGACGGCCGAAGTTCTTGCCGAGGGCGATCGCGGTTCGACGGTCGAGCGCCGGGTCGGCGGGGACGATGCGCAGACGGTCGAGGCCGATCGAGGTCCGCAACTGGTTGATCGGATCCATCCCTCCGCCGCCGCGCAAGCTGGCCACCGCCGCGCCGAGCTGCAGCGCGTCGGTCGCAGACAGGTTGGCGATCCCGTCGCCGAACAGCATCCGGGCCAGTAGCTCCTCTTCCGGCAGCGCGGGCACGGAGCTGAAGGCGATCTCAGGCAGACTCGAGTTCCCGGTGACGGTCACCACCACGCTGAGCCCTTCGACCTCGGTTTCGGCGCGTATGTCGAGACGCGGGTCGGGCGGCGATTCCCCGGTGAAGTAGATCGCCCCGCGGGTCATCTCGAAGCGGACCCCGGCGAAGGAATAGAACCCCTGGCGCGGCACGACCCGCGCCTCGCCGTTGATGCGCGGGCTCTCGGTCGTCCCGCGCAGGCGGATGTCGGCGCTCCATTCGCTGTCGAGTCCCATCCCGTCGACTTCGACCCCGCCCGGCGCGGTGGCGTCGATCAGGTAGCGCCACGGCGCACTCGGGGCGGCCGCAACACGGACGTCGGGCGGCAGGTTGATTTCGCGGGTGCGGATATTCGGCAATTGCTGCGCTTCCGCAGCCACGCCGAGCTGCCAGCGGGCCTCGGATACGCGCAGCCGCCCGGCGATCGTCCCACCGACGCCGTCGGAGACGATGCGCATCGGTCCGGTGACAGTGGCGCCCATGTTCGAGAGGTCGAGAATCTCGGCATCGCGCGCTGCCAGCCGGATGTCGATCCGCGGGCCTCGCCCGCCGGTCATCCCGGCGAGATCGACGAAGCCGCTGCCGCTGACGGCGCCGCCGTTCGGGGCCGTGCCGGCAAAACTCGCGAGCTGCAGCCGTGAGCCGGAGAAGCGGCCGCGCGCGCGGACGCTGCGGATGTCGGTACCCGTCAGCGCGCTCTGGACCCGGAGCGAGTCGCCGGCGAGCGAACCGCGAACCTGCGGATTCGCCAGCGAACCGGTGACGTCGGCCGCGACCTGGACGGTGCCCGAGAGGTCGATCAGGTCGAGCGCCGCAAGCCGCCAGAGGGCGTCGGCCGGCCCATCGAAGCGCAGCTGGGCGAAGAGATCGCCCGCATAGAGCCGGTCGGTCAACCCGCCCGCCGCGGGAAGGTTGGAAATGCGCGCCTGGAGACGCCCCTCGGTCTGGCCGTTGTCCTTCATGACCGCTCGCGCCTGCAGCTGGCTCGGCGAAAGGCGCGCGACCAGCGCGAGGTCGATCGGCCGCGACGTCAACACGAAGCCCGAGCGCGTCAGGTCGTCGACCAGCACGCGCGCCTCGCCTGTCGGGACGCCGTTGGGCCCGGCGCCAAGATCGACGATGCCCGAGACCGTGCCGCCGAGCCCAAGTTCGGCCCCGGCTGCATCGAGCAGCGACAGCGGCATCCTCGCCAGGCTGAGCCGGCCCTGGGGCGGCTGCTCGCCACCGAAGCGGCCTTCGGCGAGCATGAAGCCACTGCCGAAACCGAGCTGGGTCCTCTGCAGCTCCCACCCTCCATCGGCCGTCTTCAGCAGGACCGCGCGGCGCGGCATCGTGATGTCGCGTCCGCCATAGTCCCCACGCGCGGCGACCGCGATGCGATCGGGCGCGACCTGTCCCGCGACCTGCAGCGCAAAGCGTGCCTCCCGGCGCCCGGTCACCGAAGCCTGGAACGTGCCGCTCCCGTTGGTCACCTCGGCGCGGCCCGCGAACCGGCCGAGGAACAGCGACCCGTAGCTGAGCCCACCCCCGCGAGCGCTGCCGCTGACGGTCCAGTTTCCGCCCCCGACGGTACCGCTGACGTCGATCGTGGCCTCGGCGATCGCCAGCGGAGTGGCCCCGCCGAAGGTCGCGTCGTCGGCCGTCAGGGCGATGTCGAAACCCTGCCCGCCGCCGCGCGGTGCCAGCATGACGGTGCCGTCGATCCCACCGCCAGCAAGCGCCAGCGTGCCCGCGATCGCCTCGTCGCCAAGCGTCAGATCCCCGGTCACCGAGGTACGCCAGACGTCGAGCCGCCCGATGCCGATACGCGTCGGACCGCCTTCGGGCATGGTCAGGTCGACGAGCCCGTCGAACGGCCCGAGCGCGGACTGGCCCTCGGTTTCAATACGGAACCCGTCGGGCGTCGGCGCGAGCGCGATGCGCACGTCGCGCAGGCCCGCCGGCGGGTACGGATTGTCGAACACCAGCGTGGCGGTCGGACCGTCGTCGGCCAACGCAGCCTCGACGGTGAAGGGACCGTAATCGACGTGGCGTCCGTTGCCGGCGAGTGTCGTACGCCCCTGCTCGACGCGCCCGTCGACGGTCAGCGTCAGTTTGCTCGCGGTCAGCCGCGTCCGGTCGAACACGATCGGCCGGCCGGAGCCCAGCGTCACGCCGCCCTGGAAGCGGATGTTGTCGCCGGCGATGTTGGCCAGCGTGGCGTTGGTCACCCGCGGCATGCGGCCGGTGAAGTTCGCCTGCAGCGACCACGGCACCGCGTTGCCGATGCGGAACACGATCTTCGCCCCGGCATCGACGGTGCCGAGGTTTTCGAGCACGAGGCCGCGCGCCTCGACCGGGCCGGCGAGCGCATAGCCGCCACGCGCGATGTCGCCGCGCAGCGTGAGGTCGGCAGCCATGCCCGGGAACCGCAGCTGGAGGTCGTCGGAGGTCAACCGGTCGCCGGCCAGGACCAGCGTGCCGCGCAGGCGTCCGCCGACGAGCCGCGGATCGATCAGCGTATTGCCGCTGGTGATCCGCGCCACGGACGCGTCGAGCGGCAGGACCCAGCGCGTGCCGTCGTAGGTCAGCGTGCCGCGCTCGGCGAGATCCCGGAGAACGGTGCCGCCGAGATCGGCCTCGCCCACGGTCAGCTCTATCGGCGCCGAAAAGCGGCGAAACGGACCGTCGAAGGTCGCCCGCACAACGGCCTCGCGGAAGGTGAGGCCGGGTCCGAAAAGCTCCGAATCGAGCAGCACGAGTTGCGTCTCGAAGCCGTCGAAGGCGTTCGAGCCGAGATCGAGCGCGCCCTCGGCATCGAAGTTCACCCCGCGGCCCCGCACCGCGACGCTGCCGTCGAGCACGCTGTCCTTGAGCGTGCCGACCCCCGCCAGCGACACGACCTCGCCCAGCGCCTGGGCCGGAAGGCCCGTCACGTATCCCTCCGGCCGGACCTGGCCGACGATGCGATACACCCCCCCGCGATTGGTGAGCTTGAGGGCGGCGACGCTCGTGTCGCCCCGGGTGACCACGAACGCCCCGTCCCACGCCTCCCACGATCCGTGGCCGACCATGCGGGCCCGCGAGTCCAGCTCGCTCCCGGTGAGGCTGGCGAGAAGTCCTCCGGCGGGCGCCCGATAATCGAGGTCGAGGTCGAACCGGTCGCCGTCGGGCATCGCGTCGACCAGGGCGTCGAACGTATCGCCGCCGCCGAGGTCGCCTTCGGCGTCGAGCAGCACCCGACCGTCGCGCACGTCGGCCTGCGCGCGGAAATCGACCACCCGCTCTTCTCCGAGCAGGCCCTCGGCGACGGTCAGGTCGTCGACCACGAAGCGGTCGATGCGGATGTCGAAGTCGGGCAGGATCGGCGCGTCGGGATCGCCCGGTTCGAGCTCGGGCGCGGCGTAGAGCGTGCCCTCGTGGAGAACGAGGTGACGCACGTCGAGTCCCGTGACGAAGAACTTGAGCGGCCGCCAGTTGAGATCGACTTCAGGAACTTCGAGGAATAGCGTTCCCTCCGCGTCGCGCAGCTTCACGTCGTGGAGCGTCGCGCTCCACAGCACCGATCCTTCGATCCGGCCGACTTCGACCGACAGGCCCGATGCAGGAGCATAGGCAGCGATCCGCTCGGCGATCCACTGGCGCCCCCACCCGGTGTGCAGCCAGGCGATCACCAGCGCGAAAAGGACGAGCAGCCCCGTAAGCGCGACACCGAGCCAGCGCAGGAGGCGCCGCCCCCGAGCGAAGCGCGGCGGGATCGGTTCGGCGACAGCGCCAGCGGGATCCTCGTCGCCGGCCATCAGAACGCATGCCCCAGCGCGACGTAGACGCCGACGTCCGGATCGCCCGGTCCGGGATTGAGCGGAACCGCCACGTCGAGCCGGAGCGGCCCGAAGCTCGTGTAGTACCGGACGCCGATGCCCGCGCCGAACTTGATCTCGTCGAAGCTCGGAGTGGCCCCTTCACCTACGGTACCGGCGTCGACGAACGGCACTATCCCGAGCGCGCCGTCGAGCAGTCCCGTTCGAATGCGCGCCTCGGCCGAAAGCTCGATCAACGAGCGCCCGCCGCTCGGGTCGCCTTCGCTGTTGCGCGGCCCGATCCCCTTGTACGCGTAGCCGCGCACCGAGCCGCCGCCTCCCGCGTAAAGACGCCGCGAGGGCGCGATGGCCGCGAGCGGTGCGCCCGGAATGCTTGCGACCCGAGTGCGCGCCGCCAGGACGATGCTGTCGCTGGCCGGAAGGTAGTAGCTCGCGTCGAGCTGGCCGCGCAGGTAGAAACTCTCGACCCCTTGGGTCCGCGACACCTCCGGCGAGGCCCGCAGGCCGACGCGGAAGCCGCGGGTCGGGTCGAGCAGGTCGTCCGAGGTATCGATTTGCGCGTAACCGGGCAGCGCGGCGATGAAGAAGGTCTGCGGCGGCCCCAGGTTGCCGTCGGCGTCGCGCTCGCGCTCGCGCGTCGCCACCAGCTCGAGGCCGCCCGACCAGCTGAACGGTTTCTGGAACAGCAGTGTGCTGACCCGCTCGTAGGTCCCGACGAGCGAAACAGTGCGGGCATCGTAGGCGTCGTAATCGATCGTGCTGGCGAAGGCGTCGATCGTGAGAATCTTGTCGCGGCCGCCGAAGTTGTTCTTGCGGAACGTCACCCCGAGCAACTGCTCCTCGGTGCCAGCGATGCCGCGCACGCGCAGCATCCCCTCGGGCGGGAACAGGTTGCGGTGCTCCCAGCTGCCTTCGAGTTTGAAGCCTTCGCCGGTGCCGTAGCCGATCGCGCCGGCCAGGGTGCGCAGCTTGGCCGGGGTCATCGCGACGGCGATGTCGACCGTGCCCGGATCGCCCGGAGCCGGCGGTTCGACCTCGACCGGGGTCAGGGTGACCGTGCTGACGAGGCCGGTCGCGAGGATCGCCCGCCGCAGGTCTAGCTCGAGGCTGCGCTGGTAGAGGTCGCCGGGATCGAACTGGGCGATGTCGGCCAGGTGCTCGCCGGAGAGGAACTCCGGCATGTTGCTGGTGACCGCGCCGAAGGCGTACTTGCCGCCCGGCGTGACCGGCATCGTCAAGTCGCCTTCATCACGGTCGTGGTCGACGAGCAGCTCGGGCTCGGAAATCGCCGCGAACGGATAGCCGCCCTCGCCGAGCGCGAGGTCGAGATCGTAGCGTTCCTCGACGATCTTGTCCGCCAGCAGCGGGTCGCCGGTGACGATCTCGAACGCCGAGCGCAGCGCCGGGTGGTCGGCCCCCGCAGCTTCGAGACCGGCGAGGTCGACCTCGCCGAAGCGGTATTGCGGCCCCGGAACGATGTCGAACCGAACCGTCGGGCGGCCGCCGCCGGACGATTCGTCCTCGCCCGGCTCGATCGCGCCGACCGAGCGGAAGACCTGCGCGTCGTAGTAACCGTAGATCCGCAGCAGGCGATTGAGCAGGTCCTCGTCGGCACGCGCCTGTGCGGCAAGCCGCGCGGCGTTGTCGTCGTCATCGAGATCCTCGATCGTCGACAACGCTTCGAACCGGTCGAGGAACTCATCGTGCTGCGGGAACAGCGCGCGTTCGCGCGGGAACACCAGCACCAGCTCGTCGGAAATTCGTTCTTCGGCGCCCATCTCGACGCGCGGCAGTTCGAGATCGAAGTCGGCGAACTCTATGTCGGGTTCGGGCTCAAGCGGCTCGATCGGCGGCAGCTCGACCTGGTCCGGCCACGGGATGTCGATCAGTGTCTCATCGAGCGGCGAATCTGGCTGGAGATCCCCGGCGGCCTCCGCGGCAGCGGCGTCTTCCGGCGGAACCCCCTGCCCGGCCCAGGTCTCCGGGTCGGCTACGGCGGAGTCGGGTATCAGCTCGCGGAGTTCGCGATCGGAGACATCTTGGGCCGCAAGCGGCGATGCAACGAGCGACAACGTGGCCGCGAATGTCGCCAGCGAACGGAACACGCGCGCGAGCGCCGTATCAGGCGACGTTATACTGCTTCTGGCCGCCCGGCGTGCCGTCCTTGCTGCAGCCTTCGACGAGCACGGCATCGTCGCGTCGGGCGCTGGCGACGGAGGCGATGAGCGCCGACTGCTCCTCGTCGGAGAATCTCTGCCAGCCCGCTGGTCCGAGCCGCTCGAGCGGCCGATAGCGGATCTTGTACTGCATGCGGGCCGACCCCTCGACCCAATAGCCGAGGTAGACGTAGGGCAGCTGCGCTTCGGCGGCGCGCCGGATGTGATCGAGGATGATGTAGTTCCCAAGCCCCGTGCGCGCCTCATGCTCCGGGTCGTAGAAGCTGTAGATCATCGACAGCCCGTCCCCCTGCCTGTCGGTGAGACAGGCGCCGACGAGGCGCCCCGGCTCTCCGTCCGCAGTAGGTTCCCGGTATTCAAGCACAAAACTCGACACGGCAGTGTGTTCCACCATGTCCGCGTAATCGATCTCGTCCATCGCGGCCATGCCGCCGCCCGGGTGGCGCCGGCTCAGGTAGCGCTGGAGAAGCTCGAACTGCTCGGCGGTGGCCCAGGGACGGCATTCCGTGACCACGAGGTCGCCGTTGCACCGCATGTTGCGCCGCTGCTGGGTCGAGGGCTGGAACTCGTCAGCCACCACGCGCACCGAGACGCAGGCCCGGCAGTCGAGGCAGCTCGGGCGGTAGGCGACGGTCTGGCTGCGCCGAAAGCCGATGCGGCCGAGCGCATCGTTGAGCGATTCTGCATGTGGCCCCTTGAGTTCGGTGAACACCTTCCGCTCGGTCTTCCCCGCCAGATATGGGCACGGCGCGGGGCTCGTCACGAAGAAGCGGGGAAATCGAACGGGGGCCGTCACGTCTCAGGCGGTCCTCATTGCACAGCCAATGGTCGAGCAGTCGACCCCGGAAGAGTACGACCCCTGGGGGCGAGTGTGAAACACTATTAACCACAAAATCGGCGGATGGCAGAGCAAATTTCCACAATCGGGCGCTCCGTGGGCCGAACCGCCCCGATCCGGGTCAACCGTGCCTCAATCCGCTAACTCGGACGCGGTCAGTTGAGTTCCACCTGGCTCACCGAATAGCCCTTGGCGCGCAGCGCGGCGACGAGCTTGTCGAGCTGGGCGCGGTCTCGCGCTTCGCACTCGATGTCGGTGACGAGTCCCTTGGCCGGAAGGTCGGTGAAGATCCGCTGGTGAAAGATCTCGAGGATGTTGATGTTGTGCGCCTCGAACTCCTGCATCACCTTGAGCAGGGCGCCGGGGCGATCCTGCAGCGAGATGCGCAGCCGCGCGAGGCGGCCCGAGCGCGCGAGGTCGCGCAGCAGCACGTTGGCGAGCAGCCGCGTGTCGATGTTGCCGCCGGTCAGCACGAGGCCGACCTTCTTGCCGGCGAACCGCTCGCGGTGGGCGAGCACTGCGGCGAGCCCGGCGGCGCCGGCCCCCTCGACCACGGTCTTCTCGATCTGCAGCAGCAGCGAGACGGCGTTCTCGAGATCGGCTTCACTGACCAGCAGGATGTCGTCGACAACCCGCTCGACCACGCGCGCCGTGAACGCGCCCGGCTCCTTGACCGCGATGCCCTCGGCGAGCGTGTCGCCGCCGCAGTCGAGCTCCTCCCCCTTGATCTTGCCATACATCGACGGGAACAGCCGCGGCTGCACCCCGATCACCTCGACCGGCGGCTCATGCGCCTTGGCGACCGTGCCGATCCCTGAAATCAGCCCGCCGCCGCCGATCGGAATCACCAGGGTCTCGATCTCGGGGGCGTCCTCGAGCATCTCGAGCCCCACCGTGCCCTGCCCCGCGGCGACCACCGGATCGTCGAACGGGTGGACGAAGGTCAGCCCGAGTTGGCGCTCCATGCTGCGCGCGTAGGCGTAGGCCTCGTCGTAAGTCTCGCCCTCGAGTACGACCTTGCCGCCGACCGCCTCGGTCTGCAGCACTTTCACCGTCGGCGTGGTGCGCGGCATGACGATCGTCACCGGCACGCCGAGCCGGGTGCCGTGGTACGACAGTCCCTGCGCGTGGTTACCGGCCGATGCTGCGATGACGCCGCGCGACTTCTGCTCGTCGGTCAGCAGCAGCAGCGCGTTGAGTGCTCCGCGCTCCTTGTAGGCGGCGGTGAACTGCTGGTTCTCGAACTTGAGCCAAATCTCGGCGCCGGTGATCGCCGAGAGCGTGCGCGAACGCATGGTCGGTGTACGCACGACCGCGCCGGCAATCCTCTCGGCCGCCGCGCGCACGTCGGCCACGTCGAGCGTGCCGGCGAGGGTCTGGGTCCCGTCCATCTGCGGCGCGCCGTAACCGAAAATCGCTGCCAAGGGAAATACCCGCCGGCAAAGATTGCCTTGCGCGGCCGAAGTCGGCACTTGAGGCCGCGATGACAGAGAGCAAGCGTATCGCCTTCCTCGGTCTCGGCACGATGGGCGCGCCGATGGCCGGCCACCTCGCCCGCGCCGGGCACCGGGTCACCGTCTGGAACCGTACTGCCGCGCGGGCCGAAGAATGGCTGGCGCGGCACGATGAGCTGGACGTCGCCGTAGCCGCCAGTCCTGCCGAGGCTTCGACAGGGCAGGAAATCGTCCTGACCTGCGTCGGCAACGACGGCGATCTCGCCGAAGTCGTGCTCGGCGAAGCGGGCGCGCTCGCGGCGATGGCGCCGGGCGCGCTCTACGCCGACCACACGACCGTCTCGCCCGCGATCGCCCGGCGGATTGCCGAGGCGGCGCAGGCGCGCGGCGTGCTTGCGCTCGACGCGCCGGTCTCCGGCGGGCAGGCCGGCGCGGAGAACGGCAAGTTGTCGATCATGTGCGGCGGTACGGTGGAGGCGATGGAGGCTGCGCGGCCCGTCCTCAGCGCCTACGCGGCGCGCATCGTCCACGTCGGCAAGGCCGGCGCCGGGCAGGCGTGCAAGGCGGTCAACCAGATCTGCATTGCCGGCGTGCTGGCCGGGCTGTCCGAAGGGCTCCGCTTCGCGCAGGCGGCCGGGCTGAATCTCGACAAGGTGTTCGAGGCGGTCTCGGGCGGGGCCGCTCAGAGCTGGCAGATGGACAACCGCTGGGCGACGATGGCGCGCGGCGAATTCGACTTCGGCTTCGCCATCGACTGGATGCGCAAAGACCTCGCGATCGCGCTCGGCGAAGCGCAAGCGCACGGGCTCGAACTGCCGGTCACCGCATTGGTCGACAGCTTCTACGCCGAGGTCCAGGCGCTGGGCGGCGGCCGCCAGGATACCAGCGCGCTGGTGCGGCACCTGCCGGAGGCGGCGAAGTGAACGGGTGGTTCATTCGGAGAGGCGGAGACGCGGAGAAGAAGGAAGGAACCTGTCACGCAGAGGGGCGGAGGTGCAGCGAGATCGTTCCGGCGGCGAAGCCGCCAGAATTGTCTGCACACCGCAGCAGCCATTGGCGCGGCTCCGCGTCTCCACGTCCCCGCGTGAAACTCATTCTTGCTGCACTCCTGGCGCTCAGCCCCGCCCCGCTTCTTGCCGACACGCTGATCGACAACATCAACGGCATCACGGTCGACCGCGACGGCACGGTCACGCGCTTCACCGCGATGACGATCGACGAGCAGGGCCGGATCGTCGCGACCTATCGCCGCGGCGAGGACCCGCCGCGCGCCGATTACCGTGAGAACGGCCGCGGCCGGACCGTCGTGCCCGGGATGATCGATTCGCACCTCCACGTCATGGGCCTCGGGCTCGGCCAGCTGGTGCTCGACCTCTCGGGCACGCGCTCGCTGGACGAGGCGCTGGCCCGGCTGGCCGCCTATGCCGAGGCCAACCCCGAGCGGCCGTGGATCGTCGGCCGCGGGTGGAACCAGGAGGCGTGGGGCCTCGGCCGATTCCCGACCGCCGCCGAGCTTGACGCGGTGGTGTCGGACAGGCCGGTGTGGCTGGAGCGGGTCGACGGGCACGCCGGGTGGGCCAACAGCCTCGCGCTGCAGGCCGCCGGAGTCACCGCCCAGACCGCCGACCCGGCCGGCGGCAGGATCGAGCGGATTGCCGGAGAGCGGCAGCCGGCCGGCGTGCTGGTCGATGCCGCGATGGAGCTGGTCGCCAACGCCGTGCCGCCGCCACGCGCCGACGACCGCGACCTCGCGCTGCACGAGGCGCAGGAGCTGCTGATCGCGCGCGGCGTGACCGCGGTCGCCGATATGGGCACGACGATCGAGGACTGGATGACCTACCGCCGCGCGGGCGACGCCGGGCGCCTGCGCATCCGTATCATGGCCTACGCCGCGAGCGTTCCCGAGATGCTGCTCATCGGCGGTTCGGGCCCGACCCCGTGGCTCTACGACGACCGGCTGCGGATGGGCGGAATCAAGCTCTACCTCGACGGCGCGCTCGGCTCGCGCGGGGCGAAGCTCAAAACGGCCTACGCCGACGAGCCCGGCAACACCGGCCTGTGGCAGACCGACGGTACCGCGCTGCGCAACAACATGAGCCGCGCGGCGATGGAGAACTACCAGGTCGCGATCCACGCGATCGGCGATGCCGCCAACGCCGAGGCGCTGAGCGCGATCGAGGAACTCTCGGCCGACTACACCGGCGACCGGCGATGGCGGATCGAGCACGCGCAAGTGGTCGATCCGGCGGACATCTCCCGATTCGGGCAGCACGG
>JBIQKN010000143.1:1667-3728 GCA_044506565.1 Sphingomonadales bacterium | reverse complement strand
CAGCGCGGCGGCGAGGGCGAGGGCGCAGGCGAGCCTGGCGAGGGCGCTCGTGGTCACCGGGCGGGGCTAGCCGAGGGGCGGGGCGGGGGCAATCGATTGGATCTTCAGCGAGATCGCAGGGGGTGCCGAGGACGCGGCGCCCTGCGGCGAAGCCGCTCTAGGACAAATTTGCTCACACGAAGACACGAAGGCACGAAGGGGCCGCGCCGGGGGCCGTCGTCGTGCCATCCTGCGAGCGGGATTCGGGAAAGCGGCTTCGCCGCGAGGCGCGGGCTCTTCGTGCCTTTGTGTCTTCGTGTGAGAAAAAAGAAGGACCCGACCCCTCCGCCCACAACCGCCGCCGCCGGCGCGCGCCAACCCGAATTCGTTAGGCGATCCGCAGAAAGGGGCGTAGGGCACGGGCATCGCCGGCCCATGTCATGGCCTGCCGGCGCCAGAGAGACTTGGATGAGCTCCCGCCTTTTGCCCGGAGCACACCCATGTCCTGGATCGTCACCACCGCCCTTATCGTCGCCACCGGATTCGCGCTCGCCTTCGCGTTGTGCGAATGGTTCGTGCGCCGCCACTCGCACCGTGACGAAGTCGAGCGCGCGCAGCGCGGGGACGAGGAGCAGCCGGGCTGGTGATCCTGTCATCCGTTACAAACTGGCTGTGGCGCGCGGCGGCTTTGGCCCTATAACGAGAGCTTCTTCGCTTGATCTTCTGGGAGAAAGACAGACGATGAACACGCTCTCCAAAGCCCTTGTCGCCGCCTTCGGGACGCTCGTGCTGGCCGCTCCGGCCGCGGCGCAGTTCGGCGGGCCGCCGCCGCCGCCCAATACCGGCGTGCCGCTGTACACCACGCTGAACGGGGGGCCGGGGCAGGGCCACATCACGGTGGTGGTCGATCCACCCAAGGGCACGGCGTGCTGGCTGATGAACGTCACCGGGCTCGAGGATCCGACCGCGGCGCACATCCACACCGGCGGCCCGGGCGAGACCGGCGCGCCGGTCGTCACGCTCGAGCCGCCCGAGGACGGCACCAGCGGCGGCTGCGCGCAGATCAGCGCCGACGTCGCCAATGCGCTGCTGGCGAACCCCGGCGGCTACTACGTCAACGTCCACACCCGCACCTTCCCGCAAGGCGCGATCCGCGGACAGCTGAGGAAGTAATCCATTCCTCTCCGAGCTCCGCTCGGGGAGGGGGACCATCCGAATGATGGTGGAGGGGGAGGGGCGCAGCGAGCAACGCGCCCCTTTCCCTCTTCGTCACCCTGAACTCGTTTCAGGGCCCATTCCTCCTCGCGCGGTGAGCCATCAGTTGCGCGCGGCGCCCGCCGCAAGGCCGCACGGCGCTTCGCCCGAGGGTTCCGCGCCAGCGGCCCGATGGGCCCTGAAACGAGTTCAGGCTGACGAGGGGGGAAGGGAACCCTTGCCGCGGATCGCCGTTGCAGGGAGCGAGGCGGCGTCGGTCCCCGATCCCCCCCTCCCGTCCAGACCGGCGCCGTCTCCAGACCGGGACGGGACCCCCCTCAATCCATTTCGCTCTCGACCAGCTCCTTGGCCTCGGCGAGGCTGAGCCCGGTGCGTTCGCGGACCAGGCGGATCGCCTCGAGCTTGTTGCCGCGGGCGATCGCCTCGCGCACCCCGCGGTCGGACAGCGCCTTGCGGTCGGCCGGCGGGCGCTCGGCGGGGGCGGCGCGGCGCTGGCGGTCGATCATGTCGCCGCCGCCGCGCCCGCGCAAGGCGAGCCACGCCAGCACGGCGATGAGCAATAGCGTGAGTGCGATCAGCCAGAGCGGGACGAACATCGCGCGAGGCTAGCCTGCGCGGAAAGGGCTGTCACCCGGGGTGGGGCGGTCAGTCGAGCAGCGCCAGCTCGACGCGGCCGCTGCCGGCCCGGACCAGGCCGAGCTCGGCCGCGGCGGCCTGGCTGAGGTCGATCACGCGGCCGCCGTGGAACGGGCCGCGGTCGTTGATCCGCACCACCACCGACTTGCCGGCGGCGTTGGTCACGCGCACGCGGGTGCCGAACGGCAGCGTGCGGTGCGCGGCGGTCATCTCGCTCGGGTCGAAGCGTTC
>JBIQKN010000143.1:0-1567 GCA_044506565.1 Sphingomonadales bacterium | reverse complement strand
AGGAGCTTTGGGGGAGGGAAGAGGAGCAGCGTCCCGGGCGATCCGGCATGGCCTCAAAGAGAAATGGGGCCAGCCTTGCGGCTGACCCCACTCTCACCGGCGTGTGGTCCCTGCCGAAGCAGGAAGCTTTACGCCCGGCGTTTCAATGCCGCCTCGACTGGGTCTTGCGAACCGGGTCGGTCCAGCGGCCTCTCATCGCCCGGCGCTCGCGCCGGCGCCGGTTCCGTCGGGGGCTGAGCCTGGTCCGAAGACTGGACCCCGCCGCCCGGCGGTTCCGAGACCGGTTTTCCTTCCCGGGCTTCGAGCGGTTCGGTCTGGCCCGAAGGCCTCGCCCAACCTCAGCACCGGGCCGGTAATCCGGCCTGTCCGACTTTGCGCCTTCGCGGCGTCAGCGGTTCGGGATCCGGTTTGCCTGGGGATTGCTCCCCGCGGGTCGCCTCGTCTCGTTCCTCGACCGCGCGGCATCTCGCCGTCGCGTCGATACGGTTCCAAAATCCCTTCTCCGTCGCTGGCCTTTCGGCCTTTGTCTCGGAAGGGCCAATCCCCGTCTCGATGTCTGGAGGATGCGCCGCCCGGGCGATTCGGGCAAGGACGCGAGCGTGCACTTATCCACTTTCGGCGACAATGCCAGTGGACAAGGGTGGATAACCCAACGGTTCGCCGCAAACGGCGCGAATTATCCGCGATCGCGTTGCGCGAGCAGCCTCAGGCGTAGCGCATTGAGACGGATGAAGCCCGCCGCATCCTGCTGGTCGTAGGCGCCGGCGTCGTCCTCGAAGGTCACGTGGCGCTCCGAGTAGAGGCTGTTCGCCGACTTCCGGCCGACCACCTGGGCGAGGCCCTTGTAGAGCTTGAGCCGCACGGTGCCGGAGACCTTCTGCTGGCTCAGGTCGATCGCCGCCTGCAGCATCTCGCGCTCGGGAGCGAACCAGAAGCCGTTGTAGATCAGCTCGGCGTATTTGGGCATGAGCTCGTCCTTGAGGTGCGCTGCGCCGCGGTCGAGCGTCAGGCTCTCGATCCCGCGATGCGCGCGGGCATAGATCTCGCCGCCCGGGGTCTCGTACATGCCGCGGCTCTTCATCCCGACGAAGCGGTTCTCGACGAGGTCGAGTCGGCCGATGCCGTGCTTCCGGCCGAGGTCGTTCAGCGCCGCGAGCAGCGTCGCCGGGCTCATCGCCTCGCCGTTGAGCGCGACGCCGTCGCCCTGCTCGAAGTCGATCGTGATGTACTCGGGCGCGTCCGGGGCGTCCTCGGGATTGTCGGTCCGCGAATAGACGTAGTCGGGCACCTCTTCCCACGGGTCCTCGAGGACTTTCCCCTCGCTCGAGGTGTGCAGCAGGTTGGCGTCGGTCGAGAACGGGCTCTCGCCGCGCTTGTCCTTGGGCACCGGGATCTGGTGCTGCTCGGCCCAGGCGATCAGCGCGGTGCGGCTGGTCAGGTCCCATTCGCGCCACGGGGCGATGACCTTGATGTGCGGATCGAGCGCGTAGGCGGAGAGCTCGAAGCGCACCTGGTCGTTGCCCTTGCCGGTCGCCCCATGCGCAATGGCGTCGGCGCCGGTCTCGTG